>JBEVNH010000093.1:0-11239 GCA_040508175.1 Pseudoxanthomonas sp.
ATCGCCGGATCAGACTTCCAGCGAGGCCAGGTCGCCCTTGGTCTCCAGCCACGCCTTGCGATCACCCGCCCGCTTCTTCGCCAGCAGCATGTCCATCAGGCCGCGGGTCTGGTCGGCGTCGTCCACGGTCAGCTGTACCAGGCGGCGGGTGTCGGGGTGGATGGTCGACTCGCGCAGCTGCGAGGCGTTCATCTCGCCCAGCCCCTTGAAGCGGGTGACGTTGACCTGGCCCCTGAGTTTCTCGCGCGCGATCTTCTCCAGCAGCAGGCGCTTTTCCTCTTCATCCAGGGCGTAGAACACCTGCTTGCCCACGTCCACGCGGAACAATGGCGGCATCGCCACGAAGATATGCCCTGCCGCAACCAACGCAGGGAAGTGCTGCAGGAACAGCGCAGCCAGCAGCGTGGCAATGTGCAGGCCGTCTGAATCGGCATCGGCCAGGATCACCACCTTGCCGTAGCGCAGACCGGTGATGTCGTCCTTGCCGGGGTCGCAGCCGATGGCGATCGCGAGGTTGTGTACTTCCTCGGAGGCCAGCACGCTGCCGGAAGCGACTTCCCAGGTATTCAGGATCTTGCCGCGCAACGGCATGATGGCCTGGAAATCCTTGTCGCGCGCCTGCTTGGCACTGCCGCCGGCCGAGTCGCCTTCCACCAGGAACAGCTCGGTACGCGAAAGATCCTGGCTGATGCAGTCGGCCAGCTTGCCGGGCAGGGCCGGGCCGGAGGTGATCTTCTTGCGAACGATCTGCTTCTCGGTTTTGAGCCGCGCGCTGGCGCGGTCGATGGCCAGCTGCGCGATCTGCAGGCCGGTCTCGACATGCTGGTTCAGCCACAGGCTGAAGGCATCGTGCGCGGCACCTTCGATGAAGCCGGCGGCCTGGCGCGAGGACAGGCGCTCCTTGGTCTGGCCGGAGAACTGCGGGTCGGTCATCTTCAGCGACAGCACGAAGGTGACGCGGTCCCATACGTCCTCCGGGGCCAGCTTGACGTTGCGCGGCAGCAGGTTGCGGAAGTCGCAGAACTCGCGCAGCGCATCGGTCAGGCCCGACCGCAGGCCATTGACGTGGGTACCGTGCTGGGCGGTGGGAATCAGGTTGACGTAGCTCTCCTGCACCAGCTCGCCTTCCGGCACCCAGGCCGCGGCCCAGTCGACGATCTCCGATTCCTTCTTGAGGGTGCCAACGAACAGCTGTGCCGGCAGCAATTCGCGCTCGGCCGTTTCGCCCTTGAGGAGTTCCTGTTTCAAATAATCGCGCAGGCCGTCTTCATACAGCCAGCTATCGCGATCGCCGCTGACTTCATCGAACAGCTTGACCGTCAGCCCGGGGCACAGCACGGCCTTGGCGCGCAGCAGATGGCGCAGGGCGCGCACATTGATCTTGGGCGTGTCGAAATACTTCGGATCCGGCCAGAAACGCAAGCGCGTGCCGGTGTTCTTCTTGCCGACGCTGCCGACCGTTTCCAGCGGGCTGGCGCGGTCGCCGTCGCGAAAGGTGATCCGGTGTTCGGCGCCTTCGCGCTTGATGTGGATCTCCACCAGCGTGGACAGCGCGTTGACCACGCTCACGCCCACGCCGTGCAGGCCGCCGGAGAAGGTGTAGTTCTTGTTGTTGAACTTGCCGCCGGCGTGCAGCCGCGTGAGGATCAGCTCGACGCCGGGGATCTTTTCTTCCGGGTGAATGTCCACCGGCATGCCGCGGCCGTCGTCGGACACCTCCACGCTGCCATCCTTGTAGAGGGTCACTTCCACCGTCTTGGCGTGGCCGCCCAGGGCCTCGTCCACGGAGTTGTCGATGACCTCCTGTGCCAGGTGGTTGGGGCGCGCGGTGTCGGTGTACATGCCCGGCCGGCGTTTGACCGGGTCCAGGCCGGAGAGGACTTCGATGTCTGCAGCGTTGTAACGGGTATTCATTCGGTCGATCAGGTCGTGTAGGCCACGAAGGCGGGCAAGTTTGCGGTCTGGGGGGCGGATTTGCACGTTCGCCCCTGCCAGACCCGTCGTAGCAGGCGTTGCTGCGGCGTGGACGCGGCTTGCCGATACAATCGGGTCCAGGCGGATACCAGATCCGTCCGGTGCCAGCGCCCTGGTGCTCGAACCCAGGTGCCACGGCGCCGTTGGCAGGAGATCGTACGTGGTGCAAGTCGCCGCCCGTGAGACAGCGGGCGCCCCCGGCCAGGCCGGGGAGCAATGCATTGTGGCTGCCGACGTGGGCGGGACCTATGCCCGGTTGGGCCTGGTCCGCCTGGGGGCCCGTGGCGTGCCTGAGTTGTTGATCCACAAGCGTTATGCCGGCGCTGGGTTTCCCAGCCTGGCAGCGGTGCTGTGCCGGTTTCGCGAGGATCTCGCGGCCGAAGGCGTGGACGTCTTCCCCTCCGAAGGCGTGGTGGCCATTGCCGGGCTGCTGCAGGGCGACGCGCTGCTCAACGCCAATCTGCCCTGGCCAGTATCGCTGTCGGCGACCTTGCGCGATTCGGGACTCCAGCAGTTCCGCTTGATCAATGATTTCGAGGCGCTGGCCTGGGCGCTGCCGCATGTGCCGGCCGGGCAGATCCGCCCGCTGGCGGCAGGCCAGGCCGGCGGGGTGAAATTTCCCGCGCTGCTGCTGGGGCCGGGCACCGGCCTGGGCGCGGCCCTGGCAGTGGGCAGTCCGGGCGGGTTCCATGTGCAGCCCAGCGAGGCCGGGCACGCAGCGCTGGCCGCGGGCACTGCGCGGGAGCTGGACATCGTGCGCGTGCTGCCGGCCCGTTTCGGCCAGGTCGACAACGAACGTGCCTTGTCCGGCACCGGGCTGATGAATCTCTACGCGGCGCTGTGCGAACTACGCGGCGCCGCGCCGGCATTGACCGAGCCGGCGGCGCTGGTGGCAGCGGCAGAGGCAGGGGATGACGCCCTGGCCGGCGAGTGCCTGGCGCTGTTCTGCCAGTGGCTGGGCAGCGTGGCGGGCGACCTGGCCATCACCTTCTGCGCGCACTCGGTGTATCTGGCCGGCGGCCTGGCTGGGCACCTGGGCCAGCACCTGCAGGCCGGCGGTTTCATGCGCCGCTTCCTCGACAAGGGCGTGCTGTCCAGTGCGCTGCGCGAGGTACCGGTGTCGTGCATCGAACATGGCCAACTTGGCATCATCGGCGCGGCCGCCTGGCACGCCGCCCATCCTGCTTCCTGACCCCACACCGGAGCCTTCCATGCCTTCACGTCGTACCTTCCTGCAGTCCTCGCTCCTGGCCGCCGGTGCAGTGGCCCTGCCCAAGGTCGGCGCACAGGCCACCAGCAGCGGTGCCAAGGTCGTGTCCACCTGGGATTTCGGCGTGCCGGCCAACCAGGCGGCATGGGCGGTACTGGGCAAGGGCGGCAGTGCGATCGATGCGGTCGAGGCGGGCGCGCGCTGGGCCGAGACCGGGCAGTGCAATTCCACCGTCGGCCGCTGCGGCTTTCCAGACCGGGATGGCTTCGTCACCCTGGATGCCAGCATCATGAAAGGCGACGGAAGTTGTGGCGCGGTGGCTGCGCTGGAAGGCATCGATCACCCCATTTCCGTGGCCCGCAGAGTCATGGAACAGACCCCGCACGTCATGCTGGTCGGGGCGGGCGCCCAGCAGTTCGCCGTTGAACAGGGTTTCAAGGCACAGGACCTGCGCACGCCGGAGGCCGAGAAGGCCTGGAAGGAGTGGCTGAAGACATCCAAGTACGCGCCGGAGATCAACGTCGAGCAGCGTGCCATCCCAGGCAATAAGGAAAACCACGACACCATCGGCATGGTGGCCATCGACCGCAACGGCCGGCTTGCGGGCGCCTGCACCACCAGTGGCATGGCGTGGAAGATGCGCGGCCGGGTCGGCGACAGTCCGATCATCGGCGCCGGCCTGTACGTCGACAACGAGGTGGGCGGGGCGACGGCTTCGGGCGTGGGCGAGGAAATGATCCGCAACGCCGCCAGTTTCCTGGTGGTGGAGCTGATGCGCCAGGGCCGCAGCCCCGCTGACGCCTGCCGCGAGGCGATCGAGCGCGTGATCAAGAAGCGTCCGGAGGCCAGCAAGGAGCTGCAGGTCTGCTTCCTGGCACTGAACAAGCATGGCGAGGTCGGCGCGTTTGCCTTACACAAGGGGTTTTCCTACGCAGTCTGCGATGCCGGCAAGCAGGATGCGCTGCTGCGCTCGCAGTCGATCTATACCTCCGAGAAGTACTGAGCACGATGGCAACCGGCACCGGCTTCACGTTGGAAATCGCCGCCAACTCGCTGGAGTCGGCGCTGGCCGCGCAAGAGGGCGGCGCCGATCGCATCGAGCTGTGCGAGAACCTGGGCGAGGGCGGTGCCACGCCGTCCTACGGCACGCTGGCGATAGCGCGTGAGCGGTTGCAGATCCCGCTATACGTGTTGATCCGTCCGCGCGGTGGGGATTTTGTGTACTCGCCGGCCGAATGGGACGTCATGCAGCGTGATGTGGAGCTCTGCGTGCAGCTGGGCTGCGATGGTGTAGTGATCGGGGCGTTGACGCCGCGGGGCGAGGTCGAATGGGCGGGCTGTAGCGGCTTGATCGCAGCCGCCGGCACGCTGGGCGTGACGTTCCACCGCGCATTCGATTGTGTCCCCGACCCGGCGGCGGCGCTGGAGCAGGTGGTCGGCCTGGGGTGCGAGCGCATCCTGACCTCCGGTGGGCGCGACGATGCCTTGCAGGGGGCGGACAGCATCGCCGAGATGGCGGTTCAGGCGGCAGGCCGCTTGTCACTGATGGCCGGTGCCGGGCTGACGCCGGACAACCTCGCCGAGGTGGCGCAGCGCACCGGCGTACGTGAATTCCATGCGTCGGCCAAAGCCTTGATGCCAGGGATTGCGCCAGTCAAGGCGCCGCAAGGCCTGCCGCCGGGGTATTGGCGCAGCAGTGCCCAGCAAGTAAGGCGCCTGCGCGCCAGCCTGCAGGCATGAATCGCCTGCAACCGCCCACCGCATCTGCTGCCGTATTCAGGAGCCGCTGAACCAGGCTGCCGTACTGTGCGTCATGCCGGAGTGGGCATTGGCCCGCTGGCGACCCGAGGTATGAGGAGAGTCATCATGAAGGTTCGAAACGTGTTGATGCTGGCCGGCGCGGTGTTTGCCATGTCGTCTGCCGTTGTTGCTCTGGCCCAGTCCAGCGCACCGCAGAATAATGACGGCAAGACGGCTGACGCGCAGAACGACACGCGCAGCGAGGCCGAAAAGCGCGCTGCGCGTCGCGCCGCGACCGAGGCGCGCGCCAAGCAGGCAGCCGCGCAGGGACAGAATCCCGCCCCGCGCGAGGAAGAAGAGGAAGAAGGCAAGCGCAAGCCTTGAGCTGAAGAGTTCACCACACTCAACCGCGCCCCGGCTAGTCCGGGGCGCGGTTTTTTCGCGCATTCGTTTTACGCCGGGTTTGGCCCCCAGGGGGTGCAACCGGTAGACTATGGCTTTCCTGGAGCGCCTTCATGACTCCCCTGATTTTTGTGACCGGTGGCGTGGTGTCCTCGCTTGGCAAGGGCATTGCTGCAGCGTCGCTCGCGTCTATTCTCGAAGCACGTGGCCTCAAGGTCACGATGATGAAGCTGGACCCTTACATCAATGTCGATCCGGGCACAATGAGCCCGTTTCAGCATGGCGAGGTGTACGTCACCGACGACGGCGCCGAGACAGATTTGGATCTGGGTCACTACGAACGTTTTGTTCACACCCGTTTGAGCCGCAAGAACTCGGTCACCACGGGCCGAATTTATGAAAACGTGATCCGCAAGGAACGCCGCGGCGATTACCTGGGCGCGACCGTCCAGGTCATCCCGCACATTACCGACGAGATCAAGCATCGCATCGACGAGGCGACGGCCGGATTCGACATCGGCCTGGTTGAGATCGGCGGCACGGTGGGCGATATCGAGTCGCTGCCGTTCCTGGAAGCCATCCGCCAGATCCGCGCCGAACGCGGTCCTGAAAAAGCCGTCTTCATGCACCTGACGCTGGTGCCGTACATTGCCGCGGCTGGTGAGCTGAAGACCAAGCCGACCCAGCACTCGGTCAAGGAATTGCGTTCCATCGGTATCCAGCCGGATGTGCTGCTGTGCCGCTCCGAGCAGGAAATTCCCGATAGCGAGCGCCGCAAGATCTCCTTGTTCACCAATGTGTCCGAGCGCGCGGTGATCACGCTGCGCGACGTGGACGTGCTTTACAAGATTCCGCTGGGCCTGCATGAGCAGGGCCTGGACCAGTTCGTCATCGATCGCCTGCGCCTGCCCGCCCAGGACAGCTGTGATCTGTCCGAATGGGATGCGGCGGTGGATGCCACGCTCAATCCGCTGGATGAGGTCACCATCGCCGTGGTCGGCAAGTACGTCGATCACAAGGACGCGTACAAGTCCGTGGGCGAAGCGCTCAAGCACGGTGGTCTGCGCCAGCGCACGCGCGTCAACCTCAAGTGGCTGGAATCGCAGGACGTGGAATCCGATCCCGATGCGCTCAAGGGCGTGGACGGCATCCTGGTGCCGGGCGGTTTCGGCGACCGCGGTTTCGAAGGCAAGGTGATGACCGCCAAGTTCGCCCGCGAAACCGGCGTGCCGTACTTCGGCATCTGCTACGGCATGCAGGCGGCGGTGGTTGATTACGCTCGCCACGTTTGCGGTCTGGAAGGCGCCAACAGCACCGAGAACGACAAGCAGAGCCCGCATCCGGTGATCGGGCTGATCACCGAGTGGCGCACCAGCTCGGGCGATGTCGAAAAGCGCGACGAGCGGTCCGACCTGGGCGGCACCATGCGTCTGGGGCTTCAGGAACAGCGCCTCAAGCCGGGCACGCTGGCGCGTGACCTGTACGGCAAGGACGTAGTGGCCGAGCGTCATCGCCATCGCTACGAATTCAACAATCGTTATCGCACCCAACTGGAAGATGCTGGCCTGGTCATCGCCGCCAAGTCGATGGACGATCTATTGGTTGAAATGGTTGAACTGCCACGCATCCAACATCCATGGTTCCTGGCCTGCCAGGCGCATCCGGAATTCCGGTCCACGCCGCGCGAGGGACACCCGCTGTTCGTCGGTTTCATCCGTGCCGCGCGCGAGCGCAGGGCCGGTGGCAAGCTGCTCAAGGAGGCACGCGCATGAAGCTTTGTGGATTCGAGGTTGGCATCGACCAGCCGCTGTTCCTGATCGCCGGTCCCTGTGTCATCGAGTCCATGCAGTTGCAGCTGGATGTGGCCGGGCAGTTGAAGGAGATCGCCTCCAGGCTGGGGATGAACTTCATCTTCAAGTCCAGCTTCGACAAGGCCAACCGCACCTCCGGTACCAGCTTCCGCGGCCCCGGCCTGGAAGAAGGCCTCAAGGTGTTGGCTGAGGTGAAGAAGCAGATTGGTGTGCCAGTGCTCACCGATGTGCACGAGTACACCCCGATGAACGAGGTCGCGGCCGTCGTTGACGTGCTGCAGACCCCGGCGTTTCTCGCGCGTCAGACCGATTTCATCAAGAACGTCTGCGCGGCTGGCAAGCCGGTGAACATCAAGAAGGGCCAGTTCCTGTCGCCATGGGACATGAAGCCCGTGGTGGACAAGGCCAAGTCCACCGGCAACCAGGACATCATGGTCTGCGAGCGTGGCGCGTCCTTTGGCTACAACAACCTGGTCAGCGACATGCGCTCGCTGTCGGTGATGCGCGAGACCGGATGCCCGGTCGTGTTCGATGCCACCCACTCGGTGCAGCTGCCGGGCGGACAGGGCAGCAGCTCGGGCGGCCAGCGCGAGTTCGTGCCGGTGTTGGCGCGTGCCGCCGTGGCCGTTGGCGTGGCCGGGTTGTTTGCAGAGACCCACCCGGACCCATCCAAGGCGCTGTCCGATGGCCCCAATGCCTGGCCACTGGGCAAGATGGAAGCGTTGCTCGAAACGCTGCTGGCGCTGGATTCGATCACCAAGAAGAATGGGTTTGTGGAGAACAGCCTCTGATGCCTGCGCCTGACGGGCCTGCGTCGCACAAGGTTGTTCGGCCGCTGATTGGCGGGGTCTTGCTGCTGTCGCTTGCGGCGTGTTCCGGGAAGGGTGCTGACCAGGCCGCGGAAGCCGCCAAGGCCGCGCGCAAAGTCGAGCCAGACGAGTTGAACAAGCGGCTGGATGCGCTGCAGGCGTGTTCGGTGGAATCCGGGCGCAAGCAGGGCATCACCGGCAAAAACTATGCGGAAAAGATTGCCGCCACCGGCGTGCAGGGCGAGTTGCTGGCGGATGCGCGCGTTATCGCCGCTGAACGCCTGGCCGTCTACAACCAGCTCTCCGCGCCTACCACCGACGTGCAGCGCGTCAACAACGCGCTGGCCGCGATCGACGACATGGTCTACTTCACCAAGTACGGCCCTGCGGTGAATCTGCGCGCGCGGATTTATCATGCGTACTACGAATCCAAACTGTCCGGGCAGGATTGCCCGGTGTCCCCCGACCTCCTCGCACTGATCAACAAGGCCCAACCGTGACCCAGATCGCCAAGATTCATGCCCGTGAAATCCTCGACAGCCGTGGTAACCCGACACTGGAAGCGGAAATTACGCTGAGCGATGGCAGCTTTGGCCGCGCCGCCGTTCCCTCCGGCGCTTCCACCGGCGCGAAAGAAGCCGTCGAACTGCGTGACGGCGACAAGACCCGTTACTTGGGCAAGGGTGTGCGCAAGGCGGTCGAAAACGTCAACACCACGATCGCCGCCGCGCTGAAGGAATGCGACGCGGCCGACCAGGAAGGCCTGGATCGTCGTCTGATCGATCTGGATGGCACCGAAAACAAGGGTCGCCTGGGGGCCAACGCCCTGCTGGCCGTGTCGCTGGCCAACGCCCATGCCGTGGCGGCATCCAAGAAGAAGCCGCTGTGGCAGCACCTGGCCGACACCAGCGAATCCGATGTGCAGCTGCCGGTGCCGATGATGAACATCATCAACGGCGGCGCGCATGCCGACAACAACGTGGACTTCCAGGAGTTCATGGTCCTGCCGGTCGGCTTTTCCTCATTCTCCGAATCGCTGCGCGCCGGCACGGAGATCTTCCACGCGCTCAAAAGCGTGTTGAAGGGCCACGGCCTGAGCACCGCCGTCGGTGACGAGGGCGGCTTCGCACCCGATTTCCGCAGCAACGTCGAGGCGCTGGACACCATCCTGGAAGCGATCGGCAAGGCAGGCTACACGGCGGGCGAGGACATCCTGCTCGGTCTGGACGTGGCCTCCAGCGAGTTCCACGACAACGGCAAGTACAACCTGGTCGGCGAGAACAAGCGCCTGACGTCCGAGCAGTTCGTCGACTTCCTGGCCGACTGGGCCGCGCAGTATCCGATCATCACTATTGAAGATGGCATGGCCGAGGACGACTGGACCGGCTGGAAGCAGCTGACCGATCGCATCGGCAAGAAGGTGCAGCTGGTGGGCGACGACCTGTTCGTCACCAACCCGAAGATCTTCAAGGAAGGCATCGAGTCGCAGACCGCCAACGCCATCCTGATCAAGGTCAACCAGATCGGCACGCTGACCGAGACGCTGGAGGCCATCGCCATGGCCCACCACGCCGGTTACGCCTCGATTGTCTCGCACCGTTCGGGTGAAACCGAAGACACCACCATCGCCGACATCGCCGTGGCCACCACTGCCACCCAGATCAAGACCGGCTCGCTGTGCCGCAGCGACCGTGTGGCCAAGTACAACCAGCTGCTGCGCATCGAAGAAGCGCTGGGCACTGGCGCGCGTTACGCCGGCCGTCACGCGTTCGTGTCGCTGAAGCGTTAACGGCGGCCGGGCGCCGCTGCAGGGCCCCGTTGCGACCGCGTGCGCACGGGGCGAGGAAGAACGAGAGAACCTATGTCGATCAGTGAGCGAGTGGTGACGCGGTCCTGCGTGCATTCAGTCGCGACCAACAGCGGTGTCGCGGCCGGCCACGGGCTCGGCCGATGCCACGTGGCCGGTGCTCGCAACGTGGGCAGGCCCTGACGATGGCCAAGGCGCGCTGGCTGCTGCTGGTGCTTTTGATCGTCGCCGGCCTGCTGCAGTACCTGTTCTGGTATGGCCGTGGGAACTCGGGCGAGGTCAAGATGCTCGAGAACCAGGTGGCCCACCAGAAGCGTGACAACGAAGGGCTGCGGCAGCGCAACGATGCACTGGCGGCCGAAGTGGAAGACCTCAAGTCCGGTGAAGCCGCCGTGGAAGAGCGCGCGCGCAGCGAGCTGGGCATGATCAAGCCCGGCGAGAAGTTCTATCGGGTCGTGGAAACGCCGCCGCCGGCGTCTGCTGGCGATACGCCAGCGCCCGCACCTTGATGTCATCGATTGGGGGCACATCGCCGGGGACGGCGCCGGTCTGGGTCGTATTGCCGGCTGCTGGCCGGGGCACGCGCTTTGGCGCGCCGGTACCCAAGCAATACCTGTCCGTCGGCACACAGCCCCTGATCGCGCATACGCTCGACGCGCTGATGGCGCATCCACAGGTCGCGGGCGTGATGGTGGCGATTTGCCAAGACGATGCCGACTGGCCTGGCTGGACCGCGCATGCAGGCAAGCCGGTGATGACCTGTGTAGGCGGCGCGACCCGTGCCGATTCCGTTCGTGCGGGCCTGGCGGCGCTGGAAGGCGTGGCGGGCGATGACGCGATGGTGCTGGTGCACGATGCAGCACGTCCGAACATCGCATGCCAGGATCTGGATGCGCTGCTGGCGCAGCAGTCTCATGCCGTCGGCGGCATTCTGGCCGCGCCGGTGCGCGATACGCTCAAGCGTGCGGGGGAGGATGGTGCCATCGAGGCCACTGAGCCGCGTTCGCGCCTGTGGCGTGCGTTGACCCCGCAGATGTTTCGCCGCCGCCCGCTGATGGAGGCGCTGGACGCCGCGGCGGCGGCCGGGATCGAGGTCACTGACGATGCCATGGCGATGGAGCGTCTCGGCCTGCGTCCGTTGCTGGTGGAAGGCCGCGAGGACAACTTCAAGGTCACCACGCCCGCGGACCTGGAGCGGTTCGTGTTCGTGCTGGCGCAGCGGGCAAGCGCGGCCGCCCAGTAGAATGGCGGCCGATTTCGCCGCCTGGATCTGCCCATGAATTCGCTTCCTCCCTTCCGTATCGGCCAGGGGTTCGACGTGCATGCCTTCGGCGAAGGCGATCAGCTGATGATCGGCGGCATCGCCGTGCCCCACACGCAGGGCGTGCTGGCGCACAGCGATGGTGACGTGGCCCTGCACGTCCTCTGCGACGCGATGCTGGGCGCGCTCGCGCTCGGCGACATCGGCGTGCATTTCCCGCCGAGC
>JBEVNH010000001.1:0-9870 GCA_040508175.1 Pseudoxanthomonas sp.
ACGGCGGTCAGGGACGACAACCGCGGCGCCAAGCCGGCGTGTTCAGTGGTGCCCGCCGCCGATGGCCGCTGTGACCTGTCGGTGTGGAAGCCCGGTGCCAACGGCGCCACGTTCGCGCCCCAGGGCGGCCTGCGCATTTCGGCCAACGGGCTGGCGCGGATCGGCCGCATGCTGCTGGGCGACGGGCAACTCGACGGCGTACGCGTGCTCAGCGCCGCCTTGGTACGCGAGATGGAAAAGCCCCTCTGGACCTATCGACCCGGCGATGGCCTGACCTTCGAGGAAGACACCGCCAACCCCGCGACAAAGCCCGCCGCGTCCATCTGCCGCTACGGCCTGGCCGTGCAGACGCTGGCGACCAGGCAGGACGGCTGCGCCGATGATCCCTTCGGCGATGGTCGCCCGCGCCTGGGGCATCAAGGCGAAGCCTACGGCCTGCTGTCAGGCCTCTGGATCGACCGCGCCGCCGGCACCGGCGTGGTGTATTTCGCCACCGGCGTGGAACAGACCCCGCCAGGGAAGCATTCGGCGTTTGCGGAGATTGAAGAAAGGCTTGCGGTTGGTGAAAGCGACTGATTTTGCGGAGGATCTCAATTCGAATCCTCAGCGCTTTCGATCATTGTGTCTTTGGTGCCCGTCCTTCCAACTCCCGGCGCAGACGCCCATCTGATTCGATGCCTGCAGTCATGAGGCACTTGCTTTCAGGCGGAAAAGACAAAGTGACGGTGGAGCCGCCGCTGAAATAACTGAAGCTCAGGGAGGGCGCGGTATGTGGAGCAGGCGGCCACACCATCGCTGGCGGCGGCAGGTGGGCGCGCAGGAACTCGCGATGAAGACACCCTCCTGTGAACTGCACGACGATCTGCGCGTCGTTGGCAATTGAGGTGGTCGTTGCGATCGTGCCGAAATCCCTGTTCCAAGACGTATCACCATCATCACGTACCGACGTTTGAGATGGCGCAGCTGCTGCACCCAACTCCCGCCTCAGCATAGCCACACTTGCGATTCGCGCGTGCGCCAGATTTTCCATGAAATGGATGGCGCGTAATTGAGCTTCCTCAGGGGCGAGGACTGGTTCTTGGTGTGCGCTGACACTGGTCATTGCCAATGAAGTGATGAAGATGCTGGTGACCGTTGCTCGCGTCGATCTGGTGCTCATCTGCGCTTCCTTGTGCGTACATGGCAACTTACCGCGTCCCGCTTCAGGCACAAAAAAGCCCGCGATTGCTCGCAGGCTTTTTGTTCACTCAACTTTGCTTGCCACCAAAGTGGTGGCCGGGGAGGGAATCGAACCCCCGACACAGGGATTTTCAATCCCTTGCTCTACCGACTGAGCTACCCGGCCAGACTGCACTTGCGGCCGAGCCGAAGCGAGGTCGCGAATCATACGGATGTGTTCGCCTCAGGGCAAGCAGGCCGGCGGTCGCATCGGTGTTTATTTGACATGCCGTCTCGTCCCGGCGGGCGCATGATGGCGCCAGACTGGCGGTACAAGAGCGTCGAACATGGGCAAGTGGCTGATTGCGTTGGGGATCACGGGGGCACTGGTTGGCTGTGCCAGCGATGGGCTGAGCCGTCAGGACGAGCGCGCGCTGTATCTCAAGCATGCCGGGCCGCCGGTGGACCGCTTCCAGCTGTTCGGCCAGCTCAGCGGCTGGAATCCGCTGGATGACCACACGCTGGTGGTGCAGACGCGTCCGAACGAGTCATACCTGTTGCAGACCACCGGACGTTGCCAGGACCTGGACTGGGCGCCGGCCATCGCCATCACCAGCCTGGGCAGCCTGGTGCATGCACGCTCTGACAGGATCACCGTGCTGGGCGGTGGGACCAGTGTGATGCGGGTATCGTGCAGGATCGAGTCGATCCGGCGTCTGGACACCAAGGCCATCCGTGCGCAGCGTGCGGCGTTGCGCAAGGCCGAGACCCGCGAGCGTCCTGCCGCGGATGCCGCGGATGCCGTGTCCACCGCGCCGGATCGCTGATGGCAAACGGCCTCGCCTGGGAGGAGGGCACCACCATGAAGATCACCCACCCCACGTGGTCATTGCGGTGGCCATCGCTGGCGGCGCTATCAGGTGTGGTGCTGGTTTGCGCGCTTCAGGTTTCCGGCTGTGCCAGTACGGGCCTGAGCGATGCACAGACGCTGGCGTTGTATCGCGCGCACGCCGAGGCGCCGGTGCGCAATTTTCACTATGCCAACCGACTCAACGGCTGGAATGCGATCGGCGACAACGCGCTGGCGGTCTGGACCAAGCCCAACGAGGCCTATCTGCTGGAGCTGGACAACGGCTGCGCAGGCCTGGGGAGCACTTCGACGATCCTGATCACCAACCTGCTGGGGCAGGTGTCGGCGGGGCTGGATCGCGTGCAGTTGATCGACAGCCCGCGTGGGTTCAATACCACGTGCCGGATCCAGAGCATCCGCCCATTGGAGACCAAGGCGCTGCGGGCCTCGCAGAAGGCCTTGCGCGAGGCGCGTGCGGGTGCGCGCGATGCGGGCGGCTCGTAGGGCTCAGGTCTCCGGCGCGACGTAGCCGGCGGGCTTGTCGGCACCGCCCTTGAACAGGAACTTGCGCAGCTCGTCCTCCAGGAAGGCGCGGTGTGCCGGGGTGCGCGGGGACAGCCGGTTCTCGTTGATCAACATGGTCTGGTGCGCCAACCACGCAGCCCAGGCCGGCTTGCCGATGTGCTCGAACACCTGCGTGCCCAGCTCGCCAGGGTAGGGGACGAAGTCCAGGCCTTCAGCGTCTTTGTTTTCGTACTGGCAGAACACGGTGCGGGACATGTCAGGCCTCCAGGAGTTTGCGGATGGGCGCGGGCAGGCCCAGAGTGGTGAGTTCGCCGGGTGTGACCCAGCGCAGATCGACATTGTCGCCCACCGCATCGCGCGCGGACAGGCGGCGCCAGCGCAGTGGCTGCATGTGCAGGCGGTAGTGGGTGAAGGTGTGCGGGGTGTCGGGCAACTCGTCGGCAGCGTCGAAGTCGCCGTTGAGGTGCGCCTCGAACCAGACGCGCGCGGCGCTGGTGTCATCGGCCTGCGGCAGCGACCACAGGACCGACCAGATGCCGCTCGGCGGGCGGCGCTGCAGCAGCACGCGGCCCTGTGCGTCGTAGGCCATCAGCATCACCGCGCTGCGCTCAGGCAGCGGCTTGCCAGGCTTGGGGGTGGGCAGGGCCTCGGTCAGACCTTCGCGGAAGGCGACGCAGGCCGTCGACACCGGGCAGAGCAGGCAGGCCGGACTGGCGCGCGTGCACAGGGTGGCGCCGAAATCCATCTGCGCCTGGGTGTAGTCGGCCAGGCGGCCGTCCGGCACGTGCTGCACGTGGTCCAGCGCCAAGGTCCACAGCTGCTTTTCGACGACAGGCAGGCCTGGCCAGCCGGCGATGCCGTGCACGCGCGACAGCACGCGCTTGACGTTGCCATCCATGATCGCGGCGCGGTCGTTCCAGGCCTGAGAGAGGATGGCGCCGGCGGTGCTTCGGCCGATGCCGGGCAGGGCATGCAGCGCATCGAAGTCGCGGGGCAGATCGCCGTCGTGCAGCTCGACGCAACGCTTGGCTGCGGCATGCAGATTACGCGCACGGGCGTAGTAGCCCAGGCCCGCCCATTGCGCCATCACTTCGTCCGAGCTCGCCGCTGCCAGGTCCGGCAGCGTCGGGAACGCTTGCAGGAAGCGCTCGAAGTACGGGATGACCACGCGCACCTGGGTCTGCTGCAGCATGATCTCCGAGAGCCACACCCGATACGGCGTGCGCGGATGCTGCCAGGGCAGGTCGTGGCGACCGTGCTGGTCGAACCAGGTCAGGAGCTTGGTGGCGAAGGTGTCGATGGGCTGGCTCGTGCTGGCTTTTGATCTTTCTCCCGCCGGGAGAAGGTGCCCGTCGGGCGGATGAGGGTTCGGGGGCGAAGCCTCTCGACGTTAGGAATCTCGGAGGCTTCGCCCCGGACCCTCACCCCAACCCCTCTCCCGGTGGGAGAGGGGCTCTAGGCGTCAGACGGTGCCCAGCGCTTCCGGCAGCAGTGCATCGACGAAGGATTCGGCGTCGAACACGCGCAGGTCTTCCGGGCGCTCGCCGATGCCGGCATAGCGGATCGGGATGCCGAACTCGCGCGCCAGCGCGAACACCACGCCACCCTTGGCGGTGCCGTCCAGCTTGGTCACCACCAGGCCGGTCACGCCGACCGCGGCATGGAACTGGCGCAGCTGCGAGAGCGCGTTCTGGCCGGTGGTGCCGTCGATGACCATCAGCACCTCGTGCGGCGCGCTTGCATCGACCTTGCCCAATACGCGGCGGATCTTGCCCAGCTCGTTCATCAGGCCGGTCTGGGTGTGCAGGCGGCCGGCGGTATCGGCGATCAGCACCTGCGTGCCACGCGCCTTGCCGGCCTGCAGTGCGTCGAAGGCGACCGAGGCCGCATCGGCGTTTTGCCCCTGGGCAACGACGGTCACGCCGTTGCGCTCGCCCCAGGCCTGCAGCTGCGCCACGGCGGCGGCGCGGAAGGTATCGCCGGCGGCCAGCATCAGGCTGAATCCGTCGTCCTTGAAGCGCTTGGCCAGCTTGCCGATGGTGGTGGTCTTGCCGACGCCGTTGACGCCGACGGTCAGCACCACGAAGGGCTTGGCATCGCGGTCGATGGCCAGCGGCACGGCCACCGGCTTGAGCAGGGCGATCAGATCTGCGCGCAGGGCCGCCAGCAGCGCGGCGGCATCGGCGAACTCGCGCGCCTTCATGCGCTTGCGCAGGTCTTCCACCAGCGCGGTGGTGGCCGGCACGCCGACATCGGCGGTGATCAGCGCGGTTTCGATCTCGTCCAGCAGGTCGTCGTCGAGCTTGGGGTTGCGTGAGAACAGGCCACCGAAACTCTTGGCGAACACGCTGCCGCGCAGGCGTTCGCGCCAGCCGAGCTTGCCGGCCGACGCGGCGGGCTTCTCGGTGGTGGCGAAGTTGCCGCTCGGGACTTCGACCGTCGTGGTCGGCTGCAACACCGGCGCAGGCGCGCTGATGGAGGGCGAGGGCGGCGCAGCAGGCGCGACCACGCGTGGTGTTTCGACCACGGCAGGCGGTGCAGGGGCGGGCGCTGGCGGCGGCGCGAAGGCGGCAGGTGCACGCGTTGCTAGCACGCTGGGTGCAGGCGTGGCGTGGCCCGGCAGCGTGTCCGGCGACGGGCCGGGCACGACGACGTCGGCGATCGGCTGAGGCGGCGCGAAGGTCTCCGGTGCGGGCGTTTCGGTCGCGACCGGCGGCACGCTCAGCGGTGCTTCGGGGGCTGCGTCCTGCGCTTTGCGCGCCTCGGCCACGGCAGTAGCCGGATCGGGCGCCTGCGTGGCGGGCTTGGCATCGGGGAACGCCGCGGCCAGCTCTTCGACACTGAAACGGCGGCTGCCGGCATCACCGGTGGCGGTGTCTTCAGGCTTCTTGCGACGGAAAAAACTGACCATGAATAAGGCGTCCCGAGGGGGGCGACATGCTACCACCGGGCCGTTTTTCGACCGTGCAGGCTCAAGTGGTGGCGAGGCATGCCGATGGAGAGAAAGCCCAGCCACACGTGCTGGCCGGGCGATTTGTCATGCGCAGGAGCAAGGCCGTGGGACCACTGACCAGCATCGCCAGTTCCGGCCTGCGCCTGCAGCAGCAAGCGCTGCAGGTCACGGCGGGCAACGTCGCGCGCGGTCCCGACGCGCAGACGCGGCAGCGCTTGGAATCGGTCAGCCTGCCCGAGGGTGGCGTGACTGCCACCGGTGTGTCCGAACAACCAGCGAACCTGGTGGCCGAGATGGTGGACGGCCTGCAGGCGCGCGCGGGATTCCAGGCCAATGTCCGCGTGCTGGAGCGCGGCACTGACGCGCTGGGCAGCTTGCTGGACGTGTTGGCGTAAAGCCGGCAAACGCCCGCCCCGAGCAAGGGCGGGCGTCCTGGCGTCTTAGCGCGACAGCTCCAGTAGCAGCTTGTTGAGGCGGCGCACGTAGCCTGCCGGGTCCTTGAGGCTGTCACCGGCCGCCAGCGCGGCCTGGTCGAACAGCACCCGGCTGAATTCACCGAAGCGGTCCTCATCGGCTTCCGCATCCAGGCGCTCGATCAGCGGGTGGGCCGGGTTGAATTCGAATACCGGCTTGGCCTCCGGCACCTTCTGGCCGCTGGCTTCCAGGATCTGGCGCATCTGCAGCCCCATGTCGCCGTCACCGATGGCCAGGATCGCCGGCGAATCGGTCAGGCGATGCGACACGCGGACCTCGGCCACGTCTTCGCCCAGGGCTTCCTTGAGGCGCGCAACCAGCTTTTCCTTGTCCTTGGCGGCCTCGGTCTGTGCCTTCTTGTCGTCCTCGGTTTCCAGCGCGCCCAGATCCAGATCGCCGCGGGCGACGTCGACGAAGGACTTGCCGTCGAACTCGGTCAGGTACTGCATCAGCCACTCGTCGATGCGGTCGACCAGCAACAGCACTTCGATGCCCTTCTTGCGGAAGACCTCCAGGTGCGGGCTGTCCTTGACCTGCGCATAGCTCTCGCCGGTGAGGTAATAAAGCTTGTCCTGGCCCTCGACCATGCGTGACACGTAGTCGGCCAGTCCCACGTCCTGCGCATCGGTGCCGGACGTGGTCGAGGCAAAGCGCAGCAGGCCGGCGATCTTCTCGCGGTTGGCGTAGTCCTCGGACGGGCCTTCCTTCAGCACCTGGCCGAATTCCTTCCAGAACGTGGCGTATTCGGCGGGCTTGTCCTTGGCCAGCTTCTCCAGCATGTCCAGCGCGCGCTTGCTCAGCGCCGACTTCATCGAGTCGATCACCGGTCCCTTCTGCAGGATCTCGCGCGAGACGTTGAGCGGCAGGTCGGACGAATCCACCACGCCCTTGATGAAGCGCAGGTACAGCGGCAGGAACTGGTCGGCCTGGTCCATGATGTAGACGCGCTGCACGTACAGCTTCAGGCCCTTGGCCGCATCACGGTGATACAGGTCGAACGGCGCACGCCCCGGTGTGAACAGCAGCGAGCTGTATTCCAGCTTGCCCTCGACCTTGTTGTGCGACCAGGCCAGCGCGTCGGCGTGGTCGTGGGCGATGTGCTTGTAGAACTCCTGATACTCCTCGTCCTTGATCTCGGACTTGGGCCGGGTCCACAGCGCGCTGGCGCGGTTGACGGTTTCCCACTCAGGCTCGGCCGGCGCTTCGCCCTCGGCCGGGGCGGGCTGATCCTTGAGCAGTTCCACCGGCAGGGCGATGTGGTCGGAGTACTTCTTGACGATGCCGCGCAAGCGCCAGCCATCGGCGAAGCTGGCTTCGTCTTCTTTCAGGTGCAGCACGATGGTGGTGCCGCGCTGGGCCTTGTCGACGGTGGCCACCTCGAAGTCGCCTTCGCCCTTGGACGACCAGTGCACGCCCTCGCTGGCCGGCAAACCAGCGCGGCGTGAATACACGTCCACCTGGTCGGCGACGATGAAGGCGCTGTAGAAGCCCACGCCGAACTGGCCGATCAGGTTGGCATCTTTCTTCTGGTCGCCGGACAGGTGCTTGAGGAAGTCGGCGGTGCCGGACTTGGCGATCGTGCCCAGGTGGGCCACGGCTTCGTCGCGGCTCATGCCGATGCCGTTGTCGTCGATGGTGACGGTCTTGGCATCCTTGTCGAAGGAAATGCGGATGCGCAGGTCGCTGCCGTCGCCTTCCAGCAGGCCGGCGTCGGTCAATGCCTCGAAGCGCAGCTTGTCGGCGGCGTCGGCGGCGTTGGACACCAGCTCGCGCAGGAAGATCTCCTTGTTGGAGTACAGCGAGTGGATCATCAGCTGCAGCAGCTGTTTGACCTCGGTCTGGAACCCCAGCGTTTCCTTCTTTGTCTCGGCGCTCATGTCGTCGTATTCCTCATCTCAGGGTGGTGCGCGTCGCGTCGACGCCTGGCCACACGGGTGCGGGCCGTGGCGGCGCTTTTCAAGGCGGGGGACGGGCGGTGACTTCGGGGGGAGCGACGCGCGGGCTATCATCGCGGCCCTTCGCTCCTTTACCGGAATCCCCGTTGCTACCGCTTCCCTGCCTGCCTGCGTGCTGTGCTCACTGGCCAACCGGCGTGCGGGGCCACGCATGATGGCCGGGCATGGGAAAGGCGGGAAGGGAACGGCCCAGGGCCCGGTGCCGGTCGGGCAGGTGCGCATCGTCGGCGGGCGTTGGCGCAACACCCGGCTGGCGGTGCCGGATTCGCCCGGGCTGCGTCCCAGCGGCGACCGGGTGCGCGAGACCCTGTTCAACTGGCTGACCGGGCAACTGGCCGGGGCGCGGGTGCTGGACCTGTTTGCCGGCACTGGCGCCCTGGGGCTGGAGGCGCTGTCGCGCGGGGCCGCCAGCGCGACCCTGGTCGAGCGCGACACGGCCCTGGCGCGCGCAATGAATGACACGGTGGTCAGGCTGGGCGCACAGGCTGAGGCAGTGGTAGTGCAGGGCGATGCCCTGTCCTGGCTGGCCGGACAGGCCCACGGGGCGTTTGATGTGGTGTTCGTTGATCCGCCGTTCGCGGCCGGGCTGTGGGAGGCGGTGCTGGCCGCATTGCTGCCCAAGGTGGCCGCCGGCGGCTGGATCTATGTGGAATCGCCTGCGGACCAGGCGCCCACGCCGGGGCCGGGCTGGTCGCTGCACCGCCAAGGCCAGACCCGCGAGGTCCGTTATGCCCTGTATCGCGGCCCGGAACGGCGCTGATACACTCGCGGCCCCGAGATTTCCTGCGGCGATGACGTACATGAGTGTGGCGCGTACCCGGATTGCGGTGTATCCCGGCACCTTCGACCCCATCACCAACGGGCACATCGACCTGATCGATCGTGCCGCACCGCTGTTCGAGAAACTCGTGATCGGCGTGGCCGAAAGCCCCAACAAGCGTCCGGCCCTGCCGCTCAAGCAGCGGGTAGCGCTGGCGCAGCATGCCGTGGCGCACCACCCGCACGTGGAAGTGCGCGGTTTCGACAGCCTGCTGGCCCACTTCGTCAGCGATACCGGCGCCGGCGTGCTGTTGCGCGGCCTGCGCGCGGTGTCCGATTTCGAATACGAATTCCAGATGGCCAGCATGAACCGTCATCTGATCCCCGACGTGGAGACTCTGTTCCTGACGCCGGCCGAGCAGTTTGGTTTCATCTCCTCCACTCTGGTGCGCGAGATCGCGCGCCTGGGCGGCGACATCACCGGCTTCGTCCCCGCGGATGTCGCTGCAGCGCTCGACGCGCACTGGTCACGGTAGCGCTGGCGTCCAGCACTACTGCCCCCACCTTTTCGCTTCACCACCGCATGCCCACCACGTTTCTGCAAAGGGGAACACCGCAATGAAGACCGTCACCCGCCTGTTCGCGCTGTCCACGCTGGCCCTGGCCCTTGCCGCCTGCGGCAAAAAGGAAGAGACCCCCGCCCAGCCGGCCGAAGCCGCGGCGCTGAGCGCGCCCGCCGATACCGACGATGCGGCCTGGAAGAAGTACCTGACCGATGTGGTCACCCGCAACATGGGTGAGATCACCAACGCGCCGTTCGTGTACTACATCCCGGCCAATGCCGACCAGGGCGCCTACGAACGTCAGCTGGAGCAGTCCTCCAACGCGATCGCCCGTGGCGTGACCCGCGGCAACATGGTGGCCTACGGTTCGCCGGACAGCACCCGTATTGCCGACATGGCCGTAGCGTCCTTCGCCAAGGCCGAAGCCGGTACCTTCAAGGGCGTGCGCGTCCTGTTCGTGGGTGCTGCGGCAGACCAGGACCGCGTGAAGACCGCCGTCGAGCCGTCGGGCGCCGATTTCGTGTTCGTCGAAGCCAAGTGACATCGCAGTGGGCGGCCGGGGAACCGCCGCGCCAAAGCCCCCCAGCGAGCAGGCCTGCCGGCACCCTGGGGTTGGTAAAACCCAGATTAAAG
>JBEVNH010000016.1:0-8380 GCA_040508175.1 Pseudoxanthomonas sp.
GCGAGAAGATGGAAACGCTGGATGTGGTCAACGCCTATACGCTGACCGCCGACGGCCAGCGCCGCGAAGTGCCGGCCGATCGCATCTACACCCAGGAAAGCTATTCCAGCGCAGCCGCGGCCATGTATGCCGACCGCAAGGTGCGGGTGATCGTGTTCCCGAACCTGGCGCCCGGCACGCGGCTGGTCTACCGCTATCGCCGCGAGCAGCGGCAGCCGTTCTTCCCGGGCTATTTCGGGTTCTGGGAGACCTTCAGCCTGTTCACCCACTTCGAGGATGCCCGCGTCACCCTGACCGCGCCACCCGAGCTGCCGCTGCACGTGTCCTCCAAGCAAGTGCAGGGCGGCAAGCCGACCCGCTTGAAGGACGGTCGCCGGCAGTGGGCGTGGCGCTACAGCAACCGACAGCCGTTGCCGAACCAGCCCTGGACCGCAGCCGCGTGGGAATACAGTCCGACGATCCTGGCCAGTACCTATCCGGATTACACCGCCATGGGTCGTGCCTACCAACAGACGGCGGGGCCGGCGGCGAAAGTGACGCAGAAAATACAGGCGCAAGCCGATGCAATCACTGCCGGAACGACGGACCGGCGCGAGCAGGCCAGGGCGATCTATCAGTGGGTCGCCACCCACATCCGCTATGTCGCCGTGTACCTGGGCAACGGCGGTCTGGAGCCCAACTCGGCCGACAGTATCCTGGCCAGCCGCTATGGGGACTGCAAGGATCACACGGTGATCCTGGATGCGCTGCTGGCTGCCAAGGGCATCGCCAGCTCGCCGGTGCTGATCGGTGCCGGTGGCGGTCCGACCCTGCCGGAGATCGCGGTGCTGGGACGCTTCAACCACGCCATCACCTACCTGCCGGAGTTCGATCTGTATCTGGACTCGACCAGCCCTTACGCGCGCTTCGGCCAGCTGCCGGCCGGGGATCTGGGCGCGCCAGTCGTGCATACCGCCGACGGCACCCTGGGCCGCACGCCGGATAATGGTCCGGCCATGAGTGCGTCGGTCTTCGAAGGCATCTTCGATTTCACCGCGGATGGCGGCGTCGACGGACAGACCCGGTTGGACAGCGGCGCGACGGGCGAGATCGCACTGCGTGAGACCTTCTCCCGGTTGACCGGGCAGAATCGGCGCCGCATCGAGGATTCGCTGATGGCCAGCTCCGGCTTCGACGGCGTCGGCCGGCTGGAACTGCAAGGGCGGCCTGGTGATCTGGATGCACCGTTCAACTACAGCTTTCATTTCCGCGCCAGCGATTACGTGGACTTCAGCGTGGTCGGTGGCATGGCGCTGCCCGATCCCCCGGGCGTGGACTCAATGCGCGAACTGGCAGCCACCGCGTCGGGCGAACGCAACCTGACGCCGTTCTATTGCACCGATGGACGTCGCGAGGAGATCTACCGCCTGACATTCCCCGCCAACGTGCCGGTGGTGGCGATCCCCAAGGCGAGCGCGTTCGAAACCGCGGCCGGGCGCTACACGGTGGATTGGATGCGGGAAGGCCGCACCGTAGTCGCCCGCCACGTGCTGGAAACCCGCGCGATCCACGGCCTGCAGGCCCTGTGCCAGCCGGAGGACTACGCCGCGTTCCGTACGCTGTACCGGCAGGTGCTGCGGGGGTTCCGCGGGCAGGTGGTCTATGGCGACCTGCGCACGGTGCAGACCCAGCAGACGCCCTGATGTCGACGTGCACGCTGTCGCGCCAACGGTCGCGCGTTCAGACACGCCACGGCACACTTTGCGCCATCGATCTCAGGAACCGGGAACCAGGGGCCCGATCCCATGAAGCAGGCTTTTCTCAAGCACGTGTTCAAGACCGCCATGCTGGCCGTCGCATTGGTTGCCGGTGCCGCCCAGGCGGGTGCACGCGATGAACTCAAGACCTTCACCACCGGGTTGAAGGGGCTGGATGGGCAGTTCAGCCAGCAGGTACTCAACAAGGACGGCAGACTGAAGGAAAGCTCCAGTGGCCGCGTTGCGCTGTCTGCGCCAAGCCTGTTCCGCTGGGAGTACACCAAGCCGTACGAACAGCTGATCGTGGCCGATGGCAAGAAGGTTTGGATCTACGAGCCGGACCTGAAGCAGGCCACCGTGCGCGACCAGGGCACCGAAGAACAGAACAGCCCGCTGGCCGCGCTGCTGGACCCGACGCGCCTGGATCAGATGTTCCAGGTGGAAGAGAATGCCGAGCAGGACGGCCTGCAGTGGATGACGCTGTGGCCCAAGGATCCGGCCACCGCCAATTTCGAGCGCGCCCGTCTGGGCTTCAATGCCGCCGGCCTGGCCCGCATGGAAGTCACCGACGCGGTGGGCCAGCGTACGGCAATCTCCTTCACCGGCTGGAAGCGCAATCCGTCCTTTGGCGGGTCGACCTTCAAGTACGCGCCGGCGGCCGGCGTGGATGTGGTGAGCAACTAACCCGACCTGCCCGATGTTGGGGCAGGCTTCAAGGCCTGCACGCCCGGGCAGCGTAAAATGCGCGGGTGCCAAGATCCCGCCCCCATCACCCTGTTGGTCCCGATCTGCTGAGCGTGGACCGCTCCGAGCTGCAGCCCCTGGCCGAACGCATGCGGCCGCGCACGCTGGACGACATGGTCGGCCAGCGGCGCCTGCTCGCGCCGGGCAGTGCACTGCGTCGCGCGGTCGAGTCCGGGCGCGTGCATTCGATGATCCTGTGGGGGCCGCCGGGCTGCGGCAAGACGACCCTGGCGCTGCTGCTGGCGCACTATGCCGAAGCGGAGTTCAAGGCCATTTCCGCCGTGCTATCCGGCTTGCCGGAAGTGCGCCAGGTGCTGGCCGAGGCGGCGCACCGTTTCGCTGACGGTCGCCGCACGGTGCTGTTCGTCGATGAGGTGCACCGCTTCAACAAGGCCCAGCAGGATGCGTTTCTGCCGCATATCGAACGCGGCAACATCATCTTCGTTGGTGCCACCACCGAGAACCCGTCGTTCGAGCTGAACTCCGCGCTGTTGTCGCGTTGCCGCGTGCACGTACTGGAGTCAGTCTCGCCACAGGACGTCGCCGTGGCCCTGCGCCACGCGCTGGAGAATGAGGAGCGCGGGCTGGGCGGGCAGGGCATCCGCATCGAGGATGTCCTGTTGCTGCAGATCGCCACGGCGGCCGATGGCGACGTGCGTCGCGCGCTGACGCTGCTGGAAATCGCCGCAGAGCTGGCGATCGACGAAGCCGGACAGATCACGCCGCAGACGCTGGAGCAGGTGCTGGCCGATCGCACGCGGCGTTTCGACAAGGGCGGCGAGCAGTTCTATGACCAGATCTCGGCGCTGCACAAATCGGTACGTAGTTCCAACCCGGATTCGGCGTTGTACTGGCTCACGCGCATGCTCGATGGCGGCTGCGATCCGGCCTACCTGGCACGTCGCCTGACGCGCATGGCGATCGAGGACATCGGCCTGGCCGATCCACGCGCGCAGCAGATGGCACTGGAAGCCTGGAACATCTACGAACGCTTGGGCAGCCCGGAAGGCGAGCTGGCCTTCGCGCAGCTGGTGCTGTACCTGGCCAGCACCGCCAAATCCAATGCGGGCTACGCCGCGTTCAACCAGGCCAAGGCCGACGTGCGCGAGACCGGGACGCAGGAGGTGCCCATGCACCTGCGCAATGCGCCGACCAAGTTGATGAAGGGCCTGGGTTATGGCGAGGGGTACCAGTACGACCACGATGCCGAAGGCGGGATCGCGTTGGATCAGACGGGTTTCCCTGACGCCATGGGCGAGCGCATCTATTACCAGCCGGTTGATCGGGGCCTGGAAATCAAGTTGAAGCAGAAGCTGGACACCTTGCGCGAGGCGCGTGCCCAGGCGCGCGCTGACAAGGCGCCGCGTTGAAGCTGATGCACGACAGCGCGGCGCGTTCCTTAAGAAGCGGGCACTGACGCGTGATGAATCCCGCGCTCTGGTGGCAGCAACTCGGTCTGGTAATGGCGGGCGGTGCGCTCGGTGCGGGCCTGCGGTTCTGGATCGGCGGCGTGATGCTGCGACACTTCGGCCACCAGCTGCCATACGGCACGATGGCAGCCAATTTCCTGGGTTCGTTCGTGGCTGGATTTCTGTTGATCTGGCTGGAAAACCGCGGCGCGGCGGCGTTGTACCTGCGCGCGTTCCTGATCGTCGGCATCCTCGGTGGGCTGACCACGTTCTCATCACTGATGATGGAAAGCCTGGTCTTCGTCCGCGGCGGTAGGCATGCGGCGATGGTGGCCAATCTCGGCATCAGCCTGGGCGGTGGCCTGCTTCTGGTGGCGATGGGGGCCTGGCTGGCAATGCAGTTCCGGCCTGTGCCTTGAGCGTCATGAGGTAGGTCGGGCTGACGGTGTATTCCGCGCCTCACGCCACCGCGCAGAGCGGAATTTCACCGGGACGCAGGGTCAGCACGCGCACGCCGGTGCGGGTGACCGCGACGGTATGTTCGAACTGCGCTGACAGCTTGCGATCGCGCGTATGGACAGGCCACTCGTCCGGATTGGCGCGGATGGCCGGCTTGCCTTGGTTGAGCATGGGCTCGATGGTGAAGGTCATGCCTTCCTGCAGCTCCAGCCCGGTGCCGGCATGACCGTAGTGCAGGACCTGCGGATCCTCGTGCATCTGGCGCCCGATGCCGTGGCCGCAGTACTCCTTGACCACGCTGTAGCCATGCACCTTCGCATGCCGGGAAATGGCGTGGCCGATGTCGCCCAGATGGGCGCCGGGGCGCACCACGGCGATGCCTTTCCACATGGCTTCGTACGCGGCGCGCACCAGCCGCCTGGCCGGGTAGGCGACCTCGCCCACGAGATACGTGGTACTGGAATCGGCGATATAACCGTTTTTTTCCAGGGTAATGTCCAGGTTGACGATCTGCCCGCTACGCAGCACGTCCTCGTTGGAGGGCATGCCATGGCAGACGACATCGTCGATCGAGGCGTTGAGCACATGCGGGAAGCCGTATTGCCCCTTGCTGGCCGGCCTCGCCTGTAGTTCGTCGACGATCATCCGCTCGACCTTGTCATTGATCGCCAGCGTGCTCACGCCTTCCATGGGAAGGCGATCCAGCATGTGGAATACCGATGCCAGCAAGCGCCCCGACTCTGCCATCAGGGCGATCTCGTCGGGCTGCTTGATCACGCTTGTGCCACGGTCAGCGGTTGTGATCGCACCCCGGCGGCATGCAGTTCACGTGCGACGATGTCCTGGAAGCTCAGCCCCGGGTTGGTCTCGCACAGCATGCCGAGCTTGATCCAAAAGTTGGCCTGCGCGTTGATGGAGCGGCTGGTGACGGTGCAGGCACGACGCAGCTGGTCGTGCAGTTCGTCGTCGATGTTGACGATGCCCATGGAGCCTCCCTGTGGAATGTATGGAACGTATATTATCCATATATTGCAACAAGGGAAGGGAGGGCGCCGCGTTCAAGCCGAAGACGATCCGCCGCGCATTGGAGCGCGCGGCTCAGCGCCTGAAGCGGTAGTGCGCCACCATCCATTCGTGACCGTTGGAATAGCCGAACAGCTCGGCGCACGCCATCCAGAACATGCGCCAGCGCTGGTACCACAGGCCTGCGTCGGCCAAGCCGTAGGTCTTACGCATGACGCCCATGACCTTGTCGTGGTTGGCGTCCTGATTGGCCAGCCAGGCATTGGCCGTCTTCTCGTAATGGGTTCCGGGAAGCAGCCAGCGTTCCTCGATGCTCAACGCATCCTGGAATTGCAGCAGCGTGTCGGCCGAAGGCATCAGCCCGCCGGTGAAGAAATGCCGCCCCATCCAGTTGTCCTTGCCCTGCGCTTCGAACAGGTACAACAGCTCTTTGTGGCAGAAGATGTGCACGAACAGCTTGCCACCCGGTACCAGCCAGCCGGCGATGCGACCCAGCAATTCCTGGTAGTTGCGCATGTGCTCGAACATCTCGATGGAGACGACGCGATCGAAAGATGCCTGCGTCAGTTCCAGCTGGTTGACGTCGGTGGTGATGACCTCGACATTGAAGATCGCGCGATCGCGGCAACGGTCCTCGATGAAGGTTTTCTGCAGGCGCGAGTTGGACACCGCAGTGATGCGCGCCTGCGGATAGCGCTCTGCCATCCACAAGGTCAGTGAGCCCCAGCCACAGCCCAGTTCGAGGATGCGCTGGCCGTTGTGCAGCTCTGCACGCTCGCAGTACAGGCGCAGCATCTTCTCTTCGGCCTGGGTCAGGTCGCGGGTGGTCTCATCCCAAAGACAGGCGCTGTACTTGAGATGTTTGCCCAGGCAGAGCTGGAAGAACTCCGGCGGCAGTTCGTAGTGCTGGCGATTGGCCGCCTGCGTCTCCACGGCGATGGCATCTTCGCGCAGGCCATGCAACCAGGATTCCTGGCGCGCGAATACCGCTTCGGTCCCGCCTTTGCGTTCTTCTTTCAGGCGTTGCGCGCACATGCGGCGGATGCCGAGGCGCAGCAGCGGGTCGGGGAGGCGGCCGGATTCGGCCAGGCGGGTCGCAAGGCTTTCTTTGGGCTCTTCCTGGTGTGGAAACTGCGAAACCATTGGATCTCCGGGGAACGACAAGGGTTTAAGACGCCGTCGAGAACAGATCGTGGGACAACTCGGCAGGGCCGGTTTGAATCAGCCGGCGTCGTGTTTCGGGGGCAGGGGCACGAATGCGCTGGTGCTGCGCTGATAACGGGCGTAGTCCTCGCCGCGCGAACGCAGGGCGTGGGCTTCGGTATAGGGGATCCCGGTGAAACGGTACAGGAAGATCAGCATCACTGCAGGTCCGGCGAAGCTGGCCAGCACCGAGCCTGTGCCGGAACCCACGGTCAGGAAGACATAGGCAAACCAATGGATCCACTCGAAGAAGTAATTGGGATGGCGGCTGTAGCGCCACAGGCCACGTCGACAGGTCTTGCCCTTGTTATCCGGGTCTTTCCGATGGGCGGCAAGTTGCCGATCAGCCAGCGCCTCGCCACCGACGGCAACGGCCCAGATGAGGACGGCCAGCACGATCCAGATATCGACGCCCTCGCGTGGGTTGTGGCCCACGATCCAGAACGGCAGCGAAAACAGCACCACCATCACCGCTTGGGCAAGAAAGAACAGCAGGAATTTGCCCTGATGGCCCTGCCAATGCTCACGCAAGTAGGCATAGCGGCCGTCTTCGGGCTCGCCTATCACGCGTCGCCCCAGATGCCAGGCCAGGCGAAGCCCCCACAGACCGCCGAGCACGCCCATGACGGCTCTGCGCAGGGGTGCACCCGGCAGGACAAGCGCGAGATACACCGCACTTGCCGCGACCATGACGGCCCACATCACATCGACAATGCCGGCATTACGCGTACGGGTCTGCACAAGCCAGACCGACACCATGACGATGATGGCCGCGAGCGAAAGCCAGAGCAGCGGCGAAACGTTCATGCGCTAAGCGCGTCCGGATACTGCGCCGGCCGTGCCATCGGGCGCGTCAGCCACAGATGCACATCGCCGATGGAACGCTCGCGGAAGCCGGCTTCGCAGTAAGCCAGGTAGAACTCCCACATGCGGATGAAGCGCGTGTCGTAGCCCAGCGCACGCACCTCGTCCAGACGGGCCATGAAGCGCAGGCGCCAGTCGCGCAACGTCAGCGCATAGCTGGGTCCGATGTCTTCCAGGTTGAACAGCCGCAGGTCGCTGGCACGGCCAATGGCGGCGGTCATCGCAGACACCGAGGGTATGAAGCTGCCCGGGAAGATATGGCGCTTTATGAAATCCACCGAGTCGCGTGCCTGAAGGTAGCGGTGATCCTCGATGGTGATCGCCTGGACAAGCGCTTCGCCATGAGGCGTGAGCAGCGATGCGATCTTGGTGAAGTAGGTGTCCAGGTACTGGTGGCCGATGGCTTCGATCATCTCGATGGAGACCACGCGATCGTAGTGGCCTTGCAGGTCGCGATAATCCTGCTTGAGCAGGGTGACGCGCGCCTCCAGCCCTGCTTCGCGCACGCGCTGTGAGGCCAATGCGTACTGTTCTTCGGAAATGGTGGTGGTGGTGACGTGGCAGCCATAGTTCTGCGCGGCGTGCAGGGCAAAGCCACCCCAGCCGGTGCCGATCTCCATCACGCGCACGCCGGGAGCCAGACGCAGCTTTTGGCAGATGCGGTCCAGCTTGCGACGTGACGCATCTTCGAGCGATTCGTCATCGCGCGTGTAGATGGCCGACGAATACATCAGGTTGTCGTCCAGGAACAAACGAAAGAGCGCGTTCCCCAGGTCGTAATGCGCGGCGATGTTGCGACGGCTGCCAGTGCGCGTGTTGCGGGCGAACTGGTGCAGGGCCTTCATCGCCCAGCCGCCCAGCCGCGCCAGCCCGCTTTCCATCGCGTCAAGACGATCGCGGTTGCGCACCAGCAGGCGCATCATCGCGACCAGATCATCGCAC
>JBEVNH010000050.1:0-13168 GCA_040508175.1 Pseudoxanthomonas sp.
GCAGCTTGTGGTGCTCGCCGCCACGGCCATTGCCGACCGGCACGCTGCGCTCGATGCTGTTACGCAGCTGGGCGAGGCTGTCGGGCAGATCCTCGGCCCGCAACGTGGTGCGCACCGCGGCCATGCCGCAGCCGATATCCACGCCGACCGCCGCCGGGACGATCGCGCCCTGCGTCGGGATGACCGAACCCACGGTGGCCCCCTTGCCCAGGTGCACGTCCGGCATCACCGCCACCCACGGCCCGACGAAGGGCATGGCCGCGATGTTGCGCAGCTGCGCGTGGGCCTTGTCGTCCAGCGGCACGCCGTGCACCCAGCCCTTGATCGGCGTGGTGCTGCCCTCGGCATGCAGCAACTCAAATGTACTCATGTGGTTCACCTTGATCCTTGGTTTGAACCCGCACGGACTGCGTCCATGCAGCGCGCGCGGGGTGTTGCTACTTCAGCGTGACCAGTTGCTTCAGCACGCCGTCCAGGCCGCCAAACACGGTCAGGCGATCGATCTTCTCGGTCACCTTCTCCAGCGCCTCCAGCTCCTTCAGGCGCATCAGCACCGGGCTCTCTTCCACCAACCTGGCGGTGTTGAGCAGCGAACGCGTGGCGTTGGCCTCCTCACGACGGCGGAGGACGTTGGCCTGCGCCTGCTTCTCCGCCTGCACCACCGCGTTGAAGATCTGCCGCATCTCGCCCGGCAGGATCACGTCCTTGATGCCCACGCCCAGCACTTCCACGCCGAATGCATCGAGCTTGCCGCGCACGGCGGCGAAGATCTCCGCATCCAGCCCGGCCTTGTCGCCCAGCAGCTCGTCCAGGGTTTTGGACGACTCCGCCTTGCGCAGGCCGTACTGCAGCTCGCGGTACAGCTGGTCGACGTACTTGGCGACCTTGGTGCGCGCGGCGACCGGGTCGGTCACGCGCACGCTGGCGGCCAAATTGACGCGCAAGGACACCTTGTCGCGGGTCAGCAGCTCCTGGCCCTGGACTTCGACCGCCTGCACGCGCAGATCGACCAGGTCCACGACCACGTTCTTCTGGAAGTTCCAGAAGGCCGTGCTGCCCGGCGCCAACGTGCGCACCAGCTTGCCGTCGATAAACACCAGGCCGGCAAACTCCGCTGGCACATCGGCCACCACCGCCAGCTTGGACAGCACGCCGAGCTGACGCAGGCGCCGCATGACCTCGACCGGGACTTCCAGCCCAGCCGTCAGCGGCAGTGCGCGCACCTCCGCGTTGATCGGGCCGCGCCAGTACAGCTTGCGCGTGCCCGGCGGCAGCACGTCGTCGAGCTTGCCGTTCTTCAGCACCAGGCCGACTTCATCGGCGCCCAGGTTGGCCAGCACGAAGGTCTCGTCCAGGCGCGCACCCAGCGCGGCGATCAGCACCTCGCTGTCCTTGCCGGCGTATTCGGCCGGCACGGTCGGATGCACGCGCACCTCGATCTTGTTGAAGGCGTCGAACAGGCGATACACGCCCGCACCGAGCACCTGCTGGAATTGACGATTGGCAAACACCAAGCCGCGCTCGCCGTCACCGATCACGACCCGCTTGGTCCAGAACATGGCACTTTCTCCTTGTGGTCTGGTGTCGTCGACCTCTGTATGGGAAATCCGCGCGCCGGATCGACGAACGCGCGCGGACGTTCCTGCGGCACCGCGCCGCAGGAGAAAGAAGAAGGTGGAAACACCCGTGGACGTCGGCCGCACGGAGCACGAGGCGCGCGAGGTGCCGGGACGGCGGATCGCGGTGCACGCCATCGCGATGTGCTGCGATGTGCGCGTTCCTGCAACCCGTCGCCGCGACCCACGCGGGCATCGGCCCGGTGTGACCGTCGCTGCGCCGCGCCGATCGCGTGGCGTTCCCTCGCCTCGCGACCCCGCTCGCGCACGGGGTGTTTCCTGGGTGGGACTTGCGTCCCGGTGATGGCGTAACAGGCCATTGCGCTTGCGCGCGTGGAGCGGGACTCGAACCCGCGACAAACAGAATCAACTTCTGCCGCTCTACCCGACTGAGCTATCCAGTGGTGGGCGTTCCGGACTCGAACCGGACCCTCCGTACATGCCGGCGCTCTCTCCTGGTGAGCTACCGCCCGTGTCGTCGTGGCCGCATTCCTGCGTGCTCCCGGCATACGCCACGGCAGCGCCGCGCGCACCGGCCGGACTGAAAATCCGGGCCGTTGGAAACATCAGGCAATACGCCCCCGATTACCCGCGTGTTGGCGCGGATAATGTGGTGTGCCCAATCAAGTTAATTGGACGACTTAATATTGGATTCCCGCCCCGCGCCACCCGCGCTGGAGCATCACCACGTGGCGCACATGCGCCGGTTGCAGCCGTGCCCTTGCCTCAAGGCGTGCGCCAGCACGCCCTCGATGCTCCAGGGCAGAACCTGTCGGTTCCGGATCGGAAAGCCATGTTGATCGGTCATGCGTGCAATCACGCGAGGCCTTTGCGAATGGCGGAAAAGAAAAACCCCCGGGTTTTCAAGGACCCGAGGGCATTCGCCGTGCCTCGGGAGATCGGGGTGGCCGACCTCCCTGGGGAGCATCGACCGGCTAGATGAAAGCCGCCTTGCGGATGACATGACCGCCATCGCGCATGCACAGCAGGAGCGCGCGCAGCAGCTGCGCGAGGCGTCCTTCGTTGTGGCATGGGATGCGGTTCATGGGAATGTGGTCTTGTCGGAAAATTGCAGGTCAACCTGCGATGGGTGCGCACGATACACACGCGGATTTACTTCCGCAAGCATTTTCTCGCGAAATATTTGAACGAGTTAATCGCGCCGCCCGCGGTGCGTACCTGCGGGCGATAGCCTCAGACCTGGGGCGGCAGCAGCGTGAACTGCGCGGCCTGGCCGCTTACCGACGAACCGCAAGCCCACACGTCGAACAGGCCCGGCTCGGCACTGCAGACCAGATCCGGGCCAGTGAACGCCAGCAGGTGGCGATCCAGTTGGAAGCTCACTTCCACCGACTCGCCGGGCTGCAGCGCCACCTTTCGGAAACCCTTCAACTCGCGCACCGGGCGCACGCGGCTGGCGACGCGGTCATGCACGTACAGCTGCACCACTTCTTCGCCCGCCACCGCACCGCGATTGGTCAGGGTGACGCTGACCGTCAGCGTGTCGTTCCAACCCACCTGCGCGCTGCTGACGTTCGGCGTGCCGTATTCGAAACGCGTGTAGCTCAGGCCGTGGCCGAAGGCATACAGCGCTTCATGCGTGAACTCGCGCCAGCGCGATTTGAACTCGCGCATCTCCGGGGTTTCCGGGCGGCCGGTGCGCGGATGGTTGTAGAAGTACGGCTGCTGGCCCGAGTCCTGCGGAAAGCTCACCGGCAGGCGCGCGGACGGGTTGTAGTCGCCGAATACCACGTCGGTCACGGCCGGTCCGGTCTGGCTGCCGAGGAACCACGTCACCAGGATCGCCGGCGCGTCGCGCACCGCACCCTTCAACGCCAGTGCGCGTCCATTGCGCAGCAACACCACCACCGGCGTGCCGGTGGCGGCCACGGCGTCGGCCAGCGCCTGCTGCGCCTGGGGCACCACGATCTGCGTACGCGACTGCGCCTCGCCGCTATAACGCTGCGGCTCGCCGATGGCCAGCACCACCACGTCGGCATTGCGTGCAGCCTGCACCGCCGCTTCGATACCGCCTTCGATCGGCGCTTCAAACTCGCAGCCGGGGACGATGGTCAGGTCCGACGCGTTGGCAACGACCTCGTTGAACGCCGTGTCCAGCGCCTGGTAACGGGTCTTGTCACCAAACAGCGTCCAGCAACCTTCGATGTTGTCGCGGTCGGTGGCGAACGGGCCGATCAGCGCGATCTTCTGCCCCTGCTTCTTCAACGGCAGCAGGTCACCGTCGTTCTTGAGCAGCACGATGGAACGCCGCGCGGCGTCACGCGCCAGCGCGTCGTGTGCCGGCAGGTGCGATTGGTCGGCTTCGCGTGCCGGATCCAGCGAGCGGTAGGGATTGTCGAGCAGGCCGACCTGCTCCTTCACCCACAGGACGCGGCGCACGCCTTCATCCAGGGTGGCCATCGAGACCTCGCCGCTGTCCACCAGCGACGGCAGGTGCACGTCGTAGAAGCGGCTCTGCATGCTGATGTCCAGGCCGGCGGTGAAGGCCTTGCAGGTCGCGTCGCGATCGTCGGCGGCATAACCGTGGGCGACCAGCTCCATGTCGGCGGTGTAGTCGGAGACCACCAGGCCGGGGAACTGCCACTGCCCGCGCAGCAGGTCGGTCATCAGCCAGCGATTGGCGCTGGCTGGCACGCCGTTGATGTCGTTGAAGGAACTCATCACGGTGATGGCGCCGGCTTCCAGCGCGGCCTTGAACGGCGGCAGGTGCACGTCGCGCAGCGTCTGCTCGGAGATGTCCACGGTGTTGTATTCCATGCCGGCGGCCACCGCGCCGTAGGCCGCGAAATGCTTGGGCGTGGCCAGCAGGGCGTCGTCCGCGGTGAGGTCTTCGCCCTGGAAACCACGCACACGCGCCGCAGCGAAGGCGCAACCCAGCATCACGTCCTCGCCCGCGCCCTCGGCACCGCGACCCCAGCGCTGGTCGCGGGCGATGTCGATCGCCGGCGCGAAGGTCCAATGGATGCCGGCCGCGGTGGCCTCCACCGCGGTGGCGCGCGCGGTCTGCCGCGCGAGTTCCGGCTCGAAACTGGCAGCTTCGCCCAGCGGGATCGGGAACACCGTGCGCATGCCATGGATGACGTCGGCCGCCAGCAACAGCGGGATGCCCAGCCGGCTTTCCTCCACGGCCACGCGCTGGGCCTCGCGTCCCTCCGTGGCGCCCACCCCGTTGAACAGTGAGCCCACGCGGCCGGCACGGATCTGGTCGAGCACTTCGGCCGCGCCCTGCGCGTTCACATCCGGATTGACGTCCGGGATGAACGGCCGTACTGCGTCGGCGAAGATCCCGAGTTGCCCCACTTTTTCCTCGACCGTCATCTGTGCGATGAGGGCCTCGATCCGATCTGAAGTTGCCATCCGGCCTGCCATGTAAACGTTTTCAATGCATTCTACGCCACGGAATACGGCCCATGGCAAAAGGCAAGGCTGCACGCGGTTCCGGCCGATGTCGAGACTGATCTAACTTTCAGCCCAGCTGGGCGGGCATTTCCTCATCCAGCCGTGGCGGCGGGTCGCCGGCCTGTGCCGCCGGCGCCCACTCCCCCGGTGGCCCATGCGGCCAGCCCTCGTCCTCGGCTTCAGGGAAAGGTGCTGGCGTGATGTCAAAACGCGGATGCGTGTTCATCCCTTCCTCCAAAGACCCGGCGGTTGCGGGCCAACCCTGGTTCAGGGCGGCAGCTTCTGCGCATGACCGCTAAGCCGCGGTGACAATCGCGTGGACGTGCCTGCCTCAGGCCTGCGATGCGCTGGCGGCGTCCAGCGCGCGGACGTCATCGGGCGTCAACGACAGCCGTGCGGCCGCCATGATGTCCTGCAGCTGCGCAACGGACGTGGCGCTGACGATCGGTGCGGTGATCGAGGGCCGCGCGATCAGCCAGGCCAGCGCCACCTGTGCCACGGTGGCCGAGTGCGCCGCTGCCACGTCGTCCAGCGCGGCCAGGATCTGCTCGCCGCGCGGATTGAGATACTGCTTGATCACCTGCGCGCCGCGGGCGCTGCTCTTGGCCGCATCCGATGCCTGCCGGTACTTGCCGCTGAGAAACCCACTGGCCAGCGAGTAGTAGCTGATCACGCCCAGCCCCTCGCGCTGCACCATGGGCTCCAGCACCGCCTCGTAACCGGCCCGGTCGTAAAGGTTGTACTCCGGCTGCAGGGTCTCGTAACGCGGCAGGCTCTGCGTCGAGGAGGCCTCCAGCGCATCGGCCAGGCGCGTGGCGCTGTAGTTGGACGCGCCGATCACCCGCACCTTGCCTTTCTCGATCAGCCGCGCGAATGCGCCCAGCGTTTCCTCCAGCGGCACCGACGCATCGTCTTCATGCGCTTGGTACAGGTCGATGGTCTCCACCTGCAGGCGCCGGAGCGAGTCATCCACCGCCGCCTCGATGTTGGGCGCTGACAGTCCCGCGCGCGGCTCCCACTTGGCCACCTTGGTGGCGATGAGCACCTGATCGCGCTTTCCGCTGTTCTTCAGCCATTGGCCGATCAGCGTCTCGGATTCTCCGCCTTCGTTGCCCGGCACCCACGCCGGATAGACGTCGGCGGTATCGATCATGTTGAAGCCGCCGTCGACGAAGGCATCCAGCAATGCGGCCACGTCTGCCGGTTCCTTGACCGCCCAGCCGAATACGTTGGCACCAAACACCAGGGGGGCAATGGACAGGCCGCTGCGGCCCAGCGCGCGTGGGGAGGGTGAGGACATTGCGTGCTCCTTGAATCAACGGCAGGAAGCGTCGCAGCATAGGCCGCCCCGGTGAATGCTGTGCGCAACGGCCCTGACGATCAGGACGGACGCAGTGTTCCAGACCTGCCTGCCACCTTGGTCGAAGTGGCTTCTGCGAGGCGCGTGCTAGGCTCGCCGCCATCCCTTTCTGGAGTGCTGCCATGCGCCATTCGCTTCGCTTGAGCCTGTGGGCCACCTTGGCCTGGTCCGGTGTCGCCGGTGCGCAGTCCTCCGAGGCCGAAACCAGTGCGTCGGTTGCCGCCGAAGCGGCCGTGCCCGAAGCACTGCAACGCGCGATTGCCGGCAGCTGGCGCGAGCCGGCCAACGTCGCGCGCGATCGCTACCGCCATCCGGGGCCGACGCTGGCGTTCTTCGGCATCAAGCCCAGCGATACCGTCGTGGAGATCACCCCAGGCAATGGCTGGTACAGCGAAATCCTGGCGCCGTACCTGTCCAAGGATGGGCGTTACGTCGCGGCCGTCGTGGATCCGGCCGCCGAGCCGGAAGGCAAGCGCGACTACCCGACGCGCGCGCGCGACACGCTGGAGAAAAAGTACGCCGCCGCGCCGCAGCAGTACGCCAAGACCGCGCTGGTCGCCTACGCCTCCAGCGCCCCGGTCCTGGGGCCGAAGAATTCGGCCGACACCGTGCTGACCTTCCGCAACGTGCACAACTGGCGCATGGCAGGGACAGCCGAGACGATGTTCAAGGCGTTCTTCGATGTGCTCAAGCCCGGAGGCACGCTGGGCGTGGTCGAACACCGCGCCAATCGTGATGTCGGTGATGACGACAAAAGCGGCTATGTCAGCGAACAGCAAGTGCAGGCGCTTGCCGAGGCCGCCGGCTTCAAGCTGGCCGGCAAGAGCGAGGTCAACGCCAATCCGCGCGATACCAAGGATTATCCCGGCGGCGTGTGGACCTTGCCGCCCAGCAACCGCCACGATCCGGTGGACGACGCCAAGTACCAGGGCATCGGCGAGAGCGACCGCATGACCCTGAAGTTCGTGAAGCCCGCGGCCTGATCAAAGGATCCGTGCCCGGGCTGTCGGACATCCCGGCAGCCCGGCTTAGTGCATGCGCATCTGCGGCGGGTTCTGCTCCTGCTGCCGCGACGAGACCAGATCGCCCTGCTGTTGTGTGCGATTGAGGTCGTTGATGGCCCTTGCGGATTCCTGTGCTGCTGGCGCGGGCTGCGACAGATCCACCGCGGCCCGGAAGCCGGGCGTGTTGCCTATCACCCAGAGCTGGCCATTGGCTTCCTGCACGCCTTTCAGGCTGCCCGCATCGATGCCCGCCTGACGTGCACTGAGCGTGGCCTGCATCAGGCGATCATCGCCACCGAGCTGCCGTGGCATGCGCTCCCGCAGGGCATCGTGCAAGGCCCAGTCCCTACCACTCAATGACGGTGTGGGCGCGGCGATGTCCGACTTTTGTGCAAGCCGCTCCGCGGCCGTGGCCTGCGGCACCGCCCCGATCTGCACAGCGCGATAGTCAAACCGCCCTTTCAGCGCCGGATCAACCGGTTCGGCGTTGTATGCATCCGGCACCTTGTCGACCATGCCCTTGGGCACGAGGCGTTCGATGTAGCCCTCCTCCGACTGTCGATCGACCTTGTTACCCAGCTTGTAGAGCAGCATGCCCTCCTCGGAGCGATGGACGACGTTGCGCCCGGGTTCCAGCGGCTCGGCACGCTTGTCCAAGAAGGGCGTATCGCTCAACGAATTGAGGTAGTCAGTCATGAGGTTGCCGCTGCGGATGGCCAGGCCATCGCGGTGATAGCTGCCCCCGATATCCGAGTGCGCACCGGCCACCGCCATGCCCAGGAAGCGACCGTCCGCACTCACGCCGGGATCGATGATATGCGTGGACTTGAACAGACCGCGACGCTCATCGGCGGCGATGATCTGTACACCGGACACCACCGACGGTGGCAGGCGACGGTCTTTCTCATCGACCGGCACGCCGGTACCAACGGGATCAAACAGCGCCACGGACTGCGCGACCTGGCCTGGTGCCACCAAGGGAGGAGTGGAGTACTCCACGCCTTTGATCTGACCATCGCGATCGAGCTTGTAATGCGCGCCGGCAGGGTCCTGGATCCCACGTTCGTGAACCAGCCGCGAGAATCCTGCGGCTTGCTCGGCGCCACGGCTGAAACCGATGTCAGCCACATTGATCTCGACGTTTGGATTCTCGCGCTTCCATTCGGCTGCTTGGTCGATGAATTGTTTGTACATCTCCTCAAGCCGCTCATCGTAGGTATGCCCCTTCATTCCATCACGGAGCTTGGCGATCACATCGCTCTGCGTTCCTGGGCCTGCGACGTAGCCTGCAACCACCTGGGTATTACCCGCCTTCGCGGCATCTATGATCTGGGCACGAATGCCGGCGACATTGGTCGCGTGCAAAGGATCGTTCTCGACATCGTTGCCCGTCCCATCGAACGAAGCAACGAACAGCTTCTGATTTGGATTTCCCGTCGTGATCAGACGAGGTACCTGAAACTGTGCGAGTTCCGCTTCAGCTGAGCGATACGAGTCCAACTGCGCCTGGCTCGCCGGGTAGTACGAGACACCATCTGAAAGAAGGCCGTCTGCTTCCTGCGTATGGGGCTCTCCAATATGACTACGACCGCCCATGACCTGCTCCTTTAGTAAGTCCTGCTCCAGGCCTTGATGACATCGCTACGGAAATGGCTGTTCTTGTTGCCTGGCGTCTGTTCGTCCTTGGTCGGGATCAGCACCTTCATATAGACGCTGATGGTCCGGTCATTGACTTCGAGATAGATGCTTGGCGACGGAACGGGGCCGGTGAAGGCCCGCTCGGGGATTTGTTCTTCCGGCACGTTGTGCAGCACACGCTCATCCTTGAAGATCTCCCCAAGATCGATGCTTGTCTGAAGCTTTTCTCCCGAAAGCGTGGTCCATGACACATCAGCAGGCGCAGGAAAGTTCTTGATGCCAACATGCGAAGCAAACGGCCATTTCTTCTGGTACTCCGCGGACGGTGGCGCGCTCATCGGCTTGCCTGTGGCATAAGCACTCTGATTCATGCCTGCGTACACCACTTGGCAATCCTGCGTGTTGTAGCAGTACGCCTCGAAGTTATGCTTCTTGAAATGCAACGGATACGTCTCGGGATCACGCGTGGACACTGCGGCAGTCGCTTGGTTGGACATGGCGGTTTGGCATCCTGCGATGAGAAAAAAGGAAGCGGCAAGAAACAAAGACAGGCTGCGTGTCCTGTTACTGGTTGACGCGGCTGAACGCCGGGGGGAACACGGCATAGATATCTCCAGAATCCATGGATGGCGCATTGCACACTCCCTTTCGGGGCGGCTTGGACCATATCTCGGCCCGGCTTAATGGAGAACGTTAGGGGGTCTAGCACAGGTGCGTCAACTCAGCGGAATCACGTTTCGCTGATGTCCTGTGATGTCGCGCACGCCTCTTACGATCAGTAGGTCTGACTCCAAGCCAGGATTACGTCGTTCCGGAAACGCATCATGAGAAAGCTTCAACTCCATGGACGCCTTACCGGCGAAAAGCCCGTAGCGCGCTTCGTCCCTGGTTCAACGGGCGCCCAACGGTAGTGGGATCCAACGCAAGACGTCAACGCCAGGAAGGTTGCCGTTTCGCCCATGCAGCCACGTTTGCCACAGGCCGGGATGCCGGCGACGGCATACTGTGAGGCCATGTCACAGGCCGCGACTTCGTGCTTATCGCCTTCAACAAGCCCTTCAACGTGCTGTGCCAGTTCACCGATCGCAGCATGCCGCCGCGGCGGACGCTGGCGGCGTTCGGGCTGCCGAAGGACGTGTATGCCGCCGGGCGCCTGGACCACGACAGTGAAGGATTGCTGCTGCTCACCGACGATGGCGGGTTGGCACATCGCTTGACCGATCCCAGGCACAAGCAGCCCAAGACCTACTGGGTGCAGGTGGAGGGAACGCCCTCGGCCTTGCAGCTGGAGGCCTTAGGCGCGGGGCCGGTATTGAACGATGGACCGACCCGGCCGGTGCCGGTTGCGGTGCTGGAACGGGCGCCGACACTCTGGGCGCGTGATCCGCCGGTGCGCTTTCGCAAGACCGTACCGGACACGTGGTTGTCGCTGACCCTGCAGGAAGGGCGCAATCGGCAGGTGCGCAGGATGACGGCTGCGGTGGGCCTGCCGACCCTGCGCCTGGTGCGCGTGGCCATGGGTGAAATCGCATTGGATGACCTGCATCCTGGGCAGTGGCGGGTCGTGCAACGCTGACGCGTCTGGTGCCCGGGTCGATCCAAGCCGTCCCTTTACTGCGACAGGCGGTACAATGCCGGCCTGTCGCGTCGTGTATTCAAGCGCGATCGAGGAATATCAGCCTTCGTCGGTCGGCGTCACGGCAACCTTGCTGGCCTTGGCCGCGCGGGCACGATGCGCGGCATTGCTCCGCTCGCGGCGCGCCTCAAGGCGCTGGGAATTGCCTTCGATGGCGCCATCCTGGGCTTTCTTGCGCTTGCGGTAGACGGCGTAGGCCAGCAGGCCGGCACCCGCAGCGGCAACGGCGGCAAGGGCCGCCGGGTTCCGGCGCGCAAACTTGCCCGCCACGCGGGTTCCGGTTTTGACCGCACCCAATGCGGCGCCGGTCTGCAGCAGGTGACCTGCGTTGCTCCCCACATCCTTGATGCTGCTGCCCGCGGTGCGCAGGCCGGTGCCGGCCTGATGAATCAGTTCCAGCGCCTGTTCCAGCGCACGGTCGCTGAGGTCCGTGATCCTGCTCATGGCGATTCCTGTTGATGTGGTAGACACCGCGCAGTGTCTGCGGATCGACGTCTAGAACGTGTATGCGTCGCCCCCCAACGCCTGCCGTGGGCTGAACAGGACTGGCACGCCGGCTTGTTGCATAGACCTTGCCCGCCACACCCGTGAGATCTGCCCGCGGTCGGCCGGAGTGCTGGATAACAGCACGTCCAGAGAATCCTCACTGTCGCAACGGGTCCTGATCTCTCAGGTGGCGCGGGGTTTTGCGCGATCCGCTGCGGGGGCACTCCACCGGTCATCGGGCCGCGCCGCGCATCGAAGAGCCACGGTACTTGCACCGTCGCCACGGATCGTGGTCCTTCATGTCCCGCGGGGTTTGGCGCGGTGCGTCGCCGTGGCGTTCCAGGGATCGTCCGGCCATGGATGTCGCGGATAGCGCCCCTTCATCTCCTTCTTCACTTCGGCATAGGTGTTGGCCCAGAAGCTGCGCAGATCCTGGGTCACCTGCAGGGGTTTGCCGCCGGGCGACAGCAGGTGCAGGGTCAGCGCCACGCGGCCCTCGGCCACGCGCGGGGTATCGCCCAGGCCGAACAGCTCCTGCAGCTTCACGGCCAGCACCGGCGCGCGCGGGCTGCCGTCGTGCTCCACGCCGTAATCGATGCGTCGCTCCAGTCCGGAAGGCACCTCGATGCGGGTGGGCGCCAGCGCGTCGATGCGCTGCCGCAGCGACCAGTCCAGGCCGGACTTCAAGGCCTCGCCCAGTGCGCCTTCGTCCAGGGCATCCAGCCGCGTCTTGCCGGAGAACGCGGGCGTCAGCCAGGTCTCCAGCGTGTCCATCAACGCGGCCTCGGACAGGTCTGGCACGCCCAGCTCCGGCAGCCAGGCGCGCAGGTTCTGCACGCGGGCACGCCATTGGCGCAGGGTGTCGGTCCATGGCAAGACCTCCAGGCCAAGTTCTCGCACCGCAGCGGTCAGCGCGATGGCCGCCTGCGCCGGATCGACGCGGCCCGCCGGGCGCGCGTCCAGCACGATGGCATCGAAGCGGGTTTCGCGCTGCGCCACCAGGGCGCGGCGTTCGGCATCCCAGCGCACGTGGTCGCCGATGGAGAAGCGCGCGGGAAACGACTTGCGCAATGCGGTTTCATCGACCGGCGCGCCGCGCAGGATCAGGCCATCGCGGGATTCGAAGCGTAGCTCGCTGGCCACGATCCACGGCTCGCCGCGCAGGCTGCTGTCTTCGAACACGCGTGCGATGCGGCCGTTGCTCAGGGCGTAGCGCAGCGGATCGGTGGCGTGGCGATAGCCGATGCGATCAGGAAAGGCATGCGCCAGCAGATCGCCCAGCACATGCGCTTCCAGATCCGTTGGTGCGCTGGCGTCCTCGCGCACGCGCCGGCGCCACTGGCGTGCCGCGGCATCGATGGCGGCCAGGCCACTGCGATGGGCATCGCCCGGCACGCGGCCATGGCGGACCGCGGCCAGCGCACGCCAGCGCGCGGCCAGGCCGTCGCCGGCCTGGCGTAGCGGGTCGCGCGCTTCGATCAGGGCGGCCAGATCGCAGGCCACCGCACGCAGCGGACCGACGGGCGCCGCCAGCAGCATGGCGGCCAAGCGCGGATGCGTGCCCAGGCGCAGCATCTTTCGCCCGGTGTCGGTGATGCTGCCGGCGTCGGTCAGCGCGCCAAGCTTGCGCAGCAGGTCGCGCGCGGCCGCCAACGCGCCGGGCGGCGGCGCGTCCGGAAAGCGCAGGTCGTCGCTGCCCCAGGCCGCCAGCTCCAGCGCCAGGGAGGCCAGCTCGACCTGCGCCATCTCCGGACGACGCTGCGGCTCCAGCCGTTGCGAAGCCGGCCATAGCCGCCAGGCCACGCCTTCGGCCACGCGGCCGGCGCGGCCGGCACGCTGGTCGGCCGAAGCCTGGGCGATGTTGACCACGTCCAGCCGCGAGAAACCGCTGTTGGGGTCGAAGCGCGGCTCGCGCGCCAGGCCACTGTCGATCACCACGCGCACGCCGGGCAGCGTCACCGACGATTCGGCCACGTTGGTCGCCAGCACCACGCGGCGACGGCCATCC
>JBEVNH010000083.1:0-49253 GCA_040508175.1 Pseudoxanthomonas sp.
GAGGTCGTGCGACGCTTGGCTGCAGGACGATTGGCCTGTCGCGGCCCCGGCTATTGACCACTTGCCCAGAGTGCGTCCGATCGCGCGATGCCGCGATGCGGTGCCCACGTCCGTCTACCTCCGCGTCCGGCCCCGCCCGAGGTCGTGCTTTTTTTATACCGCGACACCGGAACGATTGAGGTGCTCCACCGCCAAGGACGCGGGGAGCACGCACGGCGTCAATGGAGTCGCCAGCAGCTACGCACGTTCAGCCGGTCGATTCACATCGTTGCCTCGACCAGGGCGACGAATGGGTGGCAGGTCGTTGCGTCGGGCTGTCGTGCGCTGCCACGTCACATACGAAATCATAATTACTCAATTCCTACCATGCGGGCCGTTTCGTCTTTCTTGGAGCTGGAAATGGAACTGCAAGACCAAGTCCTGATCGTCACTGGCGGCGCCAGCGGCATCGGGCGCGACGCCTGCCTGGCGTTGGCGGCCAAGGGCGCCGACCTGGTGGTGGCCGATTTCAACCTGGCCGGTGCACAGGCCGTGGCGGCCGAAGTGCAGGCGCTGGGGCGCCGCGCCGTGGCCTTCGACGTGGATGTCTCCAAGGCCGAGCAGGTCGAGGCGATGGTCGAGTTTGCCGTCGCACGGCTCGGCACCTTGAATGGCATCTTCAACAACGCCGGCATCTCCAAGGTCCAGTCGTTGCTGGAGATGGACCCGGCGTCCTACCACCGTGTGATCGACGTGGACCAGCACAGCGTCTACTACGGCCTGCATTACGGGGCGCGCAAGATGGTCGCGCTCGGCGCCAAGGGCACGTTCGTCAATACCGCATCGATCTTCGGCTACGTTGCCGCACGTGGCAGCTTCAACTACAACGCCGCCAAGTCGGCGGTGGTGGCCATGACCCGCACCGCCGCGCTGGAACTGGCCGAACACGGCATCCGCGTGGTCGCCGTGGCGCCGGGCTTCATCGACACGCCGATGATGGGAGAAGACCCCGGCATCAAGCCGCCGCTGGCTGCCCAGCACATGCACAAGGCACTGATCCAGCCCGGGCAGGTGGCCAGTGTGGTCGCGTTCCTGTTCACCGAGGCCGCGCGGGCGGTGAACGGCGCCACGGTGCCGGTGGACGACGGCTTCCTCGCCTTCAAGGTCTGACAGGACGGCGGCGGCGCACGCCGCTGCGGCGCCGCTGTCCGGGCACGCCATGGACCTGGACGTCCGCGTGTCGTGGATGCGCGGGAGAGGGGGAGTTGGCACAATGCGCGGCCTCTGTCCCGCGCCGCGTTCCGGCGCCGGGCCCTCCCGTAAGGCGTGCCATGTCCTTGCTGCATTCCGAACTGGCGCAATGGCGCCACAGGCCCGTGGGCGAACTGCTGGCCGGCGCGGTGGCGACTTTTGCATTGATTCCCGAAGTCATCGCGTTCTCGTTCGTGGCCGGCGTGGACCCGCAGGTGGGGCTGTATGCCTCGTTCGTGATTTCACTGGTGATCGCCTTCACCGGCGGTCGTCCGGCGATGATTTCCGCCGCGGCCGGGTCGGTGGCGTTGGTGGCCGCGCCCCTGGTGGCCAGCCATGGATTGCGCTACCTACTGGCGGCTGGCGTGCTGGCCGGGCTGGTCCAGGTGCTGTTCGGCCTGCTGCGGCTGGGCGTGCTGATGCGTTTTGTTAGTGCATCGGTGCGCACCGGTTTCGTCAACGCGCTGGCGATCCTGATCTTCAGCGCGCAGCTGCCACAGCTGGCCGGCGGCGCCACGGTCACGCTCGCCATGCTGGGCCTGGGGCTGTTGATCATCTACGGCCTGCCGCGATTGCCTTTGCCCGGCGTGTCGGCCATTCCCTCGCCACTGATCTGCATCGTGCTGCTCACCGTCATCGCCAGCGCCATGGGCCTGCCGTTGAAGACAGTGGGCGAGCTGGGGCAACTGCCCGACCATCTCCCGCAGTGGCATGGCCTGCGCGTGCCGCTGACGTGGGACACGCTACGCATCATTGGCGGCCCGGCGCTGGCCATCGCGCTGGTGGGCCTGCTGGAGTCGCTGATGACCGCGCGCGTGGTCGATGCGCTGACCGACAGCCCCAGCAGCAAGAGCCGGGAGTGTGCAGGACTTGGCCTGGCCAACGTCGCCGCGGGGCTGTTCGGCGGCATCGCCGGCTGCGGCATGATCGGACAGACCGTGGGCAATGTGCGTTACGGCGGTCGCGGTCGCCTGTCCACGCTGTTTGCCGGGGTATTCTTGCTGATCCTGATGGTGCTGTTGAAGGACTGGGTCTCGCGGGTGCCGGTGGTGGCGCTGGTGGCGATCATGGTGATGGTCTCGGTGTCCACCTTCGATTGGGGCTCGCTGCGCAAGCTGGTGGCCCATCCCAAGCTGTCCAGCATCGTCATGCTGTGCACCGTTGCCGCCACCTTGATATCGCATGACCTGTCCATCGGCGTCGGCCTGGGCGTGCTGTTGAGCGCCCTGTTCTTCGCCTGGAAGGCGGCCTCGGCCGTGTCCGTGTCGCAGACGGTGGACACGCAGGCCGATGGCCTGCGCGTGCACCGCTACCACGTGGCCGGCCCGGTGTTCTTCGCCTCGGCCGATGCCTTCCTCGATGCCTTCGATCCGCGCCAGGCGCAGGGGCAGGCCGTGGTGCTGGATCTGACCGCCGCGCGCTTTTGGGATATCACCGCGCTGGCCGCACTGGACACGTTGCGAGAACGCTTCGCCCACCATGGCTGCCGCCTGCAGCTGGTCGGCCTGCAATCACGCGCGCTGCTGCCGGATGCAGCCGAAGAGATCGCCAGCTGAGGCGTGCCGAATGACAGGTCTTGGCCTGTGGGTGGCAGCGGCGCACCAGGGCCGTCGCAGCGGCCTGTTGGCGCTGCTGCGGATCGCTCACTGCGGAAGCGGCAGCAAACTCGATCCTGACCTTCTGGCAGCCCCCATCGTCGGCGCGGATATCGCTGATGCCTTCAAAACGCGCCAGGCATCGGTCCCGGATGGAATCGCTCACCTGCAGCGCCGGTGCCAGGCCGCCGTACCACGCATCCGTCGCCAGCAGGAACGACTGCAGGCCGCCATGCGCGGCGCCCGGTGCGATGCGCAGGTCGAGGTTGCGCTGGCGCGCAGGCAGCAGGAATGCGATCTGGCGTTGCCTGCCCTGCAGTAACGCCTCCTAATAACGTTGTACATACGCATTGAAGCCTGCATCGATCACCTGATTGGCGGCAGGATTCAGTGGCGCGGTCTGTAGGGCCTGGCCTTCCTTCTGGCTGAACACCTCACGCCCATACGCCAATGGTCTTCGCGATAGCGCACCTTGCCATCCTCGCTGTAGGCCACGCCTCGTGCGTCGCTCGTGCAAGGACGGGCGTCGCCAGCAGGACAGGCAACAACAGCAGCAGGCGATGCAGTGCGGCGTACTTCATCTTGAATTTCATGCGGGACGCATGGGGGATGCGCGTGTGGCGGCGTGGTGGATGAAGGCGTGATGTCATGGTGACGGCCTTGATCTGGTCTTAGCGCTTCTTTCATGCGCTGGCGATGCCGGGGCGCCCAGCATGGATACCCGCCCGGCCATCCTGGTCGGGGACTTCCCAAGGAACGCCCATGACAGCTGCATCCGCGCAATCGCGTGTCCGCCTCCATGTTGAAGACAGCGGCGGTGATGGTCGCCCCGTTGTCCTAATCCACGGCTGGCCGCTTTCCGGCGCCTCCTGGAGTGAGCAGGTTGGCCCGTTGAAGGATGCGGGCTTTCGGGTGGTGACCTATGACCGCCGTGGCTTCGGCCGCTCGGACAAGCCCGAAAGCGGATTCGATTACGACCATCTGGCCGATGATCTTGCGGGCGTGCTGGAGTCGCTGGACCTGCGCGATGCCAGCCTGGTCGGGTTTTCCATGGGCGGCGGCGAAGTGGCGCGCTACATCGCACGCCATGGCCAGTCTCGGCTGCACAGCGTGGTGTTCGCCGCCGCCGTGCCGCCATACCTGATGCAGACGCCGGACAACCCGGATGGTCCGCTGACCAAGGATCAGGCCGCGTCCATGGAACACGATCTCAAGGCTGATCGCCACGCGTTCTTCGAGCGTTTCACGACCGATTTCTTCAGCGCCGATGGCGCACTGAAGGTCAGCCAGGCCCAGCAGCAGGAAGCGGTGGCCCTGTGTGAACAATCCGACCAGAGGGCGGCGCTGGGCTGCATGCAGGCCTTCGGCACCACCGACTTCCGGGAAGATCTGAAACAGGTGACGGTTCCGACCTTGGTGTTGCACGGCGACGCCGATGCCATCGTGCCGCTGGAGGGGTCGGGCCAGCGCACGCATGCGGCGATCGCCGGCAGCGCGCTCAAGGTTATCGAGGGTGCGCCGCACGGCTTCAACGTGAGCCATGCCGACGCATTCAACCAGGCGTTGCTGGCCTTCCTGGAGCAGTAGCCGACACACGTGCGACATTAATCGCGCGCGGTATGACGCAATCCACATCGGCGCCGACAGGCGCCGATGTGCGTTCTGCATCGGGGAATGGCGCGCTGCACAAACGCTTGGCGTAACGATCTGTTTATGATCGGCCCACCCACTCAGGCGCACGTGCTGCCTGATGTCTGCCACCGGTCATCGCGACCGATGCAGTGATGGATCGCTCATCAGGTTACTTGCTGCCAGCCGCTGGATCCGTCGCGGCCCCCTGGCATCGCATCTTCGATGAAGAACCGGAGGCCTCATGAATATTCCTGTGCGTCGCTTGCATCTCACCCTCGCCGTCACCGCGGCGCTGGCCTGCCCATCGCTGGCTGCGCAGACCTCGAAGGAGGAAGGCGACGCCGGACGTCCGAACGCCACGACGCTCGATACCGTGGTGGTCAGCGGCACCGCGCAGTTCAAAGGCCTGCGCAAGCGCGATACCAGTTTTTCCATCACCACCGCCACGCCCGAGCAGATCCAGGAGGCAGTGCCGCAGAGCACGGCGGACCTGCTGAAGCTCGTGCCGGGCGTGTGGGCCGAGCCCAGCGGCGGCGGGACGGGCGCCAACATCTTCGTGCGCGGCATGCCCTCGGAAGGCGACGCGCCGTTCGTGACCATGCAGTTGGATGGCTCGCCGCTGTTTCCACCGCCCACGCTCTCCTTCCTGGAAAATTCCACGCTGTTCCGCACCGATGATTCGGTCGAGCGGATGGAAGTACTGCGCGGTGGCTCCAGTCCGATCTTCTCCAACGGACAGCCTGGCATCACCGTCAACTTCATCCAGAAACGCGGGCAGGACACGCCGGAGGGCAGCGTTCGGCTGACCGCGGGCAACAACGCGCTTAAGCGCATCGATGTATTCAGGAGCGGACCCATGGGCAATGGCTGGTACTACAGCGTGGGCGGCTTCTTCCGCGAGACCGACGGCGTGCGCGATCCGCAGTTCGCCGCGGACAAAGGTGGCCAGTTCAGTGCAACGCTGACCAAGCGCTGGGATGAAGGCGAGTTCAGCCTGTACGCGCGCCACACCGATGACAACAACGCGTTCTACACCGCGATCCCACTGCTCTCGCGCAATGCAGGGCGCGATCTGTCCGGCTTCCCGGGCCTGGATCCGCGGACAGGCACCCTGATGAGCCGGGATCTGCAGCACGTGACCCTGCCCGTGGGGCCGAACGGGGAAACCATCAGCCGCAACCTGGCTGATGGGCGTGGTGTGAACATCGATGTGTTCGGCGGCGCGCTGGACTGGAGCATGGGTGACTGGACCATCGCCGACCGTTTCAACGTCATGAGTGGCGATACGCCCACCAATGCGTTGTTCACCGGCAATGCGCCACAGACGATCTCCGATTACATCGCCAGCTTCGGCGTCGGCGGCAGCGCGACCTACAGCCGCACCGGCGCGGCCGTTGACCCGAGTCAACAGGTGCTGGAGGCGGGCTGGTGGGTGGTGGACAAGCATCTGTCCTCGTTCACCAACGACCTTCGGTTGAGCCGCGAGCTGTTCGCCGGCAACACGCTGACCGTGGGCAGTTACTACGCCAGGTACTCCTCCCGCGACCAGTGGTTCCTCGGTAACAACATGCTGATGACCGCGCAGAACAACGCGCAGCGCATCGACGTGGTGCTTGATGACGGCCGCCAGGTCACACGCAACGGACAGGCGGGGACCTCCACCTTCGCGCTCCGTGACGATTTCGAAGGCGAGAACCTGGCGTTTTTCGTGGCCGACGAGTGGGAGCTCAACGAGCGCCTGCGCCTGGACCTGGGCGTGCGCTACGAGCAGCAGGACGTCACCGGCACCATCCACGACACTGCCGAGGTCGACCTGGATGGGGACCCGAACACGCTCTACGACAACGCAACCTCGATCTCGCTGGCCGGCGTACGACGCGTGAACCAGAAGGACGACAAGGTGTCCTGGACGGCGGGTCTGAACGTCAAGCTTAACGATCAATTGAGCCTGTTTGGACGTGCCAACGCCGGCTTCAAGTTCCCCGGCTTCGACAACCTGCGCGATGGCCAGACCCTGGTGCAGGAAGTGGACCAGTACGAGCTGGGCCTGAAGGCCGGCAATGCGACCTACGACCTGTATCTGACCGGCTTCTACAACACCTTCGAGAACTCGCCGTTCCAGGCGTTCCTGGCCAATGGAGACAACTTCACCACCGAGGGCGATTCGCGCGCGTACGGCGTGGAAGTGGAAGGTGCCATCCGTCCGTTCGGTGGCTTCGAGCTGGCCGCCACCGGCGTCTGGCTGGATGCCAAGTACCGCAACTACGAAGCGTTCACCGGCAACCAGGTGATGCGCCAGCCCAAGCGCCAGTATCGGCTGACGCCGAGTTACTACTTCGCGCTGCCATTCGGCGACCTCAAGCTGTTCGCCACCTACTCCTACATCGGCGATCGCTTCGCCGACCTGGCCAACAGCCAGCGCCTGCCGGCCTATGACATGGTCGATATCGGCGCCAGCCTGCATGCGGGCGAGCATTGGGAGGTGCTGGCCACCGGCAGCAATGTCAGCAATGCGCTCGGCCTGACCGAAGGCAACGTGCGCGTCCCCGGCGGAGCCACCAACGGGGTGTTCATGGGGCGGCCCATTGCCGGTCGCCAGTACCAGCTCTCGGTGGCCTACCGCTGGTGAGCGATCCCTGCGCCTCGCCCGGTCACGGCCGGATGAGGCGCGATGTGCATCATGTTCCTCAACCCCAGACCCGCCGATGCCATGAAGCTTGATGCCTGTTCCCTGCGTGCGCCACTCGGTGGATGGATCGTGGGCCTGATGCTGGCTGGCTGCGCCAGCTTCCCGCGCGACGCCGTTCCAGCCGCGATGCCCAAGGAGAACGTGCCTGCGCCTTCGGTTGCCGCGCAGGCGCAGGCGACACCGGACGTGCTGTATCCGGAACTGTTCGGCGCGGTGCAGGAAGGGGCGTTGTTCACGGACCAGAAGCACTTCGTGGACCTCACCCCCCGGCACGACCCGGCGCAGATCCGCGCCGCGTATCTGGCCAAGCGCGGCCGGCCGGGCTTTGATCTCGGCCGCTTCGTGCAGCAGCATTTCCAGGAGGACGCGCCGATCCAGGCCGCCGCCATCCGTCAGGACACCGGGCTGGAGGCGCATATCGACGGGTTGTGGCCGGTGCTGACCCGCAGCTTCCACGACACCTCGCCGTACAGCAATGCGTTGCCGCTGCCGCACCCCACGGCGGTGCCCGGCGGGCGTTTCCGCGAGGTCTACTACTGGGATTCCTACTTCACCATGCTGGGGCTGGTGGCCAGCGGCGAAGACAGGTTGTCGCGCGACATGCTGGACAACTTCGCCTTCCTCATCGACACCTATGGCCATATCCCCAACGGCACGCGCAATTACTTCCTGACGCGTTCGCAGCCGCCGTTCTTCGCCTTCATGGTCAGTGACGAAGCCAGCCGCGGGGGCGATGCCGTCTACCGCAAGTACCTGCCGCAGCTGCAGAAGGAATATGCGTACTGGATGGAAGGCGCACAGACCCTGGCCGCTGGCAGGGCCCATCGGCGCGTGCTGAAGTTGCCCGATGGCACGGTGCTGAATCGCTACTGGGACGACAGCGACCAGCCGCGCCAGGAGGCCTGGATCCACGACCTGCGTACGGCCAAGGAGGCCCGTCCGCGCCCGGCAGCGGAGGTCTATCGCGATCTGCGTGCCGCGGCTGAGTCGGGCTGGGATTTCTCCGGTCGCTGGTTCGATGACCCGATGAAACTGTCGACCATTCGCACCACGGCGTTCGCGCCGATCGATCTCAACAGCTTGATGTATCACCTGGAGATCACGCTGGTTGCCGCATGCAGAACCGAGCCACCGGCCTGCACGATCGATTACGCCACCGCCGCCAAGCAACGCCAGGCCGCGGTCGAGCGTTATCTATGGAACCCCAAGGGCTACTACGCCGACTACGACTGGCAGCGCAGACGTGTCAGCGATGCCGTGACCGCGGCAACTGCCTTCCCGCTGTTCGCCGGGCTGGCCAGCCGCGACCACGCCCGCGTGACCGCCGCGACCGTCAAGGCGCGCTTGCTGCGCCCCGGTGGTATCGCCACCACCGAGCACACCACCGGCCAGCAATGGGACGCCCCCAACGGCTGGGCGCCGCTGCAGTGGGTGGCCGTGGAGGGGCTTCGCCGCTACCAGCAGGACGCGCTGGCTGAAAGCATCGGCCGCGGTTTTCTCGGTCGCGTACAGGCCCTGTTCGCGCGTGAGCACAAGCTGGTGGAGAAGTACGACATCGACGCCCGCGACGGCGATGCCCACGGCGGTGGCGGCGAATACCCCAACCAGGATGGCTTTGGCTGGACCAATGGCGTCACACGTCGACTGCTGGAGCTGTATCCGCCACGTTGAGGTGTGCAAGCCCGTCGGAGGGCTGCGTCGCCTCAGCCCGGCGCCTCGCGTCGCATACTAGGTGCCCCTCTCCGCGCCCGGCGTCCAACTGATGTTCAAAGGCATCCTCCTCGGCTTCGCCTGCTACGCGGCGTATTCCATCAGCGATGCCTTCGTGAAGCTGCTGGAAGGCGCGCTGCCTTCGTACGAGCTGGTGTTCTTTGGCGCCTTGTTGATGCTGACCGCCGTGCCCTTCCTCAAGAAGCCGGATGACCGCTGGCGTGATGTGGTCATGGCGAAGAAGCCGGCGATCTGGCTACTGCGTGCCTTCTGTGGCGCCGCTGGCAATCTCACTTCGGTCATCGCCTTCACCCATCTGTCGATGGCCGAGGCGTTCGCGCTGATCTTCCTGATGCCGATCTTCGTCACCGTCCTGTCGGTAATGCTGTTGCGCGAGGAGGTGCACTGGCGCCGCTGGACGGCGGTGGTGGTGGGCTTCATCGGCGTGCTCGTGGTGTTGCGTCCTGGTTTCCGAGCATTGAGCGAAGGCCATGTCGCGGCGATCATCTGCGGCCTGACTGGCGCGGTGTCGGTGATCAGCCTGCGCATGGCCGGGCCAGACGAAAAGCGCATCACGCTGTATGGCGCAGGCGTGATCGGTCCGCTGGTGATGGGCGGCATCCTGATGCTGCCGTCCTTCGTGTGGCCCACGGCATGGCAGTGGCTGATGATTGCCGGGTACGGACTACTGGCCGGGTTCGCGGCAATCCTGATGATGCATTCCACGCGGCTGGCGCCGGTGAGCGCGGTGGCGCCGACCCAGTACAGCCAGATGCTATGGGCCATCGGTTTCGGCTATTGGCTGTTCCACAGCAAACTGGACTGGATCACCGGTGCCGGGATCGTGCTGATCCTGGGGTCCGGCCTGGTGACCTTCCTGCGCTGGAGCCAGGTCACCAGCTGGCGGCGCAGGACGCGGATCGTGTGATGCCGCTGCGATCACGTGGGATTGCAGCGGCATCCGAACGCCCGGCTCAGATCGGCTCGCCCGGCGGGATGCGCAGGTCGTATCGGCCGCTTTCCAACAAGGCATTAATCTTCTGCGGATGGGTGATCAGTTCGGCCAGCCAGGCTTCGTGCGAGGCCTGCGCGCTGTCGCCGGACCTGGACTTGGACAGGCGCGTGCCGAGTTTGGCCAGCTGCGTATTGACCACGGCCAGCGCAGTTGGCGAGAGCACGGCATCGCCGCGGCCCATGATGGCGCCTGGGGTTGAATCCAGCGATACGCCGTTGGCGTGGCGGGCCAGCATCAGCACCGCGCGCAGCTGCACGCGACGCGCGGCCTCGCGCTCGGCCTGGCTGCTGCCGCTGCGGGAAAACACCACGTCCAGGGTGTGGCCCAGCATCTGTGCCAGCGGCAGGGGATCGGCATCGCGGGCTTCGGCGTCGACCAGGCGGTTCAGGCGCTCGGGCGCGAACAGGGCGGCGAGCGTGACATCCGCGGCGGTCTCGGCGGCGACACCGGCATCGAAGCTGCGGCCCATGCGGCTGGAGAACACTTCCACCGCATCCTGCGGGTCGGTGCCGCCGGTCTGCTGCGCGGCCAGCAGGTGCAGCAGCTCGGGGCGCAGCACCAGCTCGGCCGGTGCGACGGTGTCCAGCAGCGTGTCCAGCGCGGTGCGCTGCACGGCGGCGGGCACCGGCTGGAAGTGCGCTTCATCACCACCGCCCTTGACCGGGTAGCCGAAGTCCACGCCGCCGACCAGCTTGGCCGTGGCCGCGACCTGGTAGCGGTGATAGAGGTACAGCGGCACCAGCCGGCGGCGCAGCTCGGTCACCGCCGCGCCATTGGGCAGGTTGGGCAGGCCGAAGCGCGACAAGCCAATGCGACGCACGGCCATGATGTGCTTCAGCTCTTCGGCCGGGTCGTCGCCGTTATCCCAGGAGCTGTCGAAGGGATGGCCGGTGGCGTCGGAGCGGCCGTCGATGTCGGCGCGGAAGCGCAGGCGCGCGTAGCCGGCATCGATGCGCTGCTGCAGGCCTTGTTCGTCGCCGTAGAGCGCGTCGATGGAGAACGTGTCCCACGCGCCGATGCCCGTGGCATAGGCACGGCTGAAGTCGAGTTGCTCCCCCTGGATGTCGACCTGTGCGGTGGGGTAATCCATCACCGAGCTGCGGTCCTGGCTGCTGGCGGCGAAGTTGTGCTGGAAGCCGAGCGCATGGCCGACCTCGTGCGCGGCCAGCTGGCGTGCGCGTGCCAGCGCGATCTGCACCGGATCATTGGAGCCGCCCTTGCCGGTATTGCCGACGCCGAGCAGGCCTTCGAACATGATGATGTTCTGGCGGATGCGCTGGGAGCCCAGCAGCACCGAGCCACGGACGATCTCGCCGGTGCGCGGGTCGTTGACCTGCTGGCCGAACGACCAGCTGCGGGTCATGCGGTGCGTCCAGAAGATCACGTTGTAGCGCGCGTCCATCGGGTCGGCATCGGCCGGCAGCACTTCCACGCGATAGGCATCAAGGTAGCCGGCCGCCTCGAAGGCCTGCTTCCACCAGTTGGCGCCTTCCACCAACGCGCCGCGGATCGGCTCGGGCGCGGAGTTATCCACGTAGAACACGATGGGCTTCTTGACCTTGGACGGCGCCGGGCCGGGATTGATCTTTTCCAGCCGGAAGCGGCGCGCCAGGCGCGTGACCAGCGGCTGCCCCAGCGGCGCGGAGAAGTCGGTGACCAGGATGTCGTTCTCCGCCGCGCGCGGGTCGAACTTGCGCGTGGTGTAGCCGAGATCGGGCAGGCGGATGAAGCTGTGGCGCAAGGTCACGGTCAAGGCGCTGGGATCGGCCAGCAGGCTGCGCATCTCGCCGCTGGGCGCGTCGTTGCCGAAGGTGAACATCGCCTCCAGTTCCAAGTTTTCCGGGAAGGCCTTGGCGGTCTGCGGGATCGCCATGGTCAGCGCCGGCATCGGCTTGAACTTGCCCTGGCCGGAGCGGTTGAGGCTGCTCAACATGCCCCAGGCGTCGTAGGTCAGCAGGCCGGAGATATCCACGGTGACGCTGCCATCGGCCGCGGTGCTGGCGATCTCGCCGGCCCACACCGCCGAATCGGCGAAGGCGGTATTGGCGGCCTTCAATTCCTCCGGCGAACCGCTGCCGGTGAAGGTGATGTTCTGGTAGCTCGCCACCACCTTGCCGCCGATGCGGCGGAACACCAGCAGGCGGCTAGGACCGAACTGGCCGCGGTCCAGGCGCGTCATCGCCGACCCCGCGCCCTCGGCCATGATGGTGTGGTGGATCACGCGCGCCATGACGCCGTCGGCGTCGGCCTTGGGCAGCTGGATGAAGACGTGCCCGCCCTTGTCATCGGCATACACCGGGAACAGGCCGTCGAGCTTGCGATAGCCCGCCGTTGAAAAGGCCGATGCCGCACCGGCGGCAGCCGTCGTCGCCACGCCGGGCGATGCGCTTACAGCAAGCGCGGGTAGGGCGAGCGCGGCCGCCAGCATCAGGCAGAGGGGCGTGTGTTTCATCGTGTGGCTCCGGGGCGTGCGAAAGCGGTGGAAGAGATGACGTGCATGCGGGCTTATTCCTTCGGTGCCAGCGTCGGGTACTTGATGCCCAACTGCTCCAGGTAGGTGTCGTAGCGCTTGGCGTCGTAGTAGTACGGCACCATCTTCGGCCGCATGCGCTCCATCAGGTCGGCGTTGAGGTGGATGGCCGGCTGGTCCTGCGGCGTGAGCACCGGGTCGTACTTGCGGTCCTTCAGCTGCACGGTATTGAAGTAGTCCTTGGCCGAGGCGACCAGCGTTGGCGTGGTCATCAGGTCCAGGATGCTGGTAGCCAGCACCTTGGCGCCATTGACCACGCCCTTGTGCGCGATCGGCGTGGCCATGGCCATGGCCGCGGTGGTGTGGTGGCCGATGGTGTTGGGGATGTTGGCGGGGAAGAAGATCGTGGTGGTCGGTACCGTCCACATGATGTCGCCGATATCGTCCGAACCACCGCCGGTGTTGGGGCCACGCGATTCCGGCGTGGAGATCGGCGCGACCTCCGTGGACAGCGGCTTGAGCTTGAAGCCGTTGGTCTGCTGCACGGCCTTGGCGAAGGCCTGGTCATCGGCGCTCCACTGCGGCATGCCGATGGCCTTGACGTTGGCGTGGATCATCTCGGCCAGCGGCTTGTTGCCATGGTTGGGCGCGGCATAGCCCAGCACGCGGCGGCTGACGGTGGTCTCGGTGGCCTTGGCGGCGGCTTCGGAGAGGGTGTTGCCGGTGTCGTAGAGGTCGCGGATCTTGTCGAAATCCTGCTCGCGGAAGTAGTACCAGACCGAGGCCGTGTCCGGGACGATGTTCGGTTGTCCGCCGCCGTTGCTGATGACGTAGTGCGAGCGCTGGGTGACCGGCAGGTGTTCGCGGCGCATGTTCCAGGCCAGGTTCATCCACTCCACCGCATCCAGCGCACTGCGCCCGGCCCAGGGCGAACCGGCCGAATGCGCGGTCTTGCCCTTGAAGGTGTATTCCACCGAGACCATGCCGCTGAGCATGTCGCCCCAGGCGATGCGGTAGTCGCTGGACACGTGGGTAAAGATGGACGCATCCACGCCCTTGAACATGCCGGCGCGCACGTAGAAGGCCTTGGTGGCCAGCAGTTCCTCGGCCACGCCCGGCCAGATCATCAGCCGGCCCTTGATGCCCTGCTTTTGCATGACGTCCTTGGCGGCCAGCGCAGCGACGACCACCAGCGGCATGCCGGAGTTGTGGCCTTCGCCGTGTCCGGGTGCGGCTTCCACCTGCGGCTTCTGGTGGGGAATGCCCGGCACCTGCGACAGGCCGAGCAGGCCGTCGATATCGCTGCCCAGCGCAATGAGCGGACCGCCGCTGCCCCAGGTCGCGGTCCACGCGGTGGGAATCCCCGCGACGCCCTTGGTGATGGTGAAGCCATTGGCCTTGAGGATGTCGGTGACGTACTCGGACGTGCGGACTTCCTGGAAGCCCGGCTCGGCGAAGCTGTAGATCGAGTCGGTCATCTGTTGCGCCAGCTTGGCGCGCTGGTCGACGCCGGCGATCGCCGCCTGCTTGAGGGTGGCGCTGGCCTGCGCGTGGACGTGGTGAAGGGGCGCCAGGCACAGCGCCAGGGCAAGGGCGAGAGAGGTCTTGGTCTGCACGATCCGGTTCCGAATGAGGGGAGAAGAGAGCCCTCGGGCTCAGCGCTTGGGCGTGGCGTCGAGCGTGGGGTACTTGATCCCCAGCTGTTCCAGGTAGGAGCCGTAGCGCTTGGCGTCGTAGTACAGCGGCGCCATCTTCGGCCGCATGCGCTCCATCACCTCGGCATTGAGGTGGATCGCCGGCTGGTCCTGCGCGGTGAGCACCGGGTCGTACTTACGGTCCTTCAGCTGCACGGTGTTGAAGTAGTCCTTGGCCGAGGCGATCAGCTCGGGCTTGGTCATCAGGTCCAGCACGGTGCTGGACAGCACTTCGGCGCCGGTGACCACGCCCTTGTGCGCGATCGGCGTGGCCATGGCCATGGCCGAGGTGATGTGGTGGCCGATGGTGTTGGGGATGTTGGACGGGAAGCGGATAGTGATGGTCGGCACCGTCCACATGATGTCGCCGATATCATCCGAGCCACCGCCGGTGGAGGGTTTGCGCGTGTCCGGCGTGGAGATCGGCGTGACCTCGGTGGCCAGCGGCTGCAGCTTGAAGCCGTTGGCTTGCTGCACGGCCTTGGCGAAGGCCTGGTCATCGGCGCTCCACTGCGGCATGCCGATGGCCTGCATGTTGGCAAAGGCCGCTTCGGCCAGCGGCTTGTTGCCGTGGTTGGGTGCGGCATACCCCAGCACCTTGCGGGTGACCGTGGTGCCGGTGGCCATGGCCGCCGCTTCTGAAATGGTGTTGCCGGTCTGGTAGAGGTCGCGGATCTTGTCGAAATCCTGCTCGCGGAAGTAGTACCAGACCGAAGCGACGTCGGGGACGATGTTCGGCTGCCCGCCACCATGGGTGATGACGTAGTGCGAGCGTTGCGTGATTGGCAGGTGCTCGCGGCGCATGTTCCATCCGGCGTTCATCAGCTCCACCGCATCCAGTGCGCTGCGCCCGTCCCACGGCATGCCGGCTGAGTGCGCGGTCTTGCCGTGGAAGGTGTATTCCACCGAGACCATGCCGTTGTTGCCCGAGTCGCCCCAGGAAGTGCTCATGTCCTTGGCCACGTGGGTGAAGATCGAGGCATCCACGTCCTTGAACATGCCGGCGCGCACGTAGAACGCCTTGGTGGCCAGCAGTTCCTCGGCCACGCCCGGCCACAGCATCAGCCGGCCTTTGATGCCGTGCTTCTGCATGACGTCCTTGGCCGAGAGTGCGGCCACTACCACCAGTGGCATGCCGGAGTTGTGGCCCTCGCCATGGCCCGGTGCGCCTTCGACCTGCGGCTTCTGGTCGGGAATGCCCGGTACCTGCGACAGGCCGAGCAGCGCATCGATGTCGCTGCCCAGTGCGATCAGCGGACCGCCGCTGCCCCAGGTCGCCGTCCACGCGGTCGGGATGCCGGCCACGCCCTTGGTGATGGTGAAGCCGTTTTCTTTCAGGATGTCGGTGATGTATTCGGAAGTGTGCACTTCCTGGAAGCCCGGCTCGGCGAAGCTGTAGATCGCGTCGGTCATCTGTTGCGCCAACTTGGCGCGTTGCTTCACGCCGGCGACGGCTTCGGCTTTCAGGACGGCAGTGTCGGCGGCGTGCGCGGTGCCGGCACAGGCCAGCAGCAGGGCCAGCGACAGGGCGTGGCGATGCAGGGACAGGGTCATCGGTTGCTTCCTTGTGCGAAGACGACGACGGGAGCGCGTGCTCCCGTCGTCATGGGCGGTGCTTAGAACTCAAAACGCAGGCCGGCGCGATAGGTACGGCCCAGGCGATCGCCGATGGTGCTGACGTAGGCCACGGTGTTGTCGTTGGGGCCGGTGCCGCCACCGACCAGCGTCGGGTCTGTATCGAACAGGTTGCCGATGTTGAAGAACGCCTCGAACTGCACGTTGCCCATGCTGATCTTGCGGGTCGCGCCGATGTCCACGTACATCTTGGCGTCGATCGTGTTGTCGCTGATCGTGCGATAGCCGGTGGGCAGCGTAGCCGGATCCGGGCAGTTGACCTGGCACTCGATGTATTGCGTGCTGCGCACGGGATCACTGGTGCCACGCAGCGTCGCGAACCAGCGCCAGGCCTCGGTGCTGTAGACGGCATTGAGGCGATAGATCCAGTCCGGCGTGGTCGTGCTGCCCGCCAGCTCCGTCACCAGGGTGCCGTCGTCGGTGGAGTTCTCCAGATAACGGGTGGCCAACAGGCGCAGGTTCAAGTTGCCTGGACCCAATGGCACGCTGTAGGAAGCCTCCACGTCAAACCCGCGCGAGCGCTGGAAATTCACGTTCTGGTAGCCGGTGGTGACGTTGAACGGCACCGCCGCACCCGGATCGTAAGCGATGTTGTCGCAGTACTGCTGCACGCCCTGTTCCAGGCAGTACCGATAGGTCTGGTCAACCGTGACCAGCGCCATGACGCCTTCGATCTCGATGTCGTAGTAATCCACCGAGGCCGAGAAGCCTGGCAGAAAGCGTGGCGCGAACACCACGCCGACACCATAGGACTTGGCTTCCTCCGGCACCAGTTCCTTGTTGCCGATGGAGTTCTCGTAGTACGGGTAGCCACCGGCATCGTTCCAACCCCAAGGGTTGGACGCGTACTGGAAGTTGTGCGAGTTCTGCCGCGAGGTGCCGGCAGCGAACCACTCCTGCATGTTCGGCGCACGGATGTCGCGCGAGACCGTGCCGCGCAGGGTGATGTCCTCGATCGGGCTGTAGACGGCGCCGAGCTTCCAGGTCGTGACCTCACCGGACAGCTCGTAATCGGTGAAGCGTGCCGCCGCATTGAGGTCGAGCCCCTTGAACACCGGGATGACGGTCTCGACGAAGGCTTCGGACACGTCGTACTCACCGAAGGTCGGCTTGAAGTTGCCGAACTGCCAGCCGCTGGCCCACTGCGGATCGACATAGCCGCTGAGTTTCTCGGTGCGGGTTTCCGCACCGAGCGCCAGCGAGATGTCGCCGGCCCAGCCAGGGATCTCGTTGGTGCGCAAGGTGACCGCTGCGACGCGCTGTTCGAACTTCTGCTCGCGTGTCGGCTGGCCGAGCACGTAGTCCAGCGCCTCCTGGCTGTTCACGCCGATACCCATCGGGTTGTACGGCACGCAGCCATCGGCCGGGTTGGTCAACGTCGAGCGGCAGACGATGCTGCCTGCTCCATCGCGTACGGCGTCCACCGCGCCGATCAGCCGCGACACGTGCAGCGTCGGGGTCAGGCGCTCGTCGGCTTCGGTGACGCCATACTGGTAATACGCATCCCAATCCCAGTGCTTGCCGATGAACTGGAACGTGCCGTCTCCACCAACCACGAAGCGCTTGGTCTCGCGTTCCATGTTGCTGCCATGCTGCGGCAGGTCCGCCAGCTGCGAGCCCAGATTGAAGCTGGTGGCGCCGGCGGCCGCCAGCTGCGAGGCCAGCTCGGGCGCGAGGAAGGCGTTATCCGAGCGGATGGTGAAGGTGCGCGTGGGGCGCACGTAGTAGCTCAGGCCCTTGTACTTGGCGTAGGACGCCTGCGCGTAGATTTCCGCATTCTCCGCCACCCAGTAGCTGGCGCGGCCGAACACGCTGTCGCGCTCGTCGTCGGCCTGCAGCGAGTTGCTCATGTAGTTGCCACGCGGGTCCATGGTGATGGCGGTATCGCCACCCTGCATGTAAGCACCGTTGCCGAACGGCGTGCCGTAGTTCAGCGCGCCGTAGGCGCCGCCATCGGTGAAGTAGGTGCCGGCCAGCGGGCCGTTGGTGATCAGGCCGCCGGGTGCAGTGGTGCGCCAGCCCAGGTCGCTGCCCATGATCAACTGCGGCCCGCCGGCGGCGATGGACGCCGTGCTGTTCTGCGCGCCATAAAAGCCTGTGCGCGCCCAGTCGCGCGCATCCAGCGAGGCGATGCCATCCTGTCGCACGCTTTCCGCGCTGAGCAGCACGTGGCCATCGCCATCGCCGAAGCTCCAGCCACCGGTCAGGTTGAACTTGGTGTTGTTGGCATCGCCGTCTTCGGTCTGCCCGTATTCGGCCGCGCCTTTCACCCCGGTGTAGTAGCGGTCCAGGATGTAGTTCACCACGCCGCCCACCGCATCTGATCCGTATGCCGCGGATGCGCCGCCGGTGACCACTTCCACTTGGCGGATCAGTGACTGCGGGAAGGTATTGGTATCGACCAGGCCGGTCGCACTGGACGGCACCGAGCGTTGTCCATCCAGCAGCACCAGCGTGCGGTTGGCACCGAGACCGCGAAGCGCGTTGGTGCTGATGCCGGCCAGGCCGGTGCTGAGAAAGCCCGCGCTTGAGCTTGAAGTCGCACCGCCCGAGGCCGATGGCAGCGTGCGCACGAACTCGGCGATATCCGCCGGAGCTTGCGCCTTGATCTCTTCCTGGCCCAGCACGTTGGTGGGCGTCGGTGCGCTGTAGCCGTCACGGGCGACGCGTGTGCCGGTGGGCGGCGCCTTGATGGAGACCGCATCGAGTTGGGTCGGGGAGCTGGCCTGTTGCGGGCCGCCGGCGCCCGCGCCAGCCTCCTGTGCCAGCGTGGGGAGTGGCAGCAGCGCCGCCGCGATGGCAGAGACCAGCAGACAGCGACGGGACGTTCGTGGGGACCTGTTCAAGCGGGTGGCTCCTGCGTGTGGGGGGCAGTGCAGTTGGAGAAAGCGAAAGCGACATCCGGTGGCCGCCATCGGTGCGTGGGACGCACGGATGGCGGCTTTTTTGGGCAAGACGTAGCCCTGATCGGTCACGGCAACGTGACCAACATGCAGATCGGCTGCGATGGCCCATGGCGACACCGGATGCGTGGATCCGCATGCCGGCATGCCTGGTGGCATGGGACTGAATCAGGGCGACGTGGGAAAGCGAGCAGGCTCGATCAAGGCATAGGCGCCACCATCCACTCATGGATTCGGGAGGGCGCCCCATCTGTATGTTTGCCTGAGAGCATTACCCCTTTGGCGGCCCGCAGGTGGCGGACTCTTTCCAGATTTTTCTGCTGGCGGTAGGGGATGCCATCTTGGATGTTGCATCAACAGATCCCTGTCTGCCCGCGCGATGCCATGCATCTGCATGGTGGTGTCGCACGCATTGCATGCCATGGTCCTTTTGCCTGAGAGTTTCCGGGGCGGTTGCTCCTTCGGCGTCGGCGTCGAGCCGATCTCTCCCATTCGCATGCAACTGATCTTCGTGTCGTCCCTTGTGCTGACGTCGATTGAAGATGTTGTTTCAACATGTTTCAACACATGGCACGAGTCAACAGTAGGCGTGGGTAGGTCGTCGGTATGCGGGTAGGGGCCAGTGTGTGCCGGGTGGTGAATTGCGATCGCAGTGCGTGTCGCATCCCTTCGCGAGAGGCGCGTGCCGGGGCAATGGTGTGGCGTCATTGCAGGGCATCTTCTGACGAAACGACACCTGCGCTTCCGATATCTTCTGGTTGTGCCACGGAAGAAGCTGCGATGGAACCCCTTCTGGAGTTGCTCCATGCGCCAGTCTGCTTTTGCCCCGTTGTTGCTGTCTCTTTGCCTGCTCGCGCCCGTGCATCCGCTGCAGGCTGGAACTGCGCCACCCCTGATGCTGGCGAGCGGCTATCAGGAAGGCCTTGATGTCTCGCGTTACTTGGTCAGTGAAAAGCTCGACGGGGTACGCGGGTACTGGGATGGCAAGGCGATGTGGACGCGAGGTGGCGCGAAGGTGACGCCGCCGGCCTGGTTCACGCGGGACTGGCCGGCGGTGCCGATGGATGGCGAGCTGTGGATCGGGCGTGGACGCTTCGATGAGGTCAGCGCACTGGTGCGCAGGACAGACGGGGATCCGCAAGCCTGGCGGGCCGTGCGCTTCATGGTCTTCGATTTGCCGTCGGAACCGCGGCCTTTCGTACGGCGCGCCGCGCTGATCGTTCAGCGCGTCAAGGCGGCCGGCAATTCTCAGCTGGTGGCCTTGAAGCAGGACGTCGTCGCCGATGGCAATGCGCTTCATTCCAGGCTGGCGCTGCTGGTACGCGAAGGTGGCGAGGGGTTGATGTTGCATCGACAGGATGCGGTTTACGGCATCGGCCGCAGCGATGCCCTGCTCAAGTACAAGCCTTTCGATGACGCCGAGGCACGCGTGGTGGCCCATGTCGAGGGGAAAGGACGTCTTGCCGGAAAGCTGGGTTCCCTCGTGGTGCAGCTGTCTGATGGTCGACGCTTCCGCCTCGGAAGTGGCTTCACCGATGCACAGCGTGCGGCGCCGCCGCCCATCGGCAGCTGGGTGACCTATCGCCACAGCGGGAAAACGTCGACCGGTCTGCCACGTTTCGCGCGCTTCCTGCGCATGCGCGACGAGCTGCCACCGGTCGAGGTCGCTGCAGGGCCGTAGCAGGTGGGCAGGTTGAAGCGTCGTGCAAGTCGCTGGGTGCAACGTGCGTGCGGCCGGTCCCGTCGGCATGTAGGAGCCAATCATTTGGGAGCCAATCATTCGGACAATTCATTAAATTGAAGTCATGCGTGTGTCGACAGGTGTCGTGGCGTGGTTGATCGTGCTAAAAGCGAAGTCAGGGGAGACTTCAGTCGCAGTTTTCGTATCGCCGATCCTGATCAGGATCTGGCGGCGGCGTTGCTTTGCCTGGAGTTCTCTCTGCTTTGCCGAACCGTTTCACCACCCCACCACGACATCTGTCGGATCCAAACTGGAGAGATTTGGACGTGAGAACCGCATCCTTGAAAAGAACCGTGCTAGCCACGGCGCTGCTGCTGGTCAGCAGCCCGCTCTTCGCGCAGTCCACCACGGGCTCGATCTTCGGCAGCGTCGCCGAAGCGGAAGGCGCGACGGTTTCCATCGAAAACAATAGTGGCTTCAGCAGGGAAATCCAGGTCGATGGACGCGGCCGCTATTCGATCGCCAACCTTCCGCTGGGGACTTACACCGTCACGGTCAAACGCCAGGGACAGGTGGTCGACAGTCGCGGCAATATCGGCATTACCGTCGGCGCCGGCACCGAGGTGTCCTTTGTGGGTGCGAACGTGGAAACCCTGGATGCCGTCGCCGTCACCGGCACCCGCATGGCGGGGATCGATGTGGCCAGTACCGACTCGCGGACCGTCATCACGTCACAGGAGCTGCAGATCCTGCCGCTGGGCCGCACCGCAGAAGCCATCGCGCTGCTGGCACCGGGCGTGGTCAACAACAGCGGTGGTTTCCAAGGCACCGGAGGCAATGGTGGCTCACTCCCCAGTTTCGGTGGCTCGGCCGCGTCGGAGAACGCGTACTACCTCAATGGCTTCAACACCACCGATCCGTATCGCAACCTGGGCGGGCTGACCTTGCCCTACGGGGCCATCGATCAGCAGGAAATCTTCACCGGCGGCTATGGCGCGCAGTTCGGCCGCTCCAATGGTGGCGTGATCAACCAGGTCGGTCGTCGCGGGACCAACGAGTGGAAGTTCGGCGGTGCCTTCATCTACGAGCCGCAGTCCTTGCGCGCCAAGGACAAGGATCTTTATTACTCAAACCCCAGCGTGATTCCGAGCCCGGTGGCTGGTGCGCTGTATCGGCCGAACAGCGAGAACGAGATCGACCGCATCGTCTACAGCGCGTATGTCGGCGGCCCCATCATCAAGGACAAGCTGTTCTTCTTCTTGGCCGGCGAGCTGGGCAAGACCGATGGGCGGCGCCTCAACAGCGTTGAAGATACCGCGGCGCCTTACGTGTCCTACAGCTACGACAGCCCGCGCTATTACGCCAAGCTGGACTGGTACATCACCGACAACCACCTGTTGGAGTTCACCGGCGCCGAGGACAAATACGAATCCAACGGCCACATCTACAACTACGATTTCAATGCACGGCAGGTCACCGCGTCCCGTGGCCCTGACAACGACATCGAAACCGGGCACGAGCTGCGCAGCCTGCGCTACACAGGCTACCTGACCGACAGCCTGACCCTGACCGCGCTGTATGGTGAACAGGAATCGCCCAACTACAACCAGAACCCGGCCTATAACAGTGGCCTGGCGTTCGTTTCTGGCCTGGCCAACCAGAATCCGGCGTATACGGGCGGCGCACCGATCGGAAACGGACAGACCATCTCAAGCGTTTCCGATCCTGATCGACGCTATGAGAAGGACAACCTGCGCCTGAACCTGAACTGGTCCATCGGCGACCACAGTATTGATGTCGGCATCGACAACCAGGAACTGCGTGCCTTCAACCAGGGGTCGCGTACATCGGGTCCCGGCTATTCGTGGAGCTATGGCTACACCGCCAACACCGATCCCAACGCCCTGCTGAGCGGTGCCTCCCGTCAGGACGGCACGGTCGGTGTACCCAGTCCGCGTGGCTTTGCCTACGGTGAAGGCGGTTACTACGCCGTGCGGGCCGCGTCATATGCGTTGAGCTCCTACAAGGCCGAACAGGAGGCGTGGTACATCGAGGATCACTGGCAGGTGACCGACAACGTGTTGTTGAATTTGGGCCTGCGCAACGACAAGTTCACCAACTACAACGATCAGAACCAGCCGGTGTACGACGTGGACAACCAGTGGTCGCCACGCCTGGGCTTCTCCTGGGACGTCAACGGCGACTCGACGCTGAAGATCTTCGGTAACGTCGGGCGCTACTACCTGGGGCTGCCGCTGGCACCGGGCGGGCTGGCCAATTCCAGCCTCAATACCAGCACCTACTACACCTACAGCGGCATCAATGCCGATGGCACGCCGATCACCGCCGTGCAGCTGGCGCCCCCGGTGTCAGCCAACGAAAATTTCGGCAACCCACGCGACTACCGCACCATCTCGCCGACCACGATGGAGGGCGAACACCAGGATGAGTTGATCCTGGGTTTCAACAAACAGCTCAGCAGTGGCTGGCTGGTGGGCGTGCGCGGCGTGCATCGTGACCTGAAGGCTGCTATCGACGACACCAAGGCCAACATTCCGGCGATCCTCGCAGCCGCACGGGAGGCTGGCTTCGCCATCAGCCCCAACAGTTCGGCCAGCCTGCTGTTCAACGCGGGCGACACCAACACCTTCCGCCTGTTGGGCACCGATGGCCAGATCCACGAACTGACGCTGACCAATGCGCAGATGGGCTTTCCGCAGCTCAAGCGCAAATACTCGGCGCTGGAGTTCACCCTGGAGCGGCCGTTCGATGGCCAGTGGTTCACGCGTCTGAATTACGTCTGGTCGCACAGCCGTGGCACGACCGAAGGCCAGATGCGTTCGGACCTGTATCGCGGCAATGGCGAAAGCATCGGCGTCAACCAGGGCCAGAACGGCACCGCCACGACGCAGACGTGGGATCACCCCTCGCTGATGGAGTTCTACAACGGCGACCAGTCCAACGATCGCCGTCATGCGTTGAAGGGTTACGGCTACTACCAGCTGACCTCGGAAGTCGGGGTGTCGGGCAACTTCAGCGTGGTGTCCGGTACGCCCAGGCAGGTATTGGGCTTTTACTGCGGCGACAACTATCCACTGGCCAGTTCCACCTACGTGTACAACCCCGGCCAGAACCCTGACCCGGTCGGCTACGGTGGCTCCTACCACTGCTACCAGGGTGAGCCGGCGCTGCCAGGCAAGTCGGGCCGCCTGCCGTGGGTGCGGCAGTTCGACCTGGGGGTGGTCTACAAGCCGGCGTTTGCCGACGGCAAGCTCGGCATCACGGTGAACGTGTTCAATGTGACCAACGAGCAGTCGGCCACGTATCTCAACGCACGTTCGGAACTGACGCCTGGCTCGGCACATCCGCTATTCGGTGCGGCAATGTTCTACCAGGAGCCGCGCAGCACGCGCCTGACCGTCAGCTACGACTGGTAACCTTCGGTCGGTGTCATCTGATGCGCTGGCCCGCACGGGCCATCGCATTGTCTGATTCAACCTGGTGTTACAGGTGGACGGCTTCCGCCCGTCAGGCCACCAGCACCACCTTGCCGATCATGCTGCCTGCTTCGACCAGGGCGTGGGCCTGCTTGAGGGTGCCGGCATTGATCCCCTCGATGCGGCGGGTCAGGGTGTGCTGCAGGTCGCCGTGGTCGACCAGCTCGGCCACGCGCTTGAGCAGGGCGTGCTGCCGCGCGATGGTGCGGGTGGCGTAGATGGGGCGCGTGTACATCAACTCCCAGTGGATCGAGATGGACTTGGATTTGAAGGGGCCGATATCGAGGCCGACCGGGTCGTCGATCAGTGCGAACTGCCCCTCCGGGCGCAGGACTTCGGCGATCTGCTGCACGTACTGGGCGCTGGCGTTGAGGCCGGCCACGTGGGTGACGTCCTTGATCCCCAGCGCGGCCAGCTGCGCTGCCCACGGCTGGTGATGGTCGATGACATGGTGCGCGCCATGCGCCAGCACCCAGTCGCGTGTCTCCGCGCGCGAGGCGGTGCCGATCACTGTAAGTCCGGTCAGGCGGCGTGCTAGCTGCGTGAGGATGGAGCCGACACCGCCTGCCGCACCGGTGATGAGCAGGACGTTGTGTTCGACCGGATCGGCGGCGTGGGCCTGCAGGCGGTCGAACAGCAGTTCCCATGCAGTGATGGCGGTCAGCGGCAGCGAGGCAGCTTCCGCGAAATCCAGCGTGGCCGGCATCGGCCCGACGATGCGCTCGTCCACCGCGTGCAGCTCCGCGTTGCTGCCCGCGCGGTTGATGTCGCCGGCATACCAGACCCGGTCGCCGGGCTTGAAGCGTGTCGCACGCGGACCGACCGCGCGGACGATGCCCGCCGCGTCCCAGCCCAGCACACGCGGTTGGTCCGCCGGCACGCTGCCGCCGCGGCGGACCTTGGTATCCACTGGATTGACCGATACCGCTTTCACCTCGACCAGCAGGTCGTCGTCGCGCAGCGTCGGGGTGGGCAGCTCCACGTCCAGCAGGGCGTCGGGATGATCGATGGGATGGTTGTGGTGGAAGCCGATGGCTCTCATGGCAGGAGTCCTGTAGGCGGAGAAGATCCTCCGGAGCCCTTATCGTGTCTTCTACGGATCAGGAGGGAAATGGGCTATAACGGCGAACACTTTCCGCATTTCAAAGAAAATGCTCCGCCTCGACGACGTCCAGATCTTCGTGCAGACGGTGGATGCCGGCAGCTTCTCCGAAGCGGCGCGGCAGCTGAACATCGCGCCGGGGCTTGCCAGCAGTGCCGTGCAGCGACTCGAGAAAGCCCTGGCCGTACGGTTGTTCGTGCGCTCGACGCGAAGCATGCAGCTGTCCGAAGACGGCGAGCGCTACCTGCCGCACGCACGCGTCATGCTGGAGGCGGTGACGCAGGGCGAACAGGCGCTTGCCCAGGCGCGCGGCGCGCTGGCGGGCCCGCTGCGGTTGTCGGCGCCTTCGGACTTCGGCCGCAATCTGCTCTTGCCGTGGCTGGACGCGTTCCAGCAGGCGCATCCGGAACTCTTGCTGCAGCTGCGCATCAGCGACCGCGCGGCCGACCTGGTGCGCCAGCCGCTGGATGCGGCGATCCGCTACGGCGCGCTGTCCGATTCCAGCCTGATCGCGCTGCCGCTGGCGCCGGACAACCGCCGCGCCTTGTGCGCGGCGCCGTCCTACCTCGCGCGCCATGGCAGGCCATCCAGCGTGGATGAGCTGCGCCGGCACAACTGCCTGCGCTTTGTCTGGAGCGAGCAGGTGCACGAACGCTGGCACTTCACGCTGCCGGGCGGCGCGCGCACGGTGGCCGTGTCAGGCAACCGCATCAGCGACGATGCCGACGTGGTGCGGCGCTGGGCGGTCGCCGGCGAAGGCCTGGTGTACAAGTCGCGGCTGGATGTCATCGACGACCTGCACGCCGGCCGCCTGGTGGAGGTTTTCCCCGCGACGCACTGCGAACCGGCGCCGCTGCACCTGGTCTGCGCGCATCGCAGCCAGCTGACGCCCGCCGTCACGCGCCTGCGTGCGTTTCTGCAAACGCGCTGCGACGCGCTGCTGGCCAGCCGACCGGACTAGGTGTCGCTGGCCGTGCACGCCGCGCGCTGGATCAGGAAGGGCCCCGGGCCGTGCAATTGCCTGCGCTGCGCATGGAACGTCAGAAAGTCCAGCGCCGGCATGGCCTTGGCGAACAGCCAGCCCTGCGCGAAGTCCACGCCACGCGCGGTGAGATAATCGGCCTGTGCCTGGGTTTCCACGCCTTCGGCCACCAGCAGCAGTCCCAATGCGCGCGCCATGCTGATGATGTGGTCAGTCACCGAGCTGGTGGCGCTGTCCAGGCCAATCGTCTCGATGAAGCTCTTGTCGATCTTCAGCGCATCCAGCGGCAGCGACTGCAGGTACTGCAGGCTGGAATAACCGGTGCCGAAGTCGTCGATGGCCAGCGCATAGCCGGATGCGCGCGCCCGGCGGATGGTGGTGCGCGCGGCGTCCACATCGATGAAGCCGCGTTCGGTCGCTTCCAGCAGCAGCTGGCCGGTCCGGACGTCGCGTCCGCGCAGTTTCTGGTCGAGCACCTGCACCGCGCGGCCGGTGCGGATGTCATCGGCGCACAGGTTGATCGCCACGTGCAGGCTGCGGTCTGCGGCCAGTGCGTCGCCAAGATCCTGCAGCACGCTGTCGATCACCTGGTCGGTAATGGAGCGGATCAGGCCGCTGTCCTCGGCCAGCGGGATGAACAGGTCCGGCCGCACCAGCGACCCATCGGGCCGGCGCCAGCGCACCAGGGCCTCGGCGCCGACGCAGGCACCGGTGGGCAGGTGGATGACCGGCTGGTAGTGCACGACGAACTCGCGCTTGCGCACGGCAATGGCCAGCTCCCCGCGTGGCGACAGCCGGCGCCGCGACGCCCAGACGATGCCACCGACCATGCCCAACGTCAGCAACAGGGCGAACGGCAACAGCAGTAATTGCTCGCGACGCAGGTGCTGCAGCATCTGTGTGCGCGGCTCGGTTGCAACGGCAATCCAGTCGCCATCGCGCGCAACCGCATGGAAGGTCGCAGCCTCGTGGCCATCGCCAGGGTGGGCCAACACACGCGCCAGCAGCGCGGCGTCGGGCGCGTTGCGCTGGCCCAGGATCTGACCGTCGCGCGTGGCCAGGGTGAGCGTCATGGCCGGGTCGATCAGGACATCCACCAGGCGCGCGGGATCGACCAGTGCGTTGTGCTGGCCCCACTGCATGGCAATCATGACGTCGCTGAGACTGACGATGGGATGCACGCGCAGGTTGAGGGCAGTGCCGTCGCCGGTGGTGTACTGCGCGTGCGGCTGGCGCACGTCGCCTTCCACCAGACCCCACGAGGTGCACATCAGCCGGCGTTGGTGGAAATAGCCCAGCTCTTCGACCGTGCCGTTGGTGATGGTCAGTGCGCGCATTCGGGCGATATGGGCCGGCGAGCAAGGGGGCAGCGGCTGGCGCTCCATGGCGTGCAGCGCCTGGCTGACCTCGGCATGGGCGCGCTGGGCGCGGGTCAGGGCCAGCTGGGCGACCGTGGACAGGCGGGCCTGTTCCTCGCGGATGGCCAGGTGCCAGGCGCCGTAGAGCAGCGCCGCGAGCGGCAGGGCAATGGACAATCCGATCAGGAGCGTGGCCACGACGATGATGCGGGTGCGAGCCAACGGGGCGTTCCTGAGGAGTCTGCGCAGCGTTATAGCAAGGCGCCGGTTGCCCGCGCTGGGAGCGTCGTCATGCTGTGCGCAGCGGGTGCGAAAAAACCGTGATCTCCGCTACGCTGGCCGTGTTTTCTCGGGGTGGGTGCAGCGATGACACAAGGATGGAGGATCCTGGCCAGCGCCTGGTTGCTGTGGGCAGCGATGGGAAGTGCCGTCGCCGAAACGCCGGACCGACGGATCGCGATGACCATCGACGACCTGCCCTGGCAGCGCCTCGGCAAGACGCCGCAGGACCAGTTGGGCCCGTTGCATGCGCAGCTCATGCAGCAGCTCAAGCGCGCGGATGTGCCGGTGATCGGCTTCGTCAATGAAGGCAAGCTCCAGGCGGGATTCTCAGGCGAAGGCCAGGCGCCGGTGGACGGCGCGGCCCTGCCCGAACGCGTGGCGATGCTGCGCGACTGGCTGGAGGCCGGCTTTGATCTGGGCAATCACACCTGGGGCCATGTCGGCCTGAGCCAGACGCCCCTGGCCGCATACGAGGACCAGATCCTGCGCGGCGAGCAGGTGCTGCGCCCCCTGATGGCCGAATATGGCAAGACCCCGCGCTGGTTCCGCCATCCCTATCTGCAGGTGGGGACGACGGCCGAGGACCGCGCGCAGCTGCAGACCTTTCTGGGCGCGCACGGGTATGCCATCGCTCCGGTCACGGTGGACAACGGCGAATGGGTCTGGGCGTTCGCCTATGCGCGCGTGCTGGAGACGCAGTCGCCGGGCCAGGCGCGCGAGGCCACGCTGCTGCGGCTGCGCAGCGGCTACGTTCCATACATGCTCAACAAGCTGGATTACTTCGAGCAGCAGTCGCAGAAACTGCTGGGCTACAACGTCGCGCAGACCTGGCTGCTGCATGCCAACGCGCTCAATGCGGCCAGCTTCGCCGAGCTGGTCGCCGCGACGCGTCGCCGCGGTTATCGCTTCATCAGTCTCGATGAGGCAATGCAGGACGCGGCCTACCAGCGTCCGGATGGGTATGCCGGTCGCTACGGCGTGAGCTGGTTGCACCGCTGGGCCATGGCCGAGCAACGGCCCAAGGCGTTCTACGCAGGCGAGCCGACTGTGCCGCGGTGGGTGATGGACCTGGCAGGCGTGGACGGCGAATAGCGATCAGGGTGTGGGCGTGGCAGGCGGGGCGGCTTGCGCGGGTGCCTGGCCAGCAGGCGCCTGACCCGCAGGTACGGCATGGGGCGCCGCCGGTGCGGCCGGGCAGCGCGGTACGCCGCCGCCGACCACGCACTGCACGCAGCAGGTGCCGGGTGGCGCCTGCTGCGCAGGCGGGATGCCGCGCCGCCCGGTGTCGTCCTGCTCTGGCGGCGTGGGGGCTGCTCCCGGGGGCGCTGGTGTGGGCTGCAGCCGGGCCAGCTCCTCCGCGGATTTCAGCTTGAGCAACACCGCCCAGTCCTGCCGGTTGAAATTGCACGCGGCCTCGTTGTCGGGTGTGCACGGTGCCTGGCCTCCCGCGCGCTGCGGCAGGCTCCAGAACGCGCCTTTGCGGTTGAGCGGCAACAGCCGCATCGTCACCGCCTGCTGCACGTTGCCGCCAATCAGATACGCCGTGCTGTCACCACCGGGATTGGCCGCCACCACGATGTCGCAATGCATGTTCAGACCTGCGTGCCCGCTGGCGATGCGTTGCAGGCCGGTAAAGCCGAGCGCATCGCCGCGGCCGCGCACATGGCATAGCAGGTCACCCTGGGTCGGCGTTGCGATGGCAGGATCCGTCGGCAGGAACGGACTGCGCTCGGGGGCGCGGAAGGCATCGCGCACGTAGTCGATATGGCTGGCCGACAGGCGGAATGCCGGCACGCCTGCCTTGGCCATCACCCAGGACACGAACGCGGCCGACCATGCGTAGTCCACCAGGAAACCGCGGCACAGGGGCGCCATCGTGGGATCGACCGGCGCGGTGTTGCAGCTGCCGGCGTCGCCTAGGCCCAGCTGCGACAGCAGGCCGGTCTCGCGCCAGTATTGGGCCACGCGCTGCCAGGCCGGCGTGGCCTGGTCTTCCAGCAGCGTGTCTTCGGCTTCCATGACCTGCGCGCTGGCCAGCCGGCCATCGCGATCGATGAAGGGGCGATACCACAGCAGGTGCTCGTGGCAGGCGGTGGCTGCCACGCGCGTGGCCACGTCTGGCGCGGCGGTCTGCAGTCGCAACTGCGGGCAGGCATCGACGGCGCGCGCGGGTGCGGCAAGGCACCACAGCATGATCAGCAGGCCGGCAAGCAGCAGGCGCATCGTCGTTCCTTGGCGGCGTCGGCGAACAGTGCTGGCAGCATCGGCGATGGCCTGCATGCATCGCGTGCAAGCGCAGGTGCGCCGCATGGCGGTTTTGCTTCGCCGCGCACTTGGGTGATCATGCGCGCCATGAAGGGCAGGGCGGGCGAAACGATGGATGACGCACCGGTATTGAACCGGCGACAGGAGCAACTGGTCGCGCGGGTGCGCCAGCAAGGCTATGCCGAAGTCGATGGCCTGGCCACGCAGTTCGAAGTCACCCAGCAGACCATCCGCCGCGACCTGGCGCTGCTGTGCGAGGCCGGCCTGCTGCGCCGCTACCACGGTGGCGTCAGCCTGCCCTCCAGCGTGGAGAACACGGCCTACACCACGCGCAAGATGCTGCAGGCCGACGAGAAGAGGCGCATCGCTGCGGTCGTGGCCCGGCATATTCCCGACCAGGCTTCGTTGTTCATCAACCTCGGGACCACCAACGAAGCGGTGGCTGCTGCGTTGATGCAGCACCAGGGCCTGCGCGTGATCACCAACAATCTCAACGTTGCGGTGATGATGAGCGCCAACCCAAGCTTCGAGGTGATCGTGGCCGGCGGCATGGTGCGCGCGCGCGACCAGGGCGTGACCGGGCAGCCAACGATCGACCTGGTGCGGCAGTTCACCGTGGACTTCGGCGTGATCGGCATTTCCGGCATCGAGCCGGACGGCACCTTGATGGATTTCGATTTCCAGGAAGTGCGCGTGGCCCAGGCCATCATCGCGCACTCGCGCCAGGTGCTGCTGGCGGCCGACGCCAGCAAGCTGGGGCGTAACGCCCTGTGCCGGCTTGGGCCGATCTCGCTGGTGCACGATTGGTTTACCGATCGGCCGCCGTCCAAGGCGCTGGCCGCCACGCTGGCCGCAGGCGGCACGCGGGTGCATGTCACCTCCTGAGCCACGCCGACGGACCGGGTTTCTTTATGTTCGTTTCGCGTAAACGTGTGCGTCCGGCGAAGCGCAGCTGCCAGGGGGGGCGCCTGCGGCGCTCTGAGCCAAAGGACGAGTCCGCGCGTCCCCCTTCATCGCGTCATTACGTATGTTCGAAAATGTTTGTTTATGCTCTTCCATGACTGATTGGCGGTGCGTGGCGGGTCGCCATGTGCATCACGGAGTGGCAGATGAGCAAGCGGTTCGACGTCTTGGTGGTGGGCGGTGGCATCAATGGGGTGGGCATCGCGCGCGACGCCGTCGGCCGCGGCCTGTCGGTCTGTCTATGCGAGGCCGACGACCTGGCCTCGCACACCTCCAGTGCCAGCACCAAGTTGATCCATGGTGGCCTGCGCTACCTGGAGCAGTACGAATTCCGGCTGGTCGGCAAGGCGCTGGCCGAGCGCGAAGTGTTGCTGCGCATCGCGCCGCACATCATCTGGCCGCTGCGCTTCGTGCTGCCGCACCAGTCGCACCTGCGGCCGGCGTGGATGATCCGCATCGGGATGTTCCTGTACGACCATCTGGGGGGCAAACGCACGCTGGAGGGGTCGCGCAAGGTCGACCTGCGCAGCGACGCCGTGGGGGCGCCGCTGAAGGATGCGCTCACGACCGGCTTCGCCTACTCCGATGGATGGGTTCAGGACGCGCGCCTGGTGGTGCTCAACGCCATGGATGCAGCCCAGCGCGGTGCCGACATCCGCACCCGCACACGCTGCGTGCAGGCCCAGCGCGTGGAGGACCACTGGGTGGCCACGCTGGAAAGCCGCGATGGACAGCGCAGCACCATCCAGGCCGGTGCGGTGGTCAATGCCGCCGGCCCATGGGCGGTGGACTTCCTGGATGAAGCGGCCATGCTCAAGCACGGCCACTCGCTGCGCCTGGTCAAGGGCAGCCACATCGTCGTGCCGAAGATGTTCGAACACGATGCGGCCTACATCTTCCAGCAACCTGATCGCCGCATCGTGTTCGCCATTCCCTACGAGCGCGACTACACCCTGGTGGGCACCACCGACATGGAGTACCACGGCGACCCCGCATGCCCGCAGATCGATGCCGATGAGGTGCGCTACCTGTGCGAGGCAGCCAACCGCTATTTCCGCCAGGCGATCACACCAGAGGACGTGGTATGGACCTATAGCGGCGTGCGTCCGCTGCTGGAGGACGACGAGGACAACGCCTCGGAAGTCACACGCGATTACCAGCTGGAACTGGACGCGCGCGGCGCGCCGCTGCTGAGTGTGTTCGGCGGCAAGCTCACCACCTACCGCAAGCTGGCCGAAGAAGCGATGGACAAGCTGGTGTCACGGATGGGGCGCAAGGCGCCGGCGTGGACCGCGCAGGGCGCGCCCTTGCCTGGCGGCGACATGCCCGGTGGCTTCGATGCGATGCTTGCACAGCTCCGTCGGTCCCACGCATGGTTGCCCGACGCGATGGCCTGGCGTCTGGCGCGCAACTACGGCACGCGCGTCACGCAGATCCTGGGCGATGCGGCGTCGCGCGCGGACCTCGGTCAGCACTTCGGTGCAGACCTGTATCAGGCCGAAGTCGATTACCTGCGCGCGCACGAATACGTCTGCGAGGCAGAGGACCTGCTGTGGCGGCGGAGCAAGCTGGGCCTGCGGCTGACACCGGCTGAGCAGGCGCGGCTGGCCACGTATGTGGAGGCAGTCGTGACCGCGCCGCCACAGCGCGTGGCGGCGCACTAGACGACGTTGGCTTGACCTTGCATGGGTTTCAATGGCGGCCAGCGTCGCGCCGTTGCCACGCGCCACACACACCATCACGTCGACACCGGGAGGTTGCTGGCATGCCGAATCACACAGGACGTGCACCATGCTGTAGTGGGATGGGGCCTGATCGCATCGAGCATCATCGTCGGCCTGCAGGAAGGTGCGACGCATGAGCAAGCAGTTCATCGGTGAGCTGATCTCCGAAGCCATCGCGATGTTGATCATCATCGCCTTCGGCAATTCGGTCGCGGCCATGTACACGCTCTACGATCCCAATCCCTATGCTGGCGGCTACTGGGGTGTCTGCATCGCCTGGGGGCTGGCCGTGACCATTGCGATCTATGTCACCGGGTCGGTCAGCGGCACCCACGCCAATCCGGCGGTGACGCTGGCCCTGGCGCTGTATCGCGGTTTTTCGTGGAGGAAGGTGGTGCCTTACTGGGGCGCGCAGATCCTCGGCGCCATCCTCGGTGCAGCCATCGTCTACACGCTGTATGCGCCGGTCATCGACCACTACACCCAGGCCCAGCAGCTCACGCGCGAGGCTGGCGGCGCAGCCGGGGTGTTCTTCACCGCACCCGGCCTGGCGATCACGCCGATGCACGCGCTGATGGATCAGGTGATCCTCACCGCGTTCCTGATCTTCGGCATCTTCGCCATTACCGAGCAGTACAACGAGATGGCGCCCGGGGCCAATTCCGGAGCGCTGATGATCGGCCTGCTGGTGGCGACCATCGGCGCGTCGATGGGCTATCTGGAAGCCTGGGCGATCAATCCTGCGCGCGACTTCGGGCCGCGCGTGTTTGCTTTCTTTGCCGGCTGGGGCGCTTCGGCATTTCCCGCGCCAAATCATTATTGGTGGGTGCCCATTGTCGGACCGTTGATCGGCGGCGTGGTCGGTGGCGCGGCCTATCAGTGGCTGATCTATCCGTTCCTGCCGGCGCGCCAGCGCGCGCTGGAACAAGCGGGTGGACAGCGGGCAGGCCAGCAGGAGACCCCTCCAGAGCCGGCCGCTCAACAGCAAGCCGCTGGGCAGCAGCGACAGCCCTGACGGCGGATTCAACCGGTTCTTTCATGCGTTCGCGCCCGTTTACCGCACGGCGCAGGACAACGCGATACAGGAGTCATCGATGGAAAAGAAGTACGTACTGGCGATCGACCAGGGCACCACCAGCTCACGCGCGATGTTGTTCGATCACGCGGGCGGCGTGGTCGGCGTGGCCCAGCGTGAGTTCACCCAGATCTTCCCGCAGCCGGGCTGGGTGGAACACAACCCACGCGAGATCCTGTCCAGCGTGTTGACCACCATGACCGATGTACTGACCCAGGCCGACGTGGAGGCCTCGCAGATCGCCGCGATCGGCATCACCAACCAGCGCGAGACCACGGTGGTGTGGGACAAGAACACCGGGCAGGCGGTGTACAACGCCATCGTCTGGCAGTCGCGTCAATCGCAGAGCGTGTGCAAGGAGCTGCGCGAGGCCGGGCACGACGAACTGTTCCGCGCCAAGTCGGGATTGCTGATCGACCCGTACTTCGCCGGCACCAAGCTCAAGTGGATCCTGGACAACGTCGAGGGCGCCCGCGAGAAAGCCGAGCAGGGCGATCTGCTGTTCGGCACCATCGATAGCTGGCTGATCTGGAACCTGTCCGAGGACAAGGCGCACGTCACCGACCAGACCAATGCCGGCCGCACGCTCATGTACGACATCCACACGCTGCAGTGGGACGACGAGCTGCTGGAGATCCTTGGTGTCCCGAAGTCGATGCTGCCCAAGGTGTGTTCGTCCAGCGAGGTCTACACCCATACCGCCGGCCGGCATTTCTTCGGGCAGAAGGTGCCCATCGCCGGCATCGCCGGCGACCAGCATGCGGCATTGTTCGGCCAAGCCTGTTACGAGCCGGGCATGGCCAAGAACACCTACGGCACCGGCTGCTTCGTGCTGATGAATACCGGCGACAAGGCAGTCAGATCCAAGAACGGCCTGCTGACCACGATTGCCTGGGGGATCGATGGCAAGGTCGAGTACGCGCTGGAAGGCAGCATCTTCGTTGCCGGGTCCGCCGTGCAATGGCTGCGCGATGGCCTGCGTATGTTCGGCAAGGCCAGCGATACGCAGGCCTATGCAGAGCGCGTGCCCGATACCGATGGCGTGTACATGGTGCCGGCCTTCGTCGGCCTGGCCGCGCCATATTGGGACAGCGACGTGCGTGGTGCGTTCTTCGGCCTGACCCGCGGCACCAGCAAGGAGCACTTCATCCGCGCCACGCTGGAATCGATGGCCTACCAGACGCGCGATGTGCTGGCGGCGATGCAAGCCGATGCCGGGCTTGAGCTGCAGGAGCTGCGCGCCGATGGCGGCGCGATCATGAACAACTTCCTGGCGCAGTTCCAGGCCGATATCCTGGACGTCCCGGTGATCCGCCCGAAGGTGGCCGAGACCACCGCGCTGGGCGCGGCGTATCTGGCAGGGCTCGCGGTTGGATTCTGGGCGAGTCGCGAGGAGATCGCCAAGCAGTGGGCGATGGACGAGCGCTTTGAACCGAAGATGCCGGAGGAGGATCGCGAGCGCCGTTACAAGGGCTGGCAGAAGGCCGTCAAGGCAACGATGGCGTTCAAGGCCGACGACTGAACAGCGCCGGGGCAGGCCGCTTCCTTGCGCTATCGGACCGCGGTCTTAACTCGATTTTCCCTGGCCGGACATCAGACTACGCGAGGCAAAGTACGCCATTGGCGCGACCCGCGCGGTGCAACGGGCGCCGTCGGTCGCAGGGAAGACTGCAGAGGAGACGACAGGAAGATGAAGACGTTGCAAGGAGTGATGTTGGCGGCTGGCCTGCTGGGCTTGAGCCCACTCGCATCGGCCGAAGTGGTCAACCTGACCAACAGCGCCGACGGTGCCAACAAGGACGCCGCCGTGGCCGCGGTCAGGAAGAAGCTGCTGGATGCGTGCACGGACCGCAAGGGCCAGGTCGATCCAGACTCGTTCGAAGTAACCTTCGAAAGGACCAGCACCAATCCTGATGTGCCCAAGCCGCACTACGTGGACGCCAAGCTCAAGTGCGATCTGCCGTGAGAGTACCGTCCGGCTGATCAGGCCGCGCTTGAGGAACGTGGCATCGTGCCCCGCGCTTGCGGGGCTTTCTTTGTCTGGTCGCCGCGCCTCGGTCGTGTACGGATCGGGCCCGGGTTCGACGGATCGCGTGCCCGTCGTGTCGCGCAGCGCGCCCGGTCACCACTGTGCCACGAGGGTGCGGAAGGGCTTCGACAGCGTGATACCGCGCGCATCGAACTCGCGCGCGGGCTTGCCATCGACGGTCACCGAGGTGGGTGGGCGGCGGCTGGGCCAGAACACCTTGAGTGCGCTGCCGGCTTTCAGCCCCTTGCCAAGCGTGATCGTCAGGCGCTGGCCGTCCTGTCGGGCCTGCATCGCCAGCGTGCCGTAAGCGGTGGGCAAGCCGTCGACCTTCAGCCCAGGGCCTGCGACCCACGATGGCGGCGTGCCGGGCAGCAGCGAGAGCGCATCGTCGCCTTCGAACATCAGCATGCCGAACACGCTGCGCGCATACTCGGCGCCGATCCAGGTATGCGGCATGTCGCCCAGGTAGATCGCGTGGCGCTTGTCCGAGTAAATGACTTCGGCCAGCTCCTGCCATTCGCGCGGCCTGCGATCGCCGACCACGTGCTGCAGCATGAACTCGGCATCCTGCGGTCGGTCCAGGTGCACGTAGGTCAGTATGTTGCGCATCTCGTACGGCGTGTACGCATACAGCGCATCGGGCGCATCGCGTTGGCGGACCTGCGCCAGATACCGGTCGAAGGTGCGGGTCAGCGCGTCCGCTGGCAGCACGCCCTGTGCACCGGTCGGATCGAGCGCGATGGAGACGCTGGTCGGATCGCTGCCGCCTTGGTCCGCGTCGGCGGGCAGGGTGTCGCTGCCGGCCCACGCCATCGTGGCGCGGATCGAGGCGGCCAGCGCATCGTGCAGCAGCTGGTACTGCGCGCGTGCCCACCGCGCCGTCTGGTGATCGCCCCACTGCTCGGCCAGCCATGCGCCGTCGTGCCAGCCGCGCAGTGCCCAGTAGTTGTCCCAGTAGCTATGGGTGGGCACCGAATAGCCTTCGTGGCTGATCGAGGGCGCAATGAGCCCGGCGAAGCGCTCCGGCACCGGGCGATCGGCCTGGTAGCCAGGCACCAGCGTACGTTCGCGTAGTGCCTGCAGGAATTTCAACGCGCGGTTCACCTGTGGCTGATAGTCGCGCACGGTCTGCGCACCGCCATCCAGTCGCGCCACTTCGGCCACCAGCCACAGGTATTCGCCCTGCGCGTCGTACTCCAGGTCCGAGCCGAAGCCGGTGTTGACGCTGCCATCGTCGTTGAGGATCGGCGAGACCAGGCCGTTGTCGTGCACGGCGTGGCTGCTGTACCAGTGCAGGTAGTCACGCGCGGTCTTGGCCATGCCCATGCGCAACAGCACCGCCGCCGTAGCCGAGCCATCGCGGATGAAGGAGCGGTTGTAGTTGCGCGGGCCGGGTTGCATCGCCGGGCCGCTCTGGTTGAGCAGCATGTAGGCAGCCTGCGCGCGCAGCATGTCCACCAGCGAGGGATCGGGCAGCGACAGGCCAATCTTGCCCAGGCGCTGTTCCCACTGCGCCGCAAGCGCGTCGGCCAATGCGTCGAACTTCGCGCCCGCCTGCTCGCCATCACCAAGCAATGCGCCGACATCCAGTGCGGGTGACGCAGGCCAACGCGCGGCCTCCACCGCCTTGGCATCGATGACCTCGTTGCCCAGCGAGAAGGCCAGCACGATGTCGCGCTGCGCGCCGGGCGCCAGTTGCACGCGGTAGCCCAGCAGGCCGGCGGCCAGTCCCTGCGGGTCGTTGACCTGTTGCGCATCCGGTGCGGAACCTGCGGCGGCGAAGCGGGTGATCTCATCCTCGCCATGCGCACCGAATGCGGCAACGCCATGCAGGTCAGGTACGCCGATGGCCTGGAACAGCAGGCGGCCGTTGACGCGCACGCCCGCCGCCGCGTTCGCGCGTTCGATGGCCAGGTCGCGGATCGGCGAAAGCCCGCCGTTCTGCCACGGCGGGCTGACCTGCAGGGGGCGCGTCAGCAGCGACAACATGCCATCGACCTGCGTGCTGCCGGTGTTGTGCAGGCGATAGCGCACCAGCACGACAGGCGCACCGGCATGTTCGATGGCCATCGCGCTGCTGGTCAGCGCCAGGTCCGGCTGTGGCGACCACTGCACCTGCGGCATCGGCATCCAGCCCGCGCGCAGGCGGTGGGTGATCGTCGTTTCCACGGTGGCCGCGGCGGCACGGCCGCTGGCATCGCGCCACACCGGCTGCACCAGCGGCGCGCCCTTGAAGGCTTCCAGGTTGCCGTACTCATCAAACACCGCCTTCTGCCGTCCACCGGGGATTCCGACGACGGTCCAGTACACCTGCTGCATCTGCAGCGAGGACGGGAACAGCGCCGCGCCTTTGCCTGTGGCCGCCAGCTGGTAGCGCTTCATCGGCGTCATCACCGCCTTGGGGCCCAGCACGCGCAGGCGGGTGACGCTGGCCGGCTTGCCGTTCGCGGCACGCGTGATCATCCGCAGCGCGTGCACGGTGCGTGGCGCGTCACCGGCCAGGTAGGACGCTGTGCCGAAGGGCGTCGGTTCCTGCACCAGCGGCGTCCAGTGGCCTGCCGCATCGCGGCCTTCCAGCCTGGCGCTGGCGGGGGGATCGCCCCAGTTGACCTGAAGGCCGGCGACCTCTTGCGGCTGTGGGAACTCGATCTGCAGTCCGTCGCCATCGCGTCTCTTGCCCAGCGTGCGTGCGGTGCCGGTGGTCCAGAGCGCGCCGGTGTCGCCTTTGTCTGCCAGGCCGGTGATGCGCGGCGTCTGCGAGGCGGCCAGTGGCTGGAATTCAAAGATGCCCACGCCCCAGTCGGCGGTGCGCTCGGGGGCAGCCAGCCGCAGATAGCGCGTACGCACGGCGGGAAACAGCGCGTACTCGACGCGGCCCGGGCTATCGGTGGTGGTGTAGATCGTGCGCCAGGCCTGGCCGTCCTCGGAGGCCTGGAGCACGTAGTGATTGGCGTGGCTGACATCCCAGGCGATGCGCACGCCGCCGATATCGGCCGCCGCGCCCAGATCCACCTGAAGCCAATGCCCGGGCGAGAACGGCCCGCCCCAGCGGGTGGCCTGATCGCCGTCGAAGGCATGTGCCGAGGCCAACGCCGGCGCCTCGGTGGCCGAGCTGCTGGCTTTCCAACCGTCGCGCGGCGGCAACGGATGCGGGGTGCCCTGCGCACCTTGTGCCACCAGCAGCAGTCCCAGCGCCATTCCGCCAACTTCACGCATGCCCATGGCGCACCTCGTTTGACTTTGCTGGCGATGGTAGAAGGGCTGAAAATCCCCGGCGAGCTGCGTTGCAGCACCATTTCGGGGATAAATCTGCATGTATCGCCCCCAGCGTGTGCGTGGCGATTGCCGTGATGCCGTCAAATCTAGCGAGGTGCCCAAACGGAATGGCGGTTATTCAAAATCGCCATTTGCTTCACTGCAGCATGGCGTGGAAACTCAACGCCGTCGCCTCCCTCCCGGCGACACAAAGGCCCCGCGATCCCTCCCTCGCGGGGCCTTTCTCGTTCTGGTTTCCTGGCACTTTTCGTGGCGCGTTTGTTCAGCGCGATTGCGCGCCCAGGCGCGACATCAGGATCGCCGCTCGCGTCGCTTGCCGGTCCAGACTCCCGAGATCGGCGGTCTCGCCTGGCGCATGGCTGCCTTCGCCGGCAATCCCTAGGCCGATCAGTCCATCGACATCGGCCGCGACGAAGGCGATATCGCCCGCGCCACGCTTGAGCGGGTCCAATTCCGCCATCTGCGGCAGGCCCAGGTCGCGGTTGACCGTGTTGAGCTGGGCGAGAAACGCACGGCTGCCCGCGGTGGGCGGCATCGCCGGATAGCCCTGCTCGAAACTGATGCTGGCGTCGGTCACCGGCAGGTGGCGCGCGACAATGGCCTGCATCTTCTCGCGCACGCGCACGGTCTGTTCCTGGCTCAGCGTGCGGAAGTCGCCCTTGGCCACGGCTACCGCCGGAATGATGTTGCTCTTGCCGGTCGCGGCGACGCGCACGCCGTCGGCATCCACGTCCGCGCTCTGCCCGCCGCCGACCAGGCCGACGTTGAAGGTGAGGTTGGGCTCGGGCAGTTCCTGCCGGAACGCGGTGAGGATGCGCGAGAGTTCGTAGATCGCGCCGTCGCCGGCCCTGGCCGAGAAAATGCCGGAGCTGTGCCCGGACTTGCCGGTGGTCTTGAGCGTCCAGCTGTTGCTGGAGCGGCGGGCGATGGAGCCCATGTCCTTGCCGCCTTCCTGCGCCAGGTTCTCGAAATCCAGCGCCACATCCGCGCGCTTGCCGGCGGCGACCAGATCGGCGCGGGCGATGTCCTGCGGGTCGCCGACGTCTTCCTCGTCACCGGTCAGCACCACGTCGATGTTGGCGTCCTTGAGCGTGCCCGCCGCCTGCATGGCGCGCAGCGCGCCGAGCATCACCACCACGCCACCCTTGTCATCGCCCACGCCGGGGCCGGTGGCGGTGTCACCTGTCGCCGAGTAGGTCTGGAATGGCGCGTCGGCCTCGAACACGGTGTCCAGGTGGCCGATCAACAGCAGCCGCTTGCCGCCGGCCTTGCCGTCATGCGTGGCGATCAGGTGACCTGCGCGCTTGGCGGCCGCCATCGGCTTCCATTCCACCTTGAACCCCAGCGCTTCGAATTCCGGGCGCAGCAGTTGCCCGACCTTGGTGACGCCTTCAAGATTCATCGAGCCGCTGTTTTGGTTCACAAGCTTTTCCAGCAGTGCGACCGAGCGGCCGTGTTCGGCTTTGACCGTGTTGGCGATCTTCTGCTCGGGTGCGGACAGCGCGGCATGCGCGTCGAAAGGCATCAGTGGGGCGAGCAGCAGGGCGCGGGCACAGGCGTGGCGAAGCATCGGGGACTCCATCGAAGGGGAAGGGCGAGCATAGCCGCAGCGCTTCGCCTTCGCGGAGTGCGGCTCAGCGATAGTGCCGGTTGGCCCAGAGCGCCCACGCCATGTAGAGCGAGAGGGTCAGCAAAGGCGCAACGTGCCACCCCTGTGAATACAGCGGTGACCTGGTGACATACAGATAGACCAGACCGGCCGCGGTCAGCAGCGACACCGCAGGCAGGCCGATCAGCGCGGCCAGGAACAGTGGTTCGAAGTAAGCAGGTGTCGGGCCTTCCGGACTGTTGGCGATGCCAGCCCCGGAAAAGATGACCAGCATGGCCTGCACGCCGGCAAACACACACTGGGCCAGAACACCAACCACCAACAACGCAAGCGACATGCAGCACATCCCTGTGATTCGTTCGCCACGCGCAACCTGCACGTGTTCCAGGCCGGCGATTGTCGCCAAGCCGTCGCATGACGCTGCCGTCATTCACCGCGCGTGGCCGTCGCGCAGGCCACAGTACGGCCATGCTGCTTCGCCTTCTACTGCTGTTCTCGATGTTGCCCACACCGCTGCTGGCACAGACCGCACCTGCCAGGCCGGATGTGTCGCAGGTGTTGGCCGATGCGCGCACGCTGGCGCCACTGCGCACGGTCATCGTGGCCCGGCAGGGCCGGGTGATCGGCGAGCAGGCCTATCACGGTGCGTCGCTGTCGCGCGCCACCAACATCAAGTCCGCGTCCAAGACCGTGGTGTCGGCGTTGGTCGGGGTCGCCATCGACAAGGGCGTGCTGGAAGGCGTGGACCAGCCGATTGCGCCGCTGCTCAAGGCCGATCTGCCCGCCACGCCCGATCCGCGCCTGGCCCAGGTGACCGTCGGCCACCTGCTGAGCATGCAGGCCGGCCTGCAGCCCACCTCGGGCGCGAATTACGGCCGCTGGGTCGCCAGCCGCAACTGGGTGCGCGGCGCGCTGGCGCAGCCTTTCGTGGACGAGCCTGGGGGCGGCATGCTGTATTCGACCGGCGCCACGCACCTGCTCTCGGCCATCCTGACCAAGGTCACCGGGCGCTCGACCCTGCAGCTGGCGCGCGATTGGCTGGGCCTGCAGCCCGGCTTTGCCATCAGTGCCTGGGGACGCGACCCGCAGGGCATCTACTTCGGCGGCAACCAGATGTCGATGACGCCGCGCGCGTTGCTGGCCTTCGGTGAGCTGTACCGCAACCAAGGCAGGACAGCGGAGGGCAAGGTGGTCATCTCTTCGGCCTGGGTGCGCCAGTCGTGGATGCCGCGCACCCGCTCGATCTACACCGGCGACGGCTATGGCTACGGCTGGTTCCTGCGCCGCATTGGCGGGCAGGACGCCTACTTTGCCTGGGGCTACGGCGGACAGATGCTGTACGTGGTGCCGGCGCTTGGGCTGACCGTGGCCATGACCTCGGACGAAAACACGCCCTCGCGCACCGGCCATCTGGGCGATCTGCACGCGCTGATGGGCCGGATCATCGCTGCGCAAACCGCCGGGTAGCCAGGGAAGCGGAATGGAGCGCACAAAAAGCTCAAGCCGGGAGCACCGGCGCCGCTAATAACCGCAGCACCTCCTGGCACCACGACCTTGCTTTCGATGCCCCGCACTTCCAGTTCCACGCCCTACCGCGCCGGCCAGCGCCTGGCCGATCTGCCGGTGGAGCCGGCCGTGGCCAGCCCCGTGCTCGATCGCATGGTCGATCTCAGTGCCATCCGTGACGCGGATTTGCTGGACCAGACGCTGCTGCGCACCCTGCAGGACGTGGCCGAGTTCGATGCGCTGTCCTTGCTGCGTGTCGGGGCCGACGGCCAGGTGCTGCTGGAGACACAGCTGCACAATGGCGCCCTGGTCTCCCGGCGTTTGCCGACGCTGGATCCGCTGATCCTGGCGCTGCTGCTGGAGGAGCCGGCCGGCAACATGCGCCTGGCCGCCGTCGCCGCCGATGGCCGCAGCCTGTCCTTGTATCCGCTGATGGACGCCCGCGGCGTGCGCACCTGGCTGCACGTGGTCGAAAGCGGGATGCCATCGTTGGCCGAGCAGGGGTTGATCCTGGGCTTCGCGCGGTTCTTCCAGAACTATCGTGGCCTGCTGGACGATGCCCAGCGCGATGCGCTGACCGGCCTGCGCAATCGCAAGACCTTCGACGACATGGTGCTGCGCCTGTTCGCCACGCCCGCGGCGGCGGACGGACAAGGTGATGCGCCCAGCGCCTGGCTGGGCATCGTGGACATCGATTACTTCAAGCGCATCAACGACACGTTCGGCCACCTCTATGGTGACGAGGTGTTGCTGCTGATGGCCCAGCGCATGCAGCGCAACTTTCGTGGCGAAGACCTGCTGTTCCGCTTTGGTGGTGAGGAGTTCGTGATCATCGTGCGCGATGCCACGCGCAAGCAGGCCATGGAGGTGTTCGAGCGCTTCCGCAACGCCATTGCCGACGACGCGTTTCCGCAGGTCGGGACGGTGACCATCAGTGCCGGCGTGGTCGAACTGCAGCCGGGTCGCCTCACCAGCCTGGCGCTGGATGAGGCCGACAAGGCGCTCTACTGGTCCAAGCAGCATGGCCGCAACCGCGTGTCGCTGTACGAGGACCTGGTAGCACAGCGCGAGATGGCGGCCGTGGTGCCGCAGACAGGCACCATCGACCTGTTCTGATATCAGTGCGTGCGGGGTGTGGTTCCGCCACGCGCATGCGGATGTCATGGACCTCCCAGGGTCAGCGAATGTCACGACGGGGTCAGTGCGGCAGCAGGTTTCTTTCACGCGCAATGCGCACCCGATATCGAGGATGGAAGCACCTTCCTTCTCGGAGATGCCGCATGGCAGCCAATAGCAAGCACGTCAAGCATCTGGGCGAGCTGATCAAGGACATCGATACCGCGATGCTGACCACCGTCGGCGCCGGGGGATTCCTCGTCAGTCGTCCGCTGTCCTCACGGCAGGCCACGTTTGACGGTGCACGCATCTGGTTCTTCGTCGAGGGCGACAGCCCCAAGGTGGCCGAGATTCGCAAGAACGCCAAGGTCAACCTGGCCTATGCCTCGCATGGCAAGAACACTTACGTATCCCTGGCCGGCAAGGCGCGCATCAGCCGTGACGCCGCCAAGGCCGATGCGCTGTGGAACGATGCGATGAAGGCATTCTTCCCGAAGGGACGCAACGACCCGAATCTGGCGCTGTTGGAAGTGGAAGTGCATACCGCCGAGTACTGGGATGGGCCGAGTTCGAAGATCTCCCGTGCGATCAACTTCGTCATTGCCCGCGTCACCAAGACCGAAGAAGTGATGGCGGAGAACCGCATCGTGCAGCTCAAGGGCGGCAAGGGTGGACGCGTGAGTACGCGCCTGCCGCCGTCCAACAAGGCCGGTGATGTCACGCCCGCAAAGGCGGTGGGCAAGGCGGCTCGCAAGGCTGCAAGCACGCTGGGCGGCAAGCAAGCCACCAAGAAATCCAGCTCCAGTGGACACGGTGCGGCAGCCAGCAGGACGCGCAAGACCACATCACGCAAGGCGGCGACCAAGACCGGGTCCAGTACCGCGTCCAGGACCGCCAAGAAGGCCGCGCCCGCCAAGCACGCCGCGCGTTGATCCCGGCAGGGCGGCACGGCAGAGCAGGCCTCTGAACGCCGGCGATGCCCGGCGTCCTGCCGCGCGTCAACGGCGCCGGCGGTACCAGAAGTCCAGATGCGTACGCGAGGTCAGCATGCGTCGTCGCAGCCAGATGAAACGCAGCGTCAGCTTCGCGTGCTCCCACGGCGTGAACATCTGCAGCTTGCGCGCGCTGGTGCGCACGCTGGCGCGCAGGATCACAAAGCGCCCGAGGCGCGCCAACGCCCGGCTCATGGCCACGTCTTCACCGGCGTAGTAGCGCTGGTTGAAACCGCCGACGCCCTCGAAGGCCGCGCGCGTGCAGAACAGGAAGCAGCCGGGTGCGATCCTGGTCAACCGAAACAACCAGCCGAACAGCCATTCGCCGGCGCGGACATGCCAAGCCACGACCTCGGGCATGGTGACCCGTGCGCCGCCGCCGATCGCACCTTGATCCAAGGCCCGGAGCGCAGCCGCCAGCACGGTGGCGTCGACGCAGGTATCAGCATCCAGAAACAACAGCCGCTCGCCGCAGGCGACACGCGCACCGGCATTGCGGGTCGCGGCGATCTGGCGGTAGGCCACCTGCAGGACGCGGGCACCCTCGGCCCGGGCAACGGCCGCAGTGCCGTCATCGGAACCGTCATCCACCACGATCACTTCCCAGGACAGTCCCAGGGAGTCGGCCGCGACGTGCAGCGCCTGCAGCGTGGCGGGCAGCAGCAGGGCCTCGTTATGGGCGGGAACGACGACGGATAGCATTGCGAAATGTCATCGTGGAAGGCAGACGGATGATGGTGAGGCCTCTGCCGTGAAGGTCTCTCATTAGAGCGCTGGATTCGATTCGCGATGCAAGCGGGGAACTCCCACAGGCGGTCCCCTGTGCGGGCAGATGTGAGGCGCTTGGTGTTGCGCGTGCGGGATAGGTCAGGGCCTGAAGGCACCAACTGCTGGAATGGCGCTGCCTGGACGCATCCTGGCGGTGAGGCTGGAGCGGTGGAAGCCGTCGCGCTGGAGGACATCGCACGGGCCGGGGCCCGGCGTCGATGGTGCTTGACGACGCGCCGGCAGTGATCTCGCGCGGCCTCGATAGGGCGATCACCGCGTTCTGCAGGCAAGCGCGCAACAACAGGGATCGACGCGCGGGCACTAGCGCTACATGAATCCGCGCTGCATCAATCCGCCACCGGTGCGGGCGCTGTCAGCGGCGGCGCCGTCAGCGCGGCACCGGCCGAAGCCGCCATCACGGCGGCAATGGCTAGCCACTGCGTCGGGCTCAGGTGCTCGTGCAGCAGCGCCATGCCGGCCAGCGCGCCAATCGCTGGCTCCAGGCTCATCAGCATGCTGAAGGTCGCTGCCGGCATACGGGTCATGGCCATCATCTCCAGCGTGTAGGGCAGGGCCATGGACAGCACGGCCACGCTAAGTGCCGCTGGCAGCAGTGCCGGCGACAGCAAGCGGCTGCCGGCATCGATCACGCCCCAAGGCACCACCACGCATGCGGCGATCACCGCGCCGAGGGCCACCGTCTGCGTGCCGTGCTCGGCGCCGGCCTTCTGTCCGAACACGATGTACAACGCCCAGCACGCGCCAGCGGCCAGCGCGAACAATGCGCCCACCAGGTCCACGCCACGCTGCTGTTGCGACCACGGCACCAACAGCAGCAGGCCGATCACCGCCAGCGCGATCCAAAGGAAATCGCGGGGACGCCGCGAGCCCAGCACCGCCAGCACCAGGGGGCCGGTGAACTCCAGCGCCACAGCGATACCCAGCGGCACCGTGGCCAGTGCCTGGTAGAACAGGCCGTTCATCAGGCCCAGCGACAGCCCGTAGCCCAGCAGCATCTTCCAGGGAAGTTGCCGCAGCGGCTGGCGCCAGGGGCGGAACACCAGCAGCAACAGCAGCGTGCCAAAGCTCAGGCGCAGCGCCGCTGCACCGGCCGCGCCCACCGCCGGGAACAATGATTTGGCCAGGCTGGCGCCGACGTGGATCGACAGCATTGCGGTCAGCAACAAGGCGATGGGAAACCAGATGCGCGCGCGCGACGAGCTTGCGACCTGCATGGATGGACTCTCTCAAGATGGCGCAACATACTGCGCACTACCATGCTAAGGCATGTGCAATATCCTGCGCAATGGAGGGTGGATGACCGTTCTGGAACACGTGGCCGGCAACCTGCGACGCCTGCGCGCGGAGGCTGACCTGAGCCAGCAGGCCCTGGCGGAGGCATCGGGCGTCAGCCGCCGCATGCTGGTATCGGTCGAATCAGGCGATGCCAACGTCAGCCTCAATACCCTGGACCGGCTGGCCGAAGCGCTGGGCGTCACCTTCAGCGACCTGGTGCGCGAGGCCGGCCAGCCCCGCGATGCGCAGGTGCGCGCGGTCGCCTGGGCCGGGACGCAGGCCGGCTCGCACGGCACCCTGCTGTCAAGCTGCCAGGCGCGACACGAGACCGAGCTGTGGCAATGGCAGCTGATGCCTGGCGACAGCTACGCCGCACAGGCCGACCCGGCCGGCTGGAAGGAAATGCTGCTGGTGACCCAGGGGGAACTGGTCGTCGAACATGAGGGGCAGGCGCACCATTTGCGCGCAGGAGACGTGCTGGTGCTGGACAGCAGCGCCAGTGACTACGCGTACTGCAACGTCGCCGACGCACCCGTGCGTTTCATTCGCAACGTCGTGCATTGACCGCTGACGCCGATGCCCTCGGCGCCGCCAGGAACAAAAACGCGCGGACGCCGAGGCGTCCGCGTGTGGATCCAACAGCAGCGCTGACAGCACTACCCCTCCGACAAGCGCGCCACGCGTCCTCCGGAGCCACGCGTCCGGATGTGCCTAGTGTGGTGTCCCGCCGCCTGGTGGGGTGGCCGCGCGGCTGCCCGTGCCGATGGTGTCGCCTGGCTCATGCACGTGGGTCGCGCGCTTGGGTGCCCCTGCGTCGGTTTGGCCGGCCGATGCATTGCCGGGCGCAGACGACGAGGCCGTGCTGCCATCGACGGACGCATGCGTCGAGACCGTTGAGCGCGCACCTGAAAATGCTGCGTGTTCCTCGGGGGACTGGTGATGCACGCGGACCTGGTTTTCGACGTCCGCCACGCCTCGGCAGCGCTCGGCCAAGTCTTCTGCCAGATGCTTCATCCAGCGATGGGGCACGGTGCCGGTCATCAGCACGATGCCTTGGTTGACCTGCACGGCGATGTCGCGTGCATCGACCGCGTCACTGTCGTAAAGACGCTCGTTGATGTCCTCGGCGATGCGTGCATCGGTGCGCTGGTAGTCACGTGGGCCCATGCCACGATAGCCGTAGGCATGAACGGCATGCCCCTGGCGCGCATGCTTGCCATCGCCTTGTTTCGGAGCCGGCGGAATCCCCTGCTCGCGATCCCAGTCCGGGCGCGTCCCTGCGGATGATGCAGGACGCCGTCCGCGTGCGACCTCGTCTTCCTCATGGCCCGTTGCCGTGTCCTGCGGCGGCCGTCGATAGTCGCCGCGGGCGTACCTCCCGGCGTCGCGATACGCTTGGGCGAGCAGGTCTTCCTCCACGTCAGGCTGCCCGCGGCGTGTCTGGGAGCGATGCTCGGATAGGCGCTGCTGCATGTCCTCTGCGCGCTGCAGGAACCAATCGCGAGCAACACCCATGTAGCGCGTGCCGGCATCAAGCGCCTCGCGCGCATTGGTCTTGAAATCCTCGGCAATCTCGTCTGCGGTCGTTCTCTGCGTGTAGCGGTTGCGCATGATGTCCTCCTTCGAAGTCCGAACACCGCGCACCCACGAGGATGCGGGCGATAGAGGCAGTCTCGCGCGCCTGCAGTAGCACGCCGCGAAGTCCCTCGACGGGAATCTTGACGTGGTCTTAGCGCTTCTCCGGTGGTCTTCCCGCGATGCTGACGCACCGACGCGAGGGATGTGGCATGACGCCACTGGACAAACCCCTGCGCCGCGCGCTGCAGACAGATGGCAAACGTACACGCTGACCCTCGATGCCAAGGGCCTCACCCGGCTGCCAAGGCCATCGCAAGGGCGCGAGCCTGCAGTGGAAAGCGCTGTCGAGCGGCGACGCCGCGTTGGCTGCGGCGCTGCAGGCGTCACTTGCAAGACGCGCCTGATCTGCTGATGCAGGCGCGCGGACGGTCCGCTTCAGGCAGGGAAGAGCTTGGCCAACTGTGCCACGGCGTTGTAGGTCAACTGCAGGTCCGGCGTGGTGTCGGCATTGCCGAAGTCGTGCTCGCCCTGTGCCTGCACGAGCAGCCCATCGCGGCGTGGTACCACGCTGAGATTGTGCCCGCGCCAGTACAGGCCGTAGTTCACCTCCGGCTGCGGGATCAGGCGCGCGGTCTGCCCACGCACCGGCACGATGCTGTCATCGCCCAGCAGCGCACGCGCGCCGTAGCCGGTGCAGTTGATGATGACCTTCTCGCGCAGGTCGGCGAACTGGCGCGGGTTGTCGAAATGGCGCGTATGCACCTCGCCACCAGTCTGCAAGAACTCATCCATCAGCAGTCGCGCATAGGCGGTGATGTTGAAGGTCATGCCGGTCACGCGCTTGGCATAAGGCACGGGGAAAGGATGCGCGCTTTGGGCGATCGGCACCGAGGTCCGATGCAGCTCGGGCGTCAGCTTGCCCTCCAGGTCCGGGTACTCGGGCTCACCCGCCTCGGCACCGGGCAACGGCTGTTCGAACGGCACATCGGACAGGATGTACTGGTCGCGCCATTCAATCGGCTCGCCCGGCAGCCCCAGCATGGTCTGGAAGCGTTTGTGCGAAATGCGGGCCATCTCCGCCCAGCGCTGCTCGAACGCGGGCGTGGCATGTTCTGCGCTGCAGACGCGCGATTCTGGCGACCACACGCCGGTCGCCAGAAAAGAGCGCACCTCCGGCATGCGTTCGGCCGCATAGATGCGCACGCGATACCCGGCACGTTGCGCCGCCAGCGCGGTGGTCAGGCCGATGGCGCCGCAGCCGATGACCGCCACCTCGCGCGCGTCGCGGTCCTTGACCAGGCGCAGCGCATGCTCGGCCGCGCCCCAGGACAGCGACCAGCCGCTGCCGCCGTGGCCATAGTTGTGCACCACGGTCTTACGCCCCAGCTGTTCACGCTCGATCCGTGGGCCCTGGGCGCGGAACGGACGCGTGCACACGGTGATCGCCACGATGCGGTCGTTGGCCGCCGTGATCGGCGCCCACGGCAACCGGGTTGGGGAGTGCTGCCCGCCCCCCGCCGGCGCGGCGGCCGCGGTCGCGACGGTGGTGCGCGCGGACAGCGCGGGCAGCCGGGAAGGGGG
>JBEVNH010000092.1:0-9254 GCA_040508175.1 Pseudoxanthomonas sp.
CGGCGCGGGGGTCGCGATCGCCACGCGAAAACAGCTTGCGCGCCAGGCCGCCCAGGGCCACCAGCACGATCAACCCCAGCTTCCAGCCCTTGGCCAGCAACAGCCCGAGCTTGGCCAGCAGGCCGGTCTTGGCCGCCAGGCCGCCGCCGATCAGCGCGGCCACGCCGTAGGCGGCGACCTTGTCGGTGGACGGGTTGTGGTCGGCATAGCGCGCGCCGCTGTCGAACTCGGTCATCGGCAGCAGCTGCTGCATGCCGGCCTGCACCTGTTGCAGCTCGCCCATGCCCGCCACGGCGTTGAGGCTGAGATAGCCATGACGGCCCAGCACGCGGATGTCGTAGTTCAGCGTGTGCTGGGCCGCGCCGTTGAAGTCCAGCTCCTTGGCCCAGTACAGCTTCTTGCTGGCGGCGTCATAGCGCGGCGGCACCGCCCAGCCGATCAGGTCGACGCGGCCGAAGCCGGCTTTCTCGCGCTCGTCGTTGGCCTCGCGCGTCCCTTCCTGCATGTCCTTGAGCATGTCGTCGTAATCGATCTTGGCCGCGTCCTCGTCCGAGACATAGCCTTCGTCCGAATAGGTCACCACCACTGCCCAGCTCTCCTCGGCCGCCAGCGAGGTCGAGGCTGGCACCACCATGCCCAGCACGCTGTCGTCTTCCGGGTTGCCCCAGAACTGTTCCAGCACGCGACGCGTGTCGGCCTTGTCCAGATAGCGGAACTCCGGCCCCAGCCGGAAGTGCGCCTTGGCTTCCGGCACCTGGATTTCGCCGCTGCGGAAATGCAGCGAGTTGACGAAGTCCTCGGCGCTGGACGCGCCCGCCTGATCCTGCCTGGCCAGCGCCGGCAGCACGCACAACAACGAAGACGCGACCAGCAGGCCGCGCAGTGACATCAGTTTCATGCTTTGGTTTCCCGTCCTTGGGCATCCCCATGCCCGCGGGCGAAGTTTCACCGACAGCGGGCGGGGCTGGCAATGGTGGTCAGGACTTAATCGTCCTGGGCCAGGTACTGATCCTTGATCCGCACATAGTGCTGGGCCGAATACAGCAGGCCCTCGATATCCTTGTCCGAGAGCTTGCGCGCCGGTCGGGCCGGGTTGCCGACCCACAGCTCGCCGCTGCCCACCCGCTTGCCAGGCCCGACCACCGCACCGGCGGCGATGAAGGCGTTGGGCTCGATGACCGCCCCGTCCAGGATGATCGCGCCCATGCCGATCAGACAGGCCTCGCCAATCGTGCAGGCGTGGATGATGGTGCCGTGGCCCAGGGTCACATCCGCACCGATCAGCGTGGGGTAGCCGCCCTTGTTGTAGGGGCTTTCGTGGCTGACATGGATGATGGTGCCGTCCTGCACGTTGGTGCGCGCACCGATGCGCACGTGATTGACGTCGCCGCGGATCACCGTGCCCGGCCACACCGAGACATCGTCTTCGAGCACGACATCGCCGATCACCGTGCAGGCGGGATCGACGTACACGCGTTGCCCCAGTTGCGGGGTCTTGTCCAGATAGCGGCGCAGAGCTGTCATGCGGGCATTGTAAGCCGTCGCCACGACCCTGCCGGCCCGGGAAGCGACGTCGCCGATCTGTCACCCACCGAAACCAGGCGACCCGCCGCGTCTGCTGGCACGACGAGCGCCCCACCGGGCCGACTGCTATTTTGTAGCGCTCACCTTCGAACGTGCCGACCCATGAAGATCGCCAGCTGGAACGTCAACTCGCTCAACGTGCGCCTGCCGCACCTGCAGCAGTGGCTGGCCGATTTCGCGCCGGACATCGTCGGCCTCCAGGAAACCAAGCAGGAAGACCACAAGTTCCCGGAGACCGACCTGCTGGCCGCCGGCTATCGCAGCGTGTTCGCGGGGCAGAAGACCTACAACGGCGTGGCCCTGCTGTCGCGCGTGCCGGCCGAGGATGTGCAGATCGGCATTCCCGGTTTCGAGGACGCGCAGAAGCGCGTGATCGCCGGCACCGTGGCCGGCGTGCGCATCATCAATCTCTACGTGGTCAACGGCCAGGACGTGGGCACGGACAAATACGCCTACAAGCTGCGCTGGCTGGAGGCAGTGCGCGCCTGGATCGCCGAAGAGCTCGCGATCTATCCCAAGCTGGTCGTGCTGGGCGATTTCAATATCGCGCCGGATGCACGCGACGTCTACGACCCGGCGGTGTGGAACGACGCCCATATCCTCACGTCCACTTCAGAGCGCGCGGCACTGCAGGCCCTGCTGGGCCTGGGACTGCATGACGCCTTCCGCCTGCACAACGACCAGGCGGGTGTTTTCAGCTGGTGGGACTACCGCGCCGCCGGCTTCCGCCGCGACCTGGGCTTGCGCATCGATCTGACGCTGGTGTCCGACGCGCTCAAAGCAGAGGCGATCGCCTCAGGCATCGACCGCGAGCCGCGGACCTGGGATCGCCCCAGCGATCACGCCCCGGCCTGGGTGGAACTGGTCTGATTCACGGCATCCGCGCACTGATTGCCCCAAAAAAAAGAGCCCGGCCAGGCCGGGCTCTTTCAGCTCTCAACGCGTTGGACTGACGTTGGGCTGGGTGCCGCGCTGTTAGCGCACGCTCTTACGAGTGAACAGGTTGACGATCGCCAACAGAATCACCGCACCAAGCAGCGACCAGAGGAACGTGCCCACGGTGATACCGCTGTTGATGCTGCCGCCGCCCAGAAAACCCGCAATCGCCGCACCGACGATACCGACCACGATGTTGAGCAGAATGCCCTGCTGCGCGTCGCGTCGCATGATGATGCTGGCCAGCCAACCCACGATGCCGCCTACGATCAACCAGATGATGATGCCCATGTCGAAGCTCCTGTCTATGAGTGGGACCCTGCGTCAGGGCTGGCGACGATTAAGCCGAGCCCGCCGTGAATTCGCTGTGCAAGAAATCGTGGAAAAACCGCTGTTTTCACGGGGTTTTCGCATCTTTTACGCCCAGCACCTTCACAACGACACTCCCTGGTGGCCGCGGCCGTCGACGGTCTCCACGCCGGCGTATACACATGCCTGAACGGATTGCAACGCGCGCCATCTGGCAGATCGGACCACTGCAGGTGGCACTGCAGCCGCACCAGCACGGGCAGCCGGGCGAGCCCGCCGCGCGGCAGTGGCTATCGCATTGGACCGGCATCTCCAACACCGCGCTGCCGCTGCAACGCGATGAACGCACCCGTCCGCAGCTGCATGGCGCGCTGGCCGACCACGACATCGGCTGGAGCCACAGCGGCGACGGCCTGCTGATCGGCTTCGGACCCGGCGTGCAGCTAGGCATGGACCTAGAGTTCGTCAAGCCGCGCCCGCGTGCGCTGGAGCTGGCGGCGCGATTCTTTCATCCACAGGAAGACGCCTGGTTGCGCACATTGCCCGACGAGGAGTGCGAGGCGACGTTCCTAAGGATCTGGTGCGCCAAGGAGGCCGTCCTGAAAGCGCACGGCCACGGCATTGCCTTCGGGCTGGAAAAACTGCGCTTTGCCGACCATGGCGCAGGCCTGCACTTGGCCGAATGTGATCCCCGCTTAGGCAGGGCTTCGGATTGGACGCTGCGGCAATGGCAGGCGGCCCCCGGCTATCTGGCTGCCGCCGCCTGGCGCCCGCGCACCGGTGACTGAGTGGCGCGCCGGCATGACAGGGTGGGCCGCCCACCGGACGGCCTGCGATACTCCCGCCCATGAACGATGCTTCCCTGCCCGCCGAAGTCCGGCCGGATCTTGAACGTGGACTGCAGGCCCTGGGCCTGGATGCCGCCCTGGTCGACCCGCTGCTGGCCTATCTGGCGCTGCTGCACCGCTGGAACCGTACCTACAACCTAACCGCCGTCCGCGACCCGCGCGAGATGGTGACCCGGCATCTGCTGGACTCGCTGTCCATGGCCGGCCATGTTTCCAGTGGCCGCCTGGCCGATCTGGGCACCGGGCCCGGCTTGCCCGGCATTCCGCTGGCGATCGCCCGCCCGGCCCTGCAGGTCACGCTGGTGGAAAGCAATGGCAAGAAGGCCCGCTTCCTGCGCGAAGCCGTGCGCCAACTTGGCCTGACCAACGCCACCGTGGCCGAATCGCGCGCCGAGGCCGTCCCCGGCGCCGGGGCCTATGACCTGCTCACCGCCCGCGCGCTGGACCGGTTGGCGGGCATTCTGGCCGTGGGCGGGCACCTGCTGTCACCCACGGGCACGCTACTGGCCATGAAGGGCGTCCACCCCGACGAAGAGATCGCCGAACTGCCTGCAGGCTGGGCGGTGATGGCGGTCCATCGGCTGACCGTGCCTGGCTTGGAGGGCGAACGCCATCTGGTCGAGGTGGGACGGCAGGCGCCGAAGGCCGCATAATCCCGGGTCCTTCCTCATCCGGCCCAAGGCTTCCATGGCCCGCATCATCGCCATTGCCAACCAGAAAGGCGGCGTCGGCAAGACCACTACCGCGGTGAACCTGGCCGCCGGTCTGGCGCGCAGTTCCCAGCGCGTGCTGCTGGTGGACCTGGACGCACAGGGCAACGCCACGATGGGCAGCGGGGTGGACAAGCGCGAGCTGGAGCACTCTACCTGCGACGTGCTGCTGCGTGAGGTGGAGATCAAGGCGGCCATCGTGCGTACGCCGGAAGACTTCGACCTGCTGCCGGGCAACATCGACCTGACCGCGGCCGAAGTGGAACTGATGGACAAGGCCGCGCGCGAGCTGCGCCTGAAGGAAGCGCTCGAACCGCTGCGCCCGGACTACGACTTCATCATCATCGACTGCCCGCCGGCCCTGTCGCTGATGACCCTCAACGCACTGGTGGCCGCCGATGCGGTGCTCGTGCCGATGCAATGCGAGTACTACGCGCTGGAAGGGCTGAGCGCGCTGATGGACACCATCGAGGGCATCCGCTCGCGCTTGAATCCCAAACTGGAGATCGAAGGCGTGCTGCGCACGATGTTCGATATCCGCAACAACCTAGCCAATGCTGTCTCCGGCGAGCTGACCGATCACTTCGGCGACAAGGTGTTCCGCACCATCGTGCCGCGCAACGTGCGTGTGGCCGAAGCGCCGAGCCACGGTCAGAGCATCGTCGGCTACGACCGCGCCTCGCGCGGCGGCGTGGCCTACCTGGGCTTGGCAGGCGAGGTGCTGCGACGCCAGCAGGAGCGCAACCGGCCTGCGCCCGTTCCCATGGAGACCCACTGACGATGGCAGCCCCGAAGAAGCGCGGCTTGGGCCGTGGACTGGAAGCCCTGCTTGGCCCCAAAGCGGCCGAGGCCCCCGCGCAGAGCGCCGAAGCCCAACCGGGTGAGACGCTGCGTACGCTGCCGGTGACCCAGCTGCAGCCGGGCCAGTACCAGCCCCGTCAGGCCATGGATCCAGCCAAGCTGGACGAGCTGGCCGATTCGATCCGCGCCCAGGGCGTGATCCAGCCGATCGTGGTGCGCCCGCTTCCATCCGATCCTTCATCGCCGGGCCAGCATGCGCCAGCGAAGTTCGAGATCGTCGCCGGCGAACGTCGTTGGCGCGCCTCGCAGATCGCGGGGCTGGACGAAGTGCCGGTGGTGGTGCGCGAGCTCGACGACCGCACGGTCATCGCCATGGCGCTGATCGAGAACATCCAGCGCGAGGATCTCAACCCGCTGGAAGAGGCGCAGTCGCTGCAGCGCCTGATCAACGAATTCTCGCTGACCCACGCCGAGGCGGCACAGGCCGTGGGTCGCTCGCGCGCGGCGGTGTCCAACTTGCTGCGACTGCTGGAGCTGCCGCCCGCCATTCGCGCGCTGCTGGAAGCACGGCGGCTGGAGATGGGCCATGCCCGCGCGCTGCTGACGCTGTCGCCGGAGCTGGCCAGCAAGCTGGCGTCGGAAGCAGCGGAACAGGGCTGGTCGGTGCGCGAGGTCGAACATCGGGCCCAGCAGTTCGCTGCCGGCAAGGTCCCGGGCGCATCGGGCAAGAAGACGGCCGCCAAGGCCGAACCGCAGGCCGACATCGCCTCGCTGGAAACGGAATTGTCCGAGTCGCTGGGCACCAAGGTCACCTTCGCCCATGGCCGCAGCGGCAAGGGCCGGCTGGTGATCCACTACACCGACCTGGACACCCTGGACGGCTTGCTCGAGCGGCTGCGCGCACGCCGCGACTGAGGACACGCGCGGCGTCATCCTGCGGAAAGATCATCCTGCGTCAGGGATGTCGCCACCGTGACCTGCACGGCAGGCCGTCAGGCTGGATCGCCAGCGCTCAACCGGCGCTGGCCACCCACCTCAACTTGCACGCCGGCGTGGCTTGCTGCTGTGCCTCGACACCGCGTGCCAGCAGCGCATCCAACGTGCGCTGTGCGCTGGCGCAATCCCCTTGTGCCGCCTGCGCGGCCACCAGATCCTCGGCCACGGCGGCCTGCTGGTCGGCAAAGGCGTGCGCGCTTGCATAGGCCTGCACCTCGACCAGCGTCGCGGCTGCGTCCCCGTGCTTGCCCAGCGCCATCTGCGCCCGACCGATGCCCAGCGCCGCCTGCTGGGTGGCATCGTCCTGCTGTCCACGCAAGGCGGATAGCCCGGTATGCGCCACCTGGAACTGTGCCAGCGCCTGGTCGGCCCGGCCCGCGCGCAACAGCAGCGCGCCGTAGTCGTTGCGCTCCAGCAGGGCATCGATCGCCTCCAGTCCGCTGTCGCGGCCCCGCAACGCAATCGCCTGCTCCTGCGCGTTCAGCGCCTCGTCCACATGCCCCAACCGGGTCTGCAGCCGCGATTCGGCGACATGCGACTCCACCACCGGTGCGCTGCCAGGCCGCACCCCGGCATCCAGCAGCGTCTGCCGCTGCAGCCGCGTACTGGCCACCGCGCCATTGAGGTCTTCCAGGCTGGCCTGCGCCTGCGCCAGCACGCCATAGGTGGAGGCAAGCACCTGCGGAGCGGCGGTGACGTCGCCGCGCAGCAGCGTCACCGCCTCGTTTGCCCAAGTCAGGGCCTGCCGCGGGTCTGCCGTGAGGGTGTAGCCGGCCAGCCCGGCCCGCACCTGCGCGCGCTCCTGCGCGGCCGTGCCGCGGCCACGCTCCTGCTGCAGCCTGGCCGCCTGCAAGGCACGCAAGGCCGCACCGTTCTCGCCAAGCGACGCGTAGGCCGATGCGGCCGCCAGCAGCGCGCGGACGTGCTGCAGACCATCGGCGGGCGGAGACTGCTCCAGCTTGGCGACCGCACCATCGAGTGCCGGCTTCAGCCCGGCGCCTGTGCCGGGGGCGATGGCAACACCGGCGGCGGAGAACACGCTTTTCAGGAAGGCATTGGCTGCGGCCATGCGCTCGACCTCGGCATTGGCACGCTTGAGCGTCGCCACAGCCTGATGCTGCGCCGCCTGGGCCTTGGCCGCTTGCGCCAGGGCTTGGGCGGTCTGATCACGCAGTTGTTGCCCCTGCGTCACCAGCAGCCCGATCTCGCCCGCCATGGCCACGACGAGCAAGCCCAACGCGATGGCGCCCCACCGGGTCCGGTGCACCGGCTGATGCCGGGCCACGGCGGCCGGGATCGCCTGCACGGGCGCGGGAACGACCTCCGGGGCCGGCGCGTCCGCCAGCGCACCGCGCAAGGCGATGACGAATGCGTCCACGCTGGGATAGGCGCCATCTTCGGCGCTGGCCACCACCCCTGCCAGGCGTGCGGGGACGATTTCGGTCGCAACCTGCAGCAGCAGCCTGCGCAGCACGCCAGCCAGGGCGCGCACGTCGCCCACGGTGCCCGGCAGGCCGGTCGCACGGGCCACGCCGCTCTCGCCGAACCCCAGCACGCGCACGCTGCCAGCCGCGTCGACCACGACGTTGTCCTCGCGCAGCTGGCGATGCAGCACGGCGTGGCGATGGGCATAGGCCACCGCCTCGCACGCCTGCTCGAAGGTTTCCAGCACCGCTGCCAACGGCTGCCGCTGGCGCTCGCACCAGACCACCAGCGGCTCGCCTTCGGCGTGGGACAGGGCAAACCACGGTCGTCCTTTCGCGTCCAGGCCCTGGTCGGTCATCAGCGGCAGGCCCGGATGCACCAGCGCCCCGGCAATGCGCCGCTCGCGCAGGAAGCGGGCCACCTGCATGGGCGTCTGCGGCCCCAAGGGCAGGCAGCGAAGCGTCGCCCGCGTGTCCGCCATGTCCTTGCGTACGGCGCGATAGCGGCAGGCGAAGCCCGATGCCAGGCGCTGGGTCAGGGTCCATGCACCCACTTGGGTGCCGACGCGGGCATCCGGTGTCGACGCGTCCGTCGCCACGGCCGGCTGGCTGAGCGGGAGCTCGTCGCCGAGCATGTCGGCCAGGGTGTCGGCCGCCAGCAGCTGCTCCAGCGCATCGCCCAGGTCGGCGTCCTCGCGCGCAGCCTGCTCCACCACGCGTTCACGCCCGGCATCGTCCAGCGGCAGTGCCTGTTCGAACAACTGCGTCAACCGGTCCTCCATGGCGCCTGGGGTCACGCTCACGACAGGCGCACCAGCGCGGCGACCTCGGCCCAACCTTTCCACATCCCACGCATGCTTGTATTCCCAATCCAGTTCGAAGGCCGGCGCCCGCTGGGACGACGGTCTTCTCAACGCACCAACCACCCCGCGCCGGACACCTGATGGACAATGGCCGTTCACAGCCCGCCTAAGTACTTGCGACAGAAGGAAAATCCGTGCATGATGCGCGGCTCACTGCGTCTGGCAGGCCTGTGTCTTCGTGACCAGGCAAGTCCAGGGCGCCCGGAAACACGAGTCCGGGCTGCCCAGGCGGTGGATTTTCTTCCCTTTCGTGTACCGCTCTTGGGCGGTGGGGCCGCCATCTCCCAGGCTATGGGCGATTCAAATCACATCGAGGTGCACAGATGTCCCGCGTATGCCAAGTGTCCGGCAAGCGTGTGCAGACGGGTAACAACGTCTCCCACGCCAACAACAAGACCCGCCGTCGTTTCCTGCCCAACCTGCACGAGCGCCGCTTCTGGGTCGCCAGCGAGAATCGCTGGGTCAAGCTGAAGGTTTCCGCGCACTCCCTGCGCACCATCGACAAGAACGGCATCGACTCCGTTCTGGCTGAGCTGCGTGCGCGCGGCGAAAAGATCTAAAGGAGATCAATCATGGCAGGCAAGCGCGACAAGATCCGCCTGATTTCTTCGGCAGGCACCGGTCACTTCTACACGACCGACAAGAACAAGAAGAACACCCCGGGCAAGATGGAAATGAGCAAGTACGACCCGGTCGTGCGCAAGCACGTGATGTACAAGGAAGGCAAGATCAAGTGATGTGACGGCGCGGGCGCCTGCGCCCGCTTCTGCCGGCCCGTCATCC
>JBEVNH010000109.1:0-6573 GCA_040508175.1 Pseudoxanthomonas sp.
CGGTCCGCGTTGTCTCCTAGCGATCTATTCCAGTGAAAGCCCCTTTACGCGCCTTGATTCTCCAGGGCATCGATGCCCTGCGCCACAACGGCATCCTGCCGGCCGATGCCGTCACCCCGGACTTCGTCGTCGAGCGCCCCAAGACCCGCGAGCATGGTGATTTCGCCACCAACGCCGCCATGCTGCTGGCCAAGGCGGCGCGCAGCAATCCGCGTGCGGTGGCACAGGCCCTGCTCGATGCGCTGCCGGCCAGCGCCGATATCGCCAAGGTGGAGATCGCCGGCCCGGGCTTCATCAACTTCCACTTCAGCCCCGGCGCCTACCAGCGTGAGGCAGCCGCCGTGCTGACCCAGGCCCAGGCCTATGGCCGCAACAACAACGGCGCGGGCAAGACGGTGGGCGTGGAATACGTGTCGGCCAACCCGACCGGCCCGCTGCATGTGGGCCACGGCCGTGCCGCAGTGATTGGCGACTGCCTGGGCCGCGTGCTGGCCGCCAATGGCTGGGACGCGCGCCGCGAGTTCTATTACAACGATGCCGGCGTGCAGATCGAGAACCTGGCGCGCTCCACGTCCGCGCGCCTGCATGGCCACAAGCCCGGCGATGCCGCGTGGCCCGAAGCGGCCTACAACGGTGACTACATCGCCGAAGTGGCCGCTGCCTACCTGCGCGGCGATGCGATCGAGATCGAAAACCAGACCATCACCGGCGCCAAGGACATCGAGGATCTCGATGCGATCCGCCGTTTCGCCGTGGCCTACCTGCGCCGCGAGCAAAACGCCGACCTGGCCGCCTTCGGCGTCGGCTTTGACGTGTACTTCCTGGAGAGCTCGCTGTACGCCGACGGCAAGGTGGAGGAGACGGTCAGGACGCTGGTGGCCTCCGGCCATACCTACGAGGAAGGCGGGGCGCTGTGGCTGCGCTCGACCGATTTCGGTGACGACAAGGACCGCGTGATGCGCAAGTCCGACGGCACCTACACCTACTTCCTGCCAGACGTGGCCTACCACCTGTCCAAATGGCAGCGCGGCTACGAGCGCGCGATCACCGAACTCGGTGCCGATCACCACGGGTCTCTGGCACGCGTGCGCGCCGGCTTGCAGGCGCTGGATGTCGGCATTCCCCAGGGCTGGCCGGAGTACGTGCTGCACCAGATGGTCACGGTGATGCGCGGCGGCGAGGAAGTGAAGCTGTCCAAGCGCGCCGGCAGCTACCTGACCCTGCGCGACCTGATCGAGGAAGCCGGCGCCGATGCCACGCGCTGGTTCCTGATCGCGCGCAAGCCCGATTCGCAGCTGACCTTCGACATCGACCTGGCCCGCCAGCAGAGCAACGACAATCCGGTGTTCTACGTGCAGTACGCGCATGCGCGCATCTGCAGCCTGCTGCGCCAGCTGGCCGAGAAGGGCCTGTCGGCGTACAACCAGGCCGCCGGCATCGCGGGCCTGTCCACGCTGGCGGACGAGACCTCGCTGACCCTGATGGCCGAGCTGTCGCGCTACCCGGAAGTGGTGGAGATCGCAGGCCATTCGCTGGAGCCGCATGCCATCGCGCAATACCTGCGGGAACTGGCCTATGCTTTCCACACGTGGTACGCCGCGACCCCGGTACTGGTGGAAGAGACCCTCGCACGCAACACGCGCCTGGCCCTGGCGATGGCCACCCGACAGGCGCTGGCCAATGGCCTGGACCTGCTGGGCGTCAGCGCTCCCGAGCGCATGTAATTCCTGACCCGACGAGCAAAGAGTTCCCAACGACATGGCGGCACGACGCAACAAGAAACAGGCCACGCGCAACAGCAGCAACAGCACACCCGGTTGGGTCTGGCTGTTGTCAGGACTGGTGCTGGGCGCAGCCCTGTTCTTCATCGTGCCCGGGCTGGTGAAGAAAGAAGGCGACGGCTTCTTCCGTCCCAAGCCCAATCCGGATGCCAAGCCAGCGCCGGTGGCCGAGGACGACAGCGCCGCCCCGTCGGATGCACCGCCACAGGCCTCGGCCGAGACCGCCACGGACAAGCACAAGGAAACGCAGTACGACTTCTATACGCTGCTGCCCGGCCGCGAAGTGCAGATGTCCGATGCGGAACTGGCTGCCAGCGCCGAGGCCGAGAAGAAGGCACAGCAGAAGGCGACGCAGCAGCTGGAAGCGGCCCGCGCACAGGCCGCGCTGGAAGGCCGCACGCCCCCGCCGGCCAACGCCAATCCAGACCCGGTCGCCGTCGCAGCGGGCCCGGCCGGTCCGCGTCCACTGGATGAATCCGCCGCGGCCACGGTGGCCGCCACCAGCCCCGCTGCAACACCGGCCGCCGCCGCCGTTGCGGCAGCGGTCACGCCAGCGGCCACCAATGCCGACACCCGCTACATCCTGCAGGCGGGTTCGTTCGGGGCCTCAGGCGATGCCGAACAGACCAAGGCCAAGCTGGCGATGATGGGGCTGGGCGCACGGGTGGAATCGGCCGACATCAACGGCAAGACGGTCTATCGCGTGCGCATGGGGCCTTACGGCACCGCCAGTGAGCTGGCCGAGGCCAAGCAGAAGCTGGCCGGCAGCGGCCTGCAAGCGATGGCCATCAAGGCGCGCTAGTACGCCGCGGCGGTGTGACCGCAAGGTTTGCACGGTGCAACCCTCGGGCCCCATGTCTTTTGCATCCACACCCCTGCGCCTGTCGGCACGCCCTCTTGACTCAAGGGGGCTACGCCATCGGTTAGCACACCGTCGCTGCAGACTCGCATCCCGCGAAGGTGCGAAAATCGCAGGTCCCCCTGTCCCACGGAACCTGCCATGACCAAGACCGCCCTCATCACCGGTGCCACCTCCGGCTTTGGCGCCGCTGCCGTGCGCCGCTTCCTCGCAGCCGGTTGGAAAGTGATCGCCACCGGCCGCCGCGCCGAGCGCCTGCAGCCGCTGGTCGATGAATTCGGCAGCGAGCGCGTGCACGTGGCCGCCTTTGACATCCGCGACCCGCAGGCACTGGAAACGGCCATTGCCACCTTGCCGCCGGCCTTCGCCGAGATCGACCTGCTGGTCAACAACGCCGGGCTAGCCCTGGGCACCAAGCCGGCGCAGCAGGCGGATCTGGCGCAGTGGCAGCAGATGATCGACACCAACGTCACCGCCCTGGTCACGCTGACCCATCGCGTGCTGCCCACGCTGATCGAGCGCAAGGGGGCGGTGATCAACATCGCGTCGGTAGCGGCCAACTATCCCTACCTGGGCGGCAACGTGTACGGCGGCACCAAGGCTTTCGTGAAGCAGTTCTCGTTGGGCCTGCGCAGCGACCTGCACGGCACCGGTGTGCGCGTGACCAGCATCGAGCCGGGCATGGCCGAGACAGAGTTCACCCTGGTGCGCACCAGCGGCGACCAGGCCGCCTCGGACACGCTGTATGGCGGCGCCACGCCGATGACCGGCGAGGACATCGCCGAGACGATCTTCTATGTCGCCTCGCTGCCGGCACACCTGAACATCAACCGCATCGAGCTGATGCCGGTGAGCCAATCCTTCGCCGGCTTCCAGGTGGCCCGCCAGCCGGCGTGATCGAGGTGCGACAGGTCACCGAGGCGCAGTGACCTGCGCACTTCGTGGCACACGACGGCGTCGCACGAGGGCATGCACCGGATGCCTGGCGCGGACAGGGTGAGTGGCGTGGCGCTATTTCCATGCACCGCCGGCGACGCCGGCACGTTGCCGCCGGTTCCTGGTCGCCGATTCCCATGCCGGCGACAGATGTGCTTCATGACCGAGGACAAGGCAACTTCTCCGCTGGCCATCCGCATCGCGGCGTGCGTCCGGCCGCGTCACGGCGATGACATCGCCGCAGGCTAGGCTTTGCGGCCCTCCTTCGCGGCGCCTCCCGATGAAATCCACCGTGGCAGCGCGCCTGCGTGCCCATGCTGGCGCCGCGCCTTCCGTGTTCCGCCGCTGGTGCCGGGCCGCGGCACTGCCTGCGCTGATCCTGATCGCCCCCGGTCACGCGCAGGCACGCGAGGAAGCGCTGCGCATGAACGACCTTGTCGCCATCGGTACCCATAACAGCTACAAGCTGGCCATGCCCGCCGCGACCATGGGCCAACTGCGTGCGCGTGATCCGACGATGGCGCGGACATTGGATTACGCGCACCGCCCGCTGGTCGAACAACTGGACCGCGGCGCGCGCCAGCTGGAACTGGACGTCAACTACGACCCGCAAGGCGGCTACTACGCCGGCGACTTGGAAAACCGGGCCCTGCAGCGACCCGGCTTCAAGGTGCTGCACATGGCCGGGCTGGACAACGCCAGCAGTTGCCTGCAACTGACCCAATGCCTGCGCATCCTGCGTGACTGGTCCGATGCGCATCCGGGGCATGTGCCGATTCTGCTCATGTTCAACGCCAAGGACGACCAGAACGCACGCCACGGCGGTATCGATGCCCTGCGCTTCACCGCGCAGGCCTTCGACGCGTTGGATGCGGAGATCCGCAGCGTGTTGCCGCCGGACAAGCTGATCACCCCCGACCAGGTGCAGGGCGATGCGCCCACCCTGCGCGATGCGGTGCTCACACGCGGCTGGCCACTGCTTGCACAGGCACGTGGACGCTTCATCCTTGCGCTGGATGAGGGCCCCGCGAAGGTCGCGCTGTATCGCGGCGCGCGTCATTCGCTGGAAGGCCGCGCGTGCTTCGTCAACATCGACGAGACCTCGCCAGCGGCGGCCTACCTGACGCTCAACGACCCCATTGCCGAGGCAGCACGCATCCGCGGCGCGGTCGCGGCAGGATTCCTGGTCCGCACCCGCGCCGATGCCGACACGCACGAAGCGCGCGCCAATGACGTCAGCCGCCGCGACGCCGCGCTCGCCGGCGGCGCGCAGTACATCTCCACCGATTACCTGTGGGCCGAGCCTACACGGGGCAACGATTACCAGGTTCGCCTGCCGGATGACCGTGTGGCCGGATGCAATCCCGTGCGCAAACCGTCGCATTGCACAGGCGAACTGGACCGCAGGGATTGATCGCGTCGCACCTTAACCGGTCACCGACAAACCTTGCAGCGGGCGCGGCTTCAGCACACGGCCACGCAGTCGCAGGAAGGGCCGCTCCACCGCATAGTGCAGGCCGGCCGCGACCAGCACGGACACCGCGCCATACACCAGCACCTGGGCGACACCCCAGCCCGTGATGGCCTCGGCCAGATGCGTCTGCACCAGACTGAACACGGCCTTGTGCACCAGATACAAGCTGTAGGAAATGCCTGCCAGCCACGCCATGCCCGGTATCGACCAGCGTCCGATCAGGCTGCGTCGGTCGGCACCGGTGAACACCAGCAATGCCAGCCCGATCGACAGCACCGGCCAGCCTGCCGCATTGCCCAGCAGGCCGACGCGATCACGAAACAGCCACAGCGCCAGCGCCATGACCGCGATGCCGGCAACCAGCACGCCATCCGCATGCTGCTGCGCGCGTGCCCACAGTGCTGGGCGGAACGTCTTAAGGGTCGCCAGCAGCACGCCGCACAGCAGCCCGTCCAGGCGGTTCCAGGTCGGGTAGTACAGGTCCTCGACGAACCAGTTGCGCTGCGCCGCGCCGGCGGCTTCGGCCGCGGTGTCATGCACCCAGATACCGGTGCGCAGCGCGATGCCACCCACGAGCACCGCCACGGCCAGCACGATCACCTTCCACGCCGAGGGCCTGCGCATCAGCAGCCAGGCCAGCAGTGGGAACACCAGGTAAAAATGCTCCTCCACGCACAGCGACCAGGCATGCGAGAACGCCGAGCGGCTGTAGTCATTGCCGAGGTTCACGACCATCAGCCCGAATTTCCACAGCGGCTCCAGCAATGGCGCCTCGCGCCAGGCCGGCACGCAGGCATACAGCGCCAGCACCACCCAGTACGCCGGCAGGATACGAAACGCGCGCCGCAGATAGAAATCACCAAAGCGCAGCGGCGCGCCGCGCGACAGCGGCGCCAGCACCTGCCCCCCGATCAGGAAACCGCTGAGCACGAAGAACAGGTCCACGCCCATCCAGCCATAGCGCGAAAGCCACGCCCATTCCGGTGGCAAGCCACCCACGACCCACGAATGGAAGAACATCACCCAGACGATGGCGATGGCACGCAGCAGGTCGAGTCCGGGATAGCGCACGTCGCGTCCTGCGAGTGGGTGAGCCTGCAATTAGAAACCAAGCGCGCGGCGTGATCCAGCGCGATGGGAGACAGCGGCGCGGATCCGCGCCGCTGCGACATCCGTTACTGCAGCGGCTCGTCGCTCAGGTAGGTGTAGCCGGTCAGGCCGGCTTCCAGCGCGTCGGACAGCTCCTGCGCGCGTTCGGGCGACAGGTCGGCGGCCGCCACGCGCTCGGCGTAGGCGGCACGCAGGTCCGACAGCGCATAGCCCACGTAGTCCAGCATCACATCGGTGGTGTCGCCGCGGCGCTGCTGGGTGATGCGGTAGCCCTCGCCCTCGCAGCTGACTTCCACCGCGTCGGTATCGCCGAACAGGTTGTGGATGTCGCCCAGGATCTCCTGGTACGCGCCCACCAGGAAGAAGCCGATGCGATAGCTCTCGCCGGGCTTGAGCGCGTGCAGCGGCAGCGA
>JBEVNH010000032.1:0-6076 GCA_040508175.1 Pseudoxanthomonas sp.
GAAGCCATCCAGCTGGATGTCACCGATTCGGCCAGCATCGCCGCAGCGGTCAAGGACGTGGAGCAGCGCTTTGGCCGCCTGGATATCCTGGTCAACAACGCCGGCATCGCCATCGACGATCTGACCAAGAAGCCCTCCGAGCAGTCGCTGGAGACCTGGCGCACGACCTTCGACACCAATGTCTTCGCCGTGGTCGAAGTGACCCAGGCGTTCCTGCCGCTGCTCAAGGCTTCGCCGGCCGGGCGCATCGTGAACGTGTCCAGCGCGCTGGGCTCGCTGACCCTGCATACCGACCCGAACTCCTTCATCTACGACTTCAAGATCCCTGCTTACAACGTATCCAAGAGTGCAGTGAACGCCTGGACCATCCAGCTGGCCTATGAACTGCGCGACACCGCCTTGAAGGTCAACACGATCCATCCGGGCTACGTCAAGACCGACATGAACAACAGCGACGGCGAGCAGCGCGGCGAGATCGAAGTGGACGAGGGCGCCAAGACCAGCGTGCAGCTGGCGCTGATCGATGCCGATGGCCCCAACGGCAGTTTCTCCTACCTGGGACAGGTGCTGCCATGGTGAGGAATATCCTGGGCATCGGCGTGGCCTCGGCCCTGCTGGCCGCCTGCGCGGTGGGTCCGGACTATGTCCGGCCCAGCGCCCCGCAGGCCGATGCGTTCGTGCAGGCGCCGCAGGTCGCGCAGGCGGAGGCGCCGGTGAAGGCGACCTCCGATGCGGAGTTCTGGCGCAGCTTCGACGATCCCAAGCTGTCGGCGCTGGTCGAGCGTGCGCTGCTGGAAAACCACGACGTGCGCATCGCGCTGGCCCGTTACGACGCGTCCAACGCGCTGTTGCGCGATGCCCGCTACGCGCGCCTGCCGACGCTGAGCGCCACGGCCGATGCACAGGACGTGCGCAGCAGTGCCGACCAGCTGCCGGGCTACAGCCGCAGCGAGCGCGACAGCCGTCCGTATTCGGGCGGGATCGGCGCGGTGTGGGAGCTGGACTTCTTCGGTCGCCTGCGGCGTGCCAGCGAAGCCGGCCATGCCGACGCGCAGGCCGCGGCCGCCGACCTGGCCGCCATGCAGGTGGCCATCGCCGCCAGCGTGGCCGAGAGCTGGTTCGATCTGCGCGGCGTCCAGGCGCAGCTGGAGATCGCCCGCGAAAACGCCACCACCCAGGCGCGCACGCTCAAGCTGCTGGAAACGCGCACCGAGGCCGGCGTCGGCGACGCCTTCGATGTCGATCGCGGTCGTACCCAGCTGGAAACCACGCAGTCGCGCATCCCTGCGTTGGAAGCGGCAGAAGCGGTCGCCGCCAATCGCATCGCGGTGCTGGTGGGTGCCACGCCCGAGTCGATGGCCGCCGAGCTGATGACCGCCGGTCCGTTGCCGACCTTGCCTGCAGCGCCTGCGGCAGGCACGCCGTCTGACCTGCTGCGTCGTCGTCCTGACGTGGCCGCCGCCGAGCGTCGCGTGGCCGCTGCCACCGCGCGCGTTGGCGTGGCCACGGCCGATCTGTTCCCGCGCTTCACCCTGGGCGCGCTGTTCGGCACCCAGGCTATCGCCAGCAGTGCGTTGTTCGCGCGCGACAGCGAGACCCGCGTGCTGTCGCTGGGCATGGATGGCTCGTTCCTCAACGTCGGCCGGGTGCGTGCGCGCATCGCCGCGGCCAACGCCGAGACCGCCGAGAACCTGGCCGGCTACCAGCAGACCGTGCTGCGCGCGCTGGAGGACACCGAGAACGCGCTGGTCCGCGTGGATCGCAGTCGCAAGGAAGCCGAACATCTGGATCAGGCCGCGCAGGCCGGCACGCGTGCGGCGCAGGTCGCGCGCCTGCGGCTGGAGAACGGCGCCATCGACACGCTGGACCTGCTGGACGCCGAGCGCGCCCGCCTGGACAGCCAGGACGCCGCGACCCAGGCCCGCGTCCGCAGTGCGGTGGCCACGGTCCAGCTCTACGCCGCACTGGCCGGTGGCTGGCCCAACTACATTGCCGCCGAAAGCCTGCCGCCCAAGCCGCTGCAGGCACCGCCCGGACGCGCGGTGGCCATGGAAGCAACGGACTGATCCAGCAGGCCTCTGGCCGCGGCTCGCACTCTTGACGGACCCTGTCAACGGGCCGTGCGAGCGTGTCGTCCGCCGTCCACCTCGGCCTGGAACGCCAGGTCGAGGTCCGCGCTGAGGTCCGCCTTCCCCCATAACATCAAGGAACTCCATGGCAACTCCCGACAAGATCGCGCTGGTGACCGGTGCCACCCGTGGCATCGGTACCGAGACCGTGCGCCAGCTGGCCCAGGCCGGCGTCCACACCTATCTGGCCGGCCGCGATGATGCGCGCACTGCCGCTGCGGCCAAGACGTTGCAGGACGAAGGCCTTCCGGTAGAGCCGATCACTCTGGATGTGACCGACAGCGCCAGCATCGCCGCGGCCGTGGCCACGCTGCAGGCCGAGCATGGTCGGCTGGACATCCTGGTCAACAACGCCGGCATCCTGGTCGATGCCTTGGACAAGGCGCCCTCGCAACAGACGCTGGAGACCTGGCGCACGACCTTCGACACCAATGTCTTTGCCGTGGTCGAAGTGACCCAGGCCTTCCTGCCCCTGCTCAAGGCCGCGCCCGCCGCGCGCATCGTCAACGTGTCCAGCCAGTTGGGCTCTTTCGGTTTGCATGTCGATCCGTCCTCGCCGATCTACGATTTCAAGATCCCGGCCTACAACGTGTCCAAGAGCGCGGTGAACGCCTGGACCGTGCAGCTGGCCTACGAGCTGCGCGATACGCCGATCAAGGTCAACGCGATCCATCCGGGCTACGTCAAAACCGAGATGAACAAGGGCGGCGGCGAGATCGATGTGCCGACCGGCGCCAAGAGCAGCGTGGACATGGCGCTGCTGGAGGCTAATGGTCCTACCGGCAGCTTCACCCACCTGGGCCGGACGCTGCCCTGGTGAAGTGGGGCAGGGCATGGGCGGCCGCGCTGCTGCTGGCAGCGGGCACGGGATCGGCGCAGGCCGCGCAATGGGCGATCAGCGCGGGCGGAAGCCTCAGTCAGCGCGACTGGGCGCCCGCCGCCGCGCTCGATGTCGCAGGTGCGCCGCGCGTCCTCGGCAGCGGTCGCCTGCAGTGGCGTCCGGTGGCGGCGCTGACCGGCGTCGGGGCGCATGCACCGACGTGGCGACCGGACAGTGATCGCGATGTCCTGGTCGCCTCGGCGGGGGCGGCGTTGGCATTACGCGACAGTGGCTGGTTCTTCTCGCTGCAGGGCGCGGCGGCCAACCGCACCACGCCAGCGCTGAGTAGCCGTCTGCAGTTCGTCAGCAGCCTGGGCTGGCAGGGACAAATGCTGCGCGTGCAGCTGCGGCACATCTCCAATGGCCGCATTGGCGGTGGGCCGAACCTGGGCGAAAGCATGCTGCTGGTCGGCGTGCGTCTATGACTTGCGGCAGCATTGCGCTGCCGCGTTGAAACATCACACTGGCACGATGGCTGCGAGACGCGGCCGTCGTCGCCTCCCGCAGCGTCTGGATGGAGTCATTGCGATGATCACCGTGCGTCCTTCCCGCGAACGTGGCCACGCCGATGCCGGCGGGCGCGATTCGCGCCATAGTTTTTCCTTCGGCGAATACCAAGACCCCGCGCATACCCATTGGGGGCCGCTGCAGGTCATCAACGAGGACCGGCTTGCGCCGGGCCGCAGCCTGGGCGAACACCGCCAGCACGACATGGAGGTGATCAGCTACGTGCTGCAGGGCGCGCTGGGGCATCGCGATTCGCTCGGCGTTGCCTCCAGCATCGAGCCTGGCGATGTGCAGCGCATCAGCGCCGGTACTGGTGTCGAACATGCCGAAGCCAACGTCGACCTGCACGACACCGCGCACGTGCTTCAGTTCTGGATCGCACCTGACACCGAAGGCATCGCGCCGTCGTATTCGCAGAAGCATTTCCCCGATGCGCAGAAGCGCGGCACTTTGCGGCTGGTGGTCAGCGGCGATGGCGCGCAGGGCTCGGTCAGCATCCACCAGGATGCACGCGTCTATGCGGGCCTGCTTGAAGGCAGCGAGCGCGCGGCGCTTTCGCTGGCGTCGGGCCGACTGGGCTATGTGCACGTCGCGCGTGGAAGCGTGGTGGCCAACGGCCACGAACTGCGCGCCGGCGATGCGCTGTTGCTGCAGGACGAGCCCGAGGTCAGGCTCGATGCCGGGCACCAGGCCGAAGTCCTGGTGTTCGACCTGCCGCCGGGTTGAGCGGGGCAGGCATGCATCAGGCATGCCGTGGAGATGATGCGCCGGGCGATGCCCGGCTTTTCTTTGCGCGATGGTTTACTGAAGCAGCCGCTGGACCAGCGCGACGTATTGCGCCTGCGCCGTTTCCAGCGGCATGCCCCGCAGGCGCTCCCACGATTCGTACTTGGCGGTACCGACGAAATCGAAAAATCCAGGCTTGTTGCCCTGCACATCGCCCTCCGAGCCCTGCTTGTAGAGCGCATAGAGCTGCAGCAGCGTGTCGTTGTCCGGTCGCTCGGCGAGCGTCTGGATGTCCTGCGTGGCCTGATCGAAGGCCGTGGTGGTCTGTGTCATGTCGATCCCTCCCAGGATGCGCCCGAATGACAGCACGCAGTTCTTGCACAGGTCAACGCCGCGGACATGACGGTCGGGTCACCGGTAATCGCGCTTGAGCCTGCGCAATGACAAAGATGGTCGATGCGCCGTAATGGTGCGCGACTTTCCCCTTTCTGGTGGATCGTGCTGTCTGGCGCCTCGAATAGCGCAATGAATACCGATCAAACCTGCTGAAATGAAGCTTCGTTTCGAGGCGCTGCCGCCCGCCGTGCACACACGATCGACGCACCAATATCGCGCGTGGAATTGTTGCCATCGCGTGACTTGTAAATACATATTCCATCTTGTATATGCATAGAAGAGCCGGGCCACGTGCGGGTCCGGAAAGCGCAGGACGCGATGACGATCGGTTGGGAGGCCATCGTCACCTCAACGCACACCACACCAGCCGGGGACCCCATGACCGCCACCGCCATGCCTGTACGTCGCACTGCCTCCCATCCGCGCAACAAGCTCTATGCGTCCATGCTGCTTGCCGGCATTGCCAGCGCAGCGACGCCCGTCCTGTACGCGCAGGAAGTGGCAGAAGCCGCATCTGCCCAGACCACGAGCGTGAAGTCGCCGCAGACGCTGGACAGCGTGACGGTGACCGCCTCCAAGCGCGCCACCCTGATCGAAAAAACCCCGATGGCCATCAGCGCCGTCACCGCCGAACAGCTCAAGGATCTTGGCGCTGTCGACATCAAGGATTATGCGGCCCAGGTGCCCGGTCTGCGCATCCAGTACAGCGGCCCGGGGGCCAATCGCATCAGCCTGCGTGGCGTGAACTCGTCAGGCGAGGCCACCGTGGGCGTGTATTACGACGAAACCCCGGTGGCCGGCTCGGTCGGCGTCAGCAGCGATGCCGGCGGCCGTTCGCCGGACATGGAGCTGTTCGACGTGGACCGCATCGAAGTGCTGCGTGGCCCGCAGGGCACGCTGTATGGCGCCAGCTCGATGGGTGGCGCGATCCGCATCCTCTACAACAAGCCGACCAATGAGCTGGAAGGCCAGGTGCAGCTGGGCTACGAAGGCACTGATGGCGGCGATCCGTCCAACAGCCAGCAGCTGATGCTCAACGTGCCGATCGCCAAGGACCTGCTGTCCGCGCGCATCACTGGCTACAACCGCGACATCGGCGGCTACGTCGACAATACGTTCCTGGGCATCAAGAACATCAACTCGGGCAAGTCGCGCGGCGGCAAGCTGCAGCTGCGCTTCACCCCGACCGAAGATGTCACCCTGGACCTGAGCCACTCGCGCGGCACCACCGATGCGTACTCGTCCACCTGGAATCCGTCCTTCGGCGATTACGTGCAGCGCTCGCAGGTCAAACTGCCCTATGAAGACGACACCCAGATCGACTCGGCCACGCTCAACTGGGATCTGGGCTTTGCCACGTTGACCGCCAACAGCTCCTACCAGAAGCGGTCTTCCACCTACGTCAGCGACGACAGCTACTACGTGCAGACCTACCGCA
>JBEVNH010000048.1:0-5851 GCA_040508175.1 Pseudoxanthomonas sp.
CTGACGCGGCGCTGAGGCGCAACGCGTCCTCTGAAACAAACGCGATACGAAATGGGAGCAGCTTCAGCGGCGATACGCCGTGCCTCAAAAGCACCATCGCCGCTGAAGCGGCTTCCATAAAAAAGCGCGACACCTTGCGACGTCGCGCCTTCTTCCACTGTTTGAAAGAGATCAGCCCGGCGTCTTTCCGTCGATCTTGGACAGCTGGTAGTTCTCCAGACCAATCCGCTTGATCAAGCCGAGCTGCTGCTCCAGCCACCAGGCATGGTCCTCCTCGGTGTCACGCAACTGGGCAAGCAACATGTCGCGGCTGACGTAATCCTTGTGGGATTCGCACAGCTTCATGGCGTTGGCCAGGTCGGCGCGCACCTTGTATTCGACGGCCAGGTCGGACTCCAGCATTTCCACCACGGTCTTGCCCGGGGTGAACGCATGCGGACGCATGTCCGGGTTGCCCTCCAGGAACAGGATGCGGCGCAGGATCGCGTCGGCGTGCTCGGTCTCCTCCTCCATCTCATGGCCAATGCGCTCGTACAGCGCCATCAGGCCCTGATCCTCGTAACGACGCGAATGCAGGAAGTACTGATCGCGCGCGGCCAGTTCGCCACGCAGCAGCTCGATCAGGCAGGCGACGACTTCGGGATGACCTTTCATGGGAAGACTCGAGGTGAAGAAACTGCACGCATGGTGCCGGATCCGCCGCGCCGGTGTTTTAATCGCAATCACTTTCACTCGCGCTCCGTTTGGGGCACCTCGTGGCTTCACCTCCGGGCCTGGCGCCCCCTTGATCGGGGCCTTGCCCCACCCTGACGAGACCCGCATGACCCGTTGGATCCGCCGCGTCGCCCTGCTGCTGTTCATCTCCCTCACCCTGCTGGCCGGCCTGGCCTGGTGGCTGCTGCGCGGCAGCCTGCCGGCGCTGGACGGCGAACTGGCGCTGCCGGGGCTGTCCGCGCCGGTGGCGATCAGCCGTGACGCACTGGGCGTGGTGACGGTTGAGGCGGGTAACGAGATCGACATGGCGCGCGCGCTCGGCTACGTGCATGCGCAGGAGCGCTACTTCGAGATGGACCTGATGCGCCGGACCTCGGCCGGCGAGCTGGCCGAGCTGTTCGGCCCCATCGCCATCGAGGTCGACCGCCGACACCGGGTGCATCGCATGCGCGCGCGCCTGGAGGCGCATCTGGACGCGTTTGCCGGCGGCCATCGCAGCGCCCTGCAAGCCTATACCGAAGGTGTCAACGCCGGACTCGGTGCCCTGCGCACGCGCCCCTGGCCGTACCTGCTGCTGCGCCAGCAGCCCCGGCCCTGGACAGCCGCCGACTCGGCGCTGACTGGCGCTGCCATGTATTTCGACCTGCAGGACGCAGGCAACCAGCGCGAACTGCAGCTCGCCCGCCTGCAGCCGCGACTTCCCGATTCCCTGTACCGGTTGCTGACCCATCCGGGCAGCAGCTGGGATGCGCCCTTGCTGGGAGAGGCCTTTGGCGATGCCACGCTGCCCACCGCCGAGCACGTGGACCTGCGCCAGCTTGCCACGGCCGACGGCCGGGCCGGCCTGGCCGATGAAGCCCGGGCACCGGGCAGCAACAACTTCGCTGTTGCCGGGCGCCTGACGGCGACCGGGAGCGCCATCGTCGCCGACGACATGCATCTGGGCCTGCGCGCACCCAACCTGTGGTTCCGCGCGCGCCTGCGCTACGACGACCCGCAGGCACCAGGCGGCAAGGTGGACGTGAGCGGCTTCACCCTGCCCGGCCTGCCTTCGGTGATCGTCGGCAGCAACCGGCATGTCGCCTGGGGCTTCACCAACGCCTATGTGGATACGGCAGACTGGTTCGCGGTGCGGCCCTGCACCGAGGGCGCGGCCACCGCGCCATGCGACGCCGTCCAGACACGCCGCGAGCGCATCCTGGTGGCCGGCGCAGCCCCGGTCGACCTGGACGTCACCGAAACCGCCTACGGCCCGCTGCTGACACAAGCCGATGGGCAGCCGCCGCTGGCCCTGCGCTGGGTCGCGCACCTGCCGGGGGCGCTCAACCTGGGTTTGATGGAGTTCGCCCGCGCCGGTGATCTGCAGCAGCTGCTGGCCAGCGCTGACCGCACGGCCACGCCCGCGCAGAATCTGGTGGCCGGCGATATCCAGGGCCATGTCGCATGGCGCGTGCTCGGGGCGCTGCCGCAGCGCGAAGGCCACTGCAACACCCAGACGCTCGTCGAGCCAGCCTCCGCCGACGGTCAACGCTGCGCGCCGTGGAATTTCAGTCTGGCCCGCGCGCCGCTGTTGCAGGATCCGGACAACGCGCGACTGTGGACTGCCAATGCACGCGTGGTGGATGCGCAGGGACTGCAGCAGGTCGGCGATGCCGGCTATGCGCTGGGTGCACGTGCGAAACAGATCCGGGATGACCTGCTGCAGCGCGAACGCTTTGACGAGCAGCAGCTGCTGGCGATCCAGTTGGATGATCGCGCGGTGTTCCTGCAACGCTGGTGGTCGCTGCTGCAGGACGAGTCCCGACAACCACACAGTCCTGCGCTGGCCAGCCTGGGGCAGGCCGCACATCCCTGGAGTGGCCGCGCGAGTCCGGAGGCTGTGAGCTATCGATTGGTCCGTGAATGGCGCGACGCCGTGCATGAGCGCGTGCTGGCCGGTTTGGTCGCACCCGCCGGGGCCGATCTCGGAAAATCCTTCTCGGTGCCGCAGTTGGAAGGCATCGTCTGGCCGCTGCTGCAGGCGCGCCCCGTACACCTGCTGCCACCGCACTACACGTGCGGCGCCCGTGGCGAGCCGCCAGCAAGCTGCGATGACAGCACCGGCTGGCATGCGCTGCTGGAAGACGCGGCCAAGGCCGTGATCGATGCAGACACAGGCACACCGCTGCAGGAACGCAGCTGGGGCCGGCGCAACACGGCCGCCATCTGCCATCCACTTGCCGCAGCCTTGCCCGGCGTCCTGCATTCGCGCCTGTGCATGCCGGCCGAACCGCTGGCGGGCGATACCCATATGCCGCGCGTACAGGCGCCGGGCTTCGGCGCCTCGCAGCGCATGGTGGTGTCGCCCGGACACGAGGAAAACGGCTTGATCCACATGCCGGCCGGCCAGGCCGGGCATCCGTTGTCCCCGTTCTGGGGGGCTGGCCACGAAGCCTGGGTGCACGGCCGCAGCACCACATTCCTGCCCGGGCAGGCCGCCTATACGTTGCACTTACGGCCCGCAGCCCACGATTGATGTTGCGACGCAGCACCATTCAGCCTGTTTGCAGGTGCGGGCTGCGAAGGTCGCCCTCCCCCGCTGGCTTTCGAGGCGTCGCGATGCCCGTACATCAATGGACAATGGCCCTGCCGCTGATCGCCGGTTGGGCCTGGCTGGCAGTCACGTCAGAGGCCCTGGCCGCCGACGGCTGCACGGCGCGCACCGGTCCACAGCAACCTCTGCAGCAAGCCATCGACGCCTTGCCCACTGATGGCTCGGCGGCAGTGCTGTGCCTGGACAAGGGCGAGTACGCGCTGGGCGGCCTGGTCTCGCTCCAACGCGACAACACCACCCTGCGCGGCGCTGGCACGGACACGGTGTTGAAGATGCGCGATGGCGTGCAACAGCCGCTCCTGGTCATCGGCGACTACGCCAACCAGGTCCCGCGCCGCTCGATCCAGCACGTGGCCATCGAGAATCTGGCGTTGATGGGGGGTACGGCCGAGCACGAATTCATGCCAGAGCGCCCCTATCTGAGCAACAGCGCGGTGGTGATCCGCCAGGGCCAGCACGTGCGCCTGAGCGGCCTGCAGGCCAGCCGCTGCCGCAGCGCCTGCCTGCTGAGCGAACAGCAGAGCCGCGACCTGGTGTTCGAACGCAACGACGTCTCGCACGCGGCCTGGGATGGCGTGTCGTTCAACAGCACCTCGCACGTCAAGCTGATCGACAACAACATCCACGACAACATCGCGGCCGGCATGACCGCCGAACACATCGACGACAGTGAGATCCGCAACAACCGCTTCACCAATAACGGCAGCCAAGGCATTTACCTGTCCGACTCCGAGCGCAACACCTTCGTCGGCAACACCTTCACCGGCAACCGCATGGCCGGGGTGTTCCTGACCTGCGCCATCCGTTACCGCAACGGCGACGGCGGCACGCAATGCTGGGACAACAGCATGAGCCAGGGCAACCTGTTCGAAGGCAACCGCTTCGACAAGGACCCGTACACCTACACCATCGGTGTGGACAACGCGGCGAACTGTGCAAGCGGTAGCTTCACGCCCAACGTGTGGCGCAGCGACAACCAGGCCAGCGTCGGCGGCGTGGACATCGATCCACAGCGTTACGGCTATTGCATGCGCCACGAGCCCACGCCGGGAGCTGCATCGTCCTAAGCAGCCGGGACCGGCCAGACGGCTGTCCCTGTTCCAGACGCTGGAAGGCCCGCAACGCGCGCCGGAGGATGGCCGGGCGTTGCGGATCTGGAGACACAGACCTCAGTGCGACAGGTCCGTCGTTGTCCTGCGATTTAAGAGGCGATGGCCTGCGCGTGCACGCCCGCAATGGCGCGACCGGACGGATCGGCCGCGTTGGCGAAGCTGGCATCCCAGGCAATCGCCGCCGGCGACGAACAGGCGATCGACTTCCCACCCGGCACGGTTTCTGCCGCGGCCGGCGACGGGAACGCCTGCTCGAACAGCGTGCGGTAGAAGTACGCCTCCTTGGTCAGCGGCGGATTCACCGGGAAACGCTTGTCGGCGGCGGCCAGCTCACGATCGGTCACCTGCGCCTCGGCGTGGGCTTTCAGGCCATCGATCCAGCCGTAGCCGACGCCATCGCTGAACTGCTCCTTCTGCCGCCACAGGATGGAATCGGGCAGATAGCCTTCGAACGCCTCGCGCAGCACGGCCTTCTCGATGCGCTTTTTGCCGTCGGCACCGACGGTGATCATTTTGTGCGAGGCATCCATGCGCATGGCCACGTCCATGAACTCGCGGTCCAGGAACGGCACGCGCGGCTCCACGCCCCAGGCCATCATCGACTTGTTCGCACGCAGGCAGTCGTAGTTGTACAGCGCATCCAGCTTGCGGATCAGTTCCTCGTGGAACTCACGCGCATTGGGCGCTTTGTGGAAGTACAGGTAGCCGCCGAAGATCTCGTCGCTGCCTTCGCCGCTGAGCACCATCTTCACGCCCATCGCCTTGATCCGGCGCGCCAGCAGGAACATCGGCGTGGACGCGCGGATCGTGGTCACGTCGTAGGTTTCGATGTGCTTGATGACCTGGGGTAGCGCGTCCAGGCCTTCTTCGAAGGTGTACTCGAACCCGTGATGGACGGTCCCCAGCGACTCGCCGGCAATGGCCGCCGCGGCCAGGTCGGGTGAACCCTTCAGACCGATGGCGAAGGAATGCAGGCGCGGCCACCAGGCTTCGGTCTTGTCGCCATCTTCGATGCGATGGCGCGCGTAGCGCGCGGCCACGGCGGCGACCAGCGACGAATCCAGGCCGCCGGACAACAGCACGCCGTACGGCACGTCGGTCATCAGCTGGCGATGCACGGCCGCCTCGAAGGCTTCGCGCAGTTCCTGCTTGGAGACCTCCACACCCTTGACCGCGTCATAGTCGCGCCAAGGACGCTTGTAGTACTGGGTCAGCGCGCCGGTGGCAGTGTCGTACCAATGACCCGGCGGGAACTGCGCCACGTCGGCGCAATGCTCGGAGAGCGACTTCATCTCCGACGCCACGCGCAGGCGGCCTTCCTTGTCGTGGCCCCAGTACAGCGGGCACACGCCCATCGTGTCGCGCGCGATGATGGCGCGGCCGCTGGCCTTGTCCCACAGCGCGAAGGCGAAGATGCCGTTGAGGCGGTTGA
>JBEVNH010000119.1:0-22183 GCA_040508175.1 Pseudoxanthomonas sp.
CGTCTGCGGCACCGCGTTCCCGCCACGCAGGCGTGCACGGCCGGCAGGCGCTGTTGCACCCACGCGACAACGTCCTGTGCCATGGCGATGTCCTGCGGAATCCGCGGCTCGATCTCCGGCAGGATGCGCCCGCTGAGGATGCCGAAGCCCGCGACCGACCCTGGTGAGGTCAACGCCACGCCCGCGCTCATGATGCCTCCCTGGCTGAAGCCGGCGACCAGCGTCTTCGCCGGCGCGATGCCCAGCCGCTGTTGCGTGTCGGCGATGAAATCGATGAGCTGCAGGCGGCTGGCCTCGGCCTGCTCGGGGCGGATCACCGGCCCCTGCTCGGTGAACGCAACCTGGAACCAGCCATAGGCCGCCGGCCCGAATGGCCGCGGCGCGCGCGGCAGCACCACATGCACGTCATCGGGCAACCGCTGCGCCAGCGCCACCAGGCTCTGCTCGTCGGCGCCCACGCCGTGCAGCAGCAGTACCAGCCCGCGCGCTGGTCCGCGTGCGGGACGCTCGATCTTCAGCAGCGCGCTCATGCCGCGGCCTGCACGCCCGGGGCATCGTCGAAGCGATAGATATCCATGGCCAGGAAGCCGGCGTCGATTCCGGCATCCAGGCGTTGCGCGGTGAAGGTGCCGGCCGAGGCGGCGCCGAGCGCGAAATGCAGCGGCTGCAGATGCTCATCGGTGGGATGCGCACGCTCGGCATCGGGGGCCTGTCGGCGGTAGTCCAGCAAGGCGCCGACATCGCCGCGCAGCAGCTGCTGTTCCACCCAGCCGATGAAGGGGCGCACGTAGGGCGCCTCCACGCTGTGGTCGGCGCCGCGCCAGTCGTGCAGGTTGTGGGTGATGCTGCCCGAGCCGATCAGCAGCACGCCTTCGTCGCGCAGCGGCGCCAGCGCGCGGCCCAGCGCCAGCTGGTGGGCGGGACCGAGCCGCGGCTGGATCGACAGCGGCACCACCGGGATGTCCGCATCCGGATACAGCATGCGCAGCGGCACCCACACGCCGTGGTCCAGACCGCGCTCCGGATCCACTTGCACCGGCAGTCCAGCCGCAGCGATCAGCTCGGCCGCGCGCGACGCCACCGCTGGCGCACCAGGCGCCGGGTACTGCAAGGCATACAGCGCCGGTGGAAAGCCGCCGAAGTCATGGAGGGTCTCCGGCCTGGCAGCGGTGCCCACCAGCGGCGCATGCGCCAGCCAATGTGCACTGGCGACCACGATGGCGCGCGGACGCGGCAGCGCCTGGGCCAGCTCGGCCAGGCGCACCCCGGTCAGCTTGGGCTGCAGGGCGGTCATCGGCGAACCATGGGAGATGAAGAGCGAAGGCAGACGGGTCATGGCGTTCTCCACGCAAGCTGCGGCAGGCTGCCGCGGCGGTTTCATAAGCACAGGCTATTCCTGCATCCGAAGCGGATAAACTCCGCTTGAAGCCAGAATCCGTTGCGCAAAGGGAAACAATGGACACCATCGAGGCCATGCGCGTGTTTGCCGCGGTCGTGGAGCGCAGCAGTTTCAGCGGCGCAGCCGAGGCCATGGAGATGTCCACGGCCAGCGTGACCCGCCATGTGGCCTGGCTGGAACAACGCCTGGGCACGCGCCTGCTCCACCGCACCACGCGCCGTGTCAGCCTGACCAGCGCCGGCGCCAGTTATCACGAACGCTGCCTGGCGCTGCTGGCCGAGCTGGACGCCACCGAGGCCGCGGTTACCGCACAATCGCTGGCGCCTTCGGGCCAACTGCGCATCAACGTGCCGGTGAGCTTCGGCATTGCCCACATGGGCGCCATGCTCGGGCGCTTTGCCGACCTGCATCCTCAGATCAGCGTGGACGTGGATCTGTCCGACCGCCTGGTCGACCTGGTGGAGGAAGGCTATGACGTGGCCATCCGCATCACCCGCGAGCCGGCGCCGTCGCTGATCGCCCGCCTGCTGGCCGAATCGGCACTGGTGGTCTGCGCCGCACCGGACTACCTCGCCCGCGCCGGCACGCCGGCCACCCTGGCCGATCTGGCCGCGCATCGCTGCCTGGGCTACCGCTACTGGCACGGCGGCGACGTCTGGCGCATGAGCGGCCCGGCCGGTGAGGAGTCGGTGCGCGTCGTCGAGCACCTGCGCGCCAACAATGGCGACCTGCTGCGCGAGGCGGCCATTGCCGGCATGGGCATCGTGCTGCAACCGGAGTTCATCGTCGGCCAGGCTTTGGAAGACGGCCGGCTGCTGCCGCTGCTGCCCGACTACCGCATCGCGCCGGTGCGCATCTATGCGGTTTATGCCAGCCGCAGCCATCTGGCGCCCAAGGTGCGGGCCTTCATCGACTTCATGGTCGAGGCCTTCGCCGACACCTGCGGCACCCGCGTAACTGCCGCGTGACCCGGACTTTCTAGAATGGCGCCCATGTCGCTTTTCTCTTCCTCCTGCCAGGTCGCCATCATCGGGGGCGGCGCCGCCGGCACCCTGGTTGCGCTGCGTCTGCTACAGGCCGCCCAGACACCGATGCGGCTGGTGGTCCTGGAGCCGACCGACGCCCTGGGGCACGGCGTGGCCTACGCCACCGACCGGCCCGAGCACGTGCTCAACGTGCCGGCCGCGCGCATGAGCCTGTGGCCGGAACAGCCGGAGGATTTCATCGATTACCTGCAGGCCACTGGCAGTGCGTTGACGCGCGCGCAGCTGGCGCACCACTTCGCCCCGCGCCGCGCGTTCGTGCGCTACCTGCAGCAACGCCTGGCCCAGGTGCAGGCCCGCAGCCCGGCGACACTGGACCACATGCGCCTGCGCGCCCGCAGCATCGAGCGCGACGGCGCCGGCCAGCTGCAGCTGACCCTGGAAGACGGCCGGTGCCTGCAGGCGGAGGACGTGGTGCTAGCGTGCGGCAACGCCTTGCGCCCACTGCCGGTGCGCGGCGCCTCGATGCTGGCGCCCGCGGCACGCGTGGATGCCTGGGACCTGCCGGCGCTGGCGCGCATTCCACCTGCATCGCCGGTGGCCATCGTCGGCACCGGCCTGAGCATGGCCGACAGCGTGCTGAGCCTGCACGCACAAGGGCACACCGGGCCGATCCATCTGCTGTCACGCCACGGCCTGCTGCCGTTGCCGCATGACCCGGCGCACCGCAAGTCCGCGCTGCTCGATACCGCCGCGCTGCTGGGCGAAAACCTGCGCGCGCGGATGCGCCGCGTGCGCGCCGCCGCCCGCGAAGCCACGCGCCGCCAATTGCCCTGGCAGGCGGTGATGGACGAAGTGCGCCCACACGTGCAGGCGCTGTGGCGCTCGCTGCAGGCCGCCGACCAGCGTCGCTTCCTGCGCCATGTGGTGCGCTACTGGGATATCCACCGTCACCGTATCGCCCCGCACATCCATGAGCTGCTGCAGACACTGCAGGCCAGCGGCCAACTGCGCGTCCGCGCCGCGCGACTGGAATTGGCGGTGCCGCAGGGCCGCTGCCTGCGCCTGAGCGCGCACGATGCCCATGGGCATCCTTTCGCGCTGGATGTCGAATATGTCATCAACGCCACCGGCGTGGAGCTGCGCGTGCAGGCCATGCGCAATCCGCTGCTGGAACAGCTGCAGGGCTGCGGTGTGGCGGGCGCCGGCGCGCATGGCATCGGCCTGGACTGCGAGATCGACGGCCGCCTGCGCGATGTCGAAGGCCGCGCGCAGGACGACATCCATGTCATCGGCAGCCTGCGCATCGGCAGCCTGTGGGAAAGCCTGGCCATTCCCGAGCTGCGCCAGCAGGCGCTGGCCATCACCCAGGCCCTGTCCGCGCGCCCCGCGCACACGCCCGCCGCGGCCTGAGCGTCGCAGGCGCCGTCACAGCAGCGGCACGCCGATTACACTGCGCGCCTGTTTCGCGGATCGACCTGGGGCTGACCGGTGATTTCAAAATGGACCTTGCTGCTGGTCTCCATGGCGTATGCAGCAATCCTGTTCACCGTGGCCTGGTGGGGTGATCGCCGGCCGCAGTATCCCAACCGTCCCTGGCTGCGTCCGATCATCTACAGCCTGGCGCTGGCGGTGTACTGCTCGTCGTGGACCTTCTATGGCGCGGTCGGCAGCGCGGTGCGCCACGGCTGGGGTTATCTGCCGATCTACCTGGGGCCCCTGCTACTGCTGATGTTCGGCTGGCGCATCATCGAGCGCCTGGCGCTGATCGCGCGCAGCCAGAACACGGTCTCCATCGCCGACTTCATGTCCTCGCGCTACGGCCGCTCGCGGCGCCTGGCTGCGCTGGTGACGCTGACCGCGCTGATCGGCCTGGTGCCGTATCTGGCGCTGCAATACAAGGCCGTGGCGATGAGCCTGGCGGTGCTGACCGGCTACGTGCCCAAGCCCGATGATTTTTTCGGCGACCCGGCGCTGTTCGTCGCGATCCTGATGGCGGTGTTCGCCATCCTGTTCGGCACGCGACACGTGGATGCCACCGAGCACCACCACGGCATGATGCTGGCCATCGCGCTGGAGTCGCTGATCAAGCTCGGCGCACTCATCGCCGTGGCCGTGTTCGCCTATCTGTGGCTGGGCGAGCACCAGCTGCCGCTGGCCGAATCCACCCGCACGCTGTTCGAAAACGCGCCGCCGGAAGGGTTCATCGCCCAGACCGTGCTCGCCTTCCTGGCGATCTTCTGCCTGCCACGCCAGTTCCACGTGTCGGTGGTCGAATGCGGTGATGTCGGCGACGTGCGGCATGCGCGCTGGCTGTTCGGTGGCTACCTGGTGTTGATCTCGGTGATGGTGGTGCCCATCGCCGCGGCGGGCGTGGCCCTGTTCGGCAGTAGCGGCACCGTGCCCAGCGATACCTTCGTGCTGGCCCTGCCACTGGCCAACGGCAACACCGCGCTGGCCCTGGCGGCGTACATCGGCGGGTTTTCCGCCGCCACCGGCATGGTGATCATGGGCAGCATCGCGCTGGCCACCATGGTCAGCAACGACCTGGTCATGCCCGTGCTGCTGCGCCGCGACCTGGACGAGGACGGCGCCAAGGCCGCCGCCGCGCCACGCGTGCTGTGGATCCGCCGGCTCACCATCGGCCTGCTGGCGCTGGGCGCCTACAGCTATCACCACAACATCGGCGCCGACTCCAACCTGGCCGCCTATGGCCTGGTGGCTTTCGGCGCGGTGGCGCAGTTCGCACCGGGCATGCTCGGCGGCCTGTACTGGCGCGGCGCCAGCCGCCGCGGCGTGGAGCGTGGCCTGCTGGTGGGCTTCATCGTGTGGATGTACACGCTGCTGCTGCCTGCACTGTCGCAATCGGGCTGGCTGGGCCCGCAATGGATCACCACTGGGCCGTTCGACATCGCCTGGCTTCGCCCGCAGGGGTTGTTCGGCCTGTCCGGCTGGGATCCACTGAGCCATGGCGTGTTCTGGTCGCTGCTGCTCAACGGCGCCACGATGATGATCACCTCGGCGCGCTGGCGTCCGGGCGTGGACGAGCGCCTGCGCATCGCCCAGTTCCTTGACCCGTATGCGCAGCGCCGCACGCTGGCGCCCAGCGACTGGCCTGGCAACGTGCGGGTGGCCGACCTGATGTCGCTGGCCGAGCGCGTCCTGGGCGAGCGCCACGCGCAGCGCGCCTTCGCCGAGGAAGCGGCCGAGCTGATGCGTGAGCTCAAACCCGAAGCGCAGGCCGACAGGCTATGGGTGCAGTTCACCGAGCGCCTGCTGGCCGCGGCCATCGGCGCGGCCTCGGCGCGCCTGGTGCTGACCAGCGTGCTGCGCGGCCAGGGCATGGACCTGGGCGAGGTGGTCGCGGTGCTGGATGAAACCGGCCAGGAGCTGCGCTTCAACCGCGAGATCCTCTCCACCACGCTGGAGAACATCAGCTCCGGCGTCAGCGTGGTCGATCCGGACATGCGCCTGGTGGCATGGAACCGCCGCTACCAGCAGATGTTCGGGTATCCCGAAGGGATGCTGTACGTCGGCCGCCCGGTCGCCGACCTGTACCGCTACAACGCCGAGCGCGGCGAGCTGGGCAACAGCAGCGACGACATCGTCGAGCAGGTCAACAAGCGCATCGACTACATGCGCGCCGGCTCGCCGCACGTGTTCGAACGCGTGCGCACCGATGGCCAGGTGATCGAGATGCGCGGCCAGCCCCTGCCCGGCGGCGGCTACGTCACCAGCTACAACGATGTCACCGATTTCAAGCACGCCGAGCAGGGGCTGCGCGAGGCCAACGAGAACCTGGAGCAGCGCGTGACCGATCGCACCCGCGAGGCGGAAATGGCGCAGCAATCCAAGACACGCTTCCTGGCGGCCATCAGCCATGACGTGCTGCAGCCGTTGAATGCCGCACGCCTGTTCACTTCAGCACTGCGCTTCACCGACAGCTTCGACGAGCAACGCCACCTGGCCGAGCGCGTGGACGCCTCACTGCGCGCGGCCGAGGAATTGTTGGATGGCCTACTGGACGTGTCACGCCTGGACGCCGGCAAGCTGGAAGCACAGCTGACCGACTTCGATGCCGGCGAACTGCTGCGTGACATTGCCTCGCAGTACGCACCGGTGGCCAAGGGCCGCGGCCTGGACCTGCGCGTGCACGTGCGCAGCGCGCCAGTGCGCAGCGACCGCAGGCTGCTGCGTCGCGTGCTGCAGAACTTCATCGCCAATGCATTGCGCTATACGCGCAAGGGCCGCATCGTGCTGGGGCTGCGCGGACGCGGCAACGAAGTGGAACTGCAGGTCTGGGACACCGGCCCTGGCATCCCGCCCAACCACATGCAGCAGATCTTCGACGAGTTCCATCGCTACCAGCAGGCCTTCGACTGGGGCGAGCAAGGCCTCGGGCTCGGCCTGTCGATCTGCCAGCGCATCTCGCGCCTGCTAGGCCATCGCCTGGATGCACGCAGCACGGTGGACCTGGGCAGCATGTTCTCCATCTCAGTCCCGCGTGTGCAGGTGGCCACCGACCTGTATTCACATCGCAATCGACCCTCGCCTCAAGCCGACTCGCTGGCCGGGCTGCGCGTGCTGTGCGTGGACAACGACCAGGAAATCCTCGATGGCATGCGCATGCTGCTGTCGCGCTGGAAGGCCGATGTCATCACCGCCAGCACGGTGGATGAAGCGTTGGAGAAGGTCCTGCAAGGTCCGCAGATCATGCTGGTGGACTATCACCTGCACGATCGCCTGGAGGGCCTGGATGCGCTCGATGCCCTGCGTGCAGCCAGTCCACGGCCGATCGCCGGCGCGCTCCTGACGGCCGATGGACGCGACGAGCTCAAGCGCATGGCGCGCGAGCGCGGCTACCGCCTGCTGACCAAGCCGGTGAAGCCCGCCTCGTTGCGCGCGTTCCTGGCGGCGCACCACACGCGTTCCAGCGAGGACTCGTCCAAGGGGTGACACGACAGGTTCAATCCGCCTTGCCCCACGTGACATGCACGCCAAATCCGCACGCGCGGGACAGCAGACGCGGCAGCGGCTAGGGACGGTTGGCTTACCTGCCAGCGCGGCAGATCGCGGGACACCCTGCAGGGCCACCCGGGCGATCAGGCCTGACCCTGCCGGGATCGGGAGGTCCGATCCCGGCTTCGATTCCGCTCATCCGCACGGCATCGGGAGGCAATCGTGCTGCTCACGATCGGCGGGCAATGCCATCGGCTGGATCCTCCAATTGGATCGTCCAACGCGCGCATAGGCAGGAGCTACAGGCCCGGCCAGGCAAAGGGGCGCGCTGGCGGCTGCGTCGGCCAGCGTCGTCAGCCGGCCCAGCACCGCAACCCGTCCCTCACAAAAAAACGCCGCTCAAAGGCGGCGTTCTCGAATCGATCAGTCTTCTTCCGGCGGCGGGATCAAGCCATCCGGATCCACTGACAGGCGTCCGGCCATCAGCACGGCCTGGGTGCGGTTGATCACCCCCAGCTTGCGCAGGATGGCGGTGACATGCGCCTTGATGGTGGCCTCGGAGACGCCCAGGTCGTAGGCAATCTGCTTGTTGAGCCGGCCGGCGCCCAACATCTGCAGCACGCGGAACTGCTGGGGGGTCAGGTCACGCAGGCGCTGGGCCACTTCGGCCTCGTCGCGGCCGATGGCCGGGGCGTTGTGCGCCTCTTCCGGCGCCCAGCGCTCACCATCGAGCACCTGGCCGATGGCCTCGCCGATGGTGTCCGAATCGACGGATTTGGGGATGAAGCCCAGGGCACCGTGATCGAGTGCGCGGCGCATGACCGCAGGTTCCTCGCGTGCGGACACCACCACCACCGGCAACTCGGGATGCAATGCGCGCAGGTGGACCAGGGCATTGAAGCCATGGGCGCCGGGCATATTGAGGTCAAGCAGCAACAGATCGGCGTCCGGATGGGCGTCGACCAGCGTGTACAGCGCATCGACGCTGTCGGCCTCGTGCAGGGTGGCATCGGGAAGGACCCGCTGGACGGCGCCTCGCAGCGCCTCGCGGAACAGGGGGTGGTCGTCGGCGACCAGGATGGTGTTAGCGGAGGACATGTACATCACGTTACCTGAAAACAGTGGCGACGCACCTGACGATGCGGCAGGCCCTCCCAAACCTGCCGCATCGCCCAGCTCCCTCCCAGGAGCCCCGCGCGCCTCGCGCCGCGGTTGGCTGTCGTTCTCTAGAGGAGTTACTTGACCTTGCGTTCGCTGACCAGCGAGTCGACCACGGACGGGTCGGCCAGGGTCGACGTGTCGCCCAGCTGGTCCGGCGCGTTCTCGGCGATCTTGCGCAAGATGCGGCGCATGATCTTGCCCGAGCGGGTCTTGGGCAGGCCCGGCGCCCACTGCAGGTGATCCGGCGAGGCGATCGGCCCGATCTCCTTGCGCACGTGCGCCACCAGTTCCTTGTGCAGGTCCTCGCTCGGCTGCTCGCCCGCCACCAGGGTGACGTAGGCATAGATCCCCTGGCCCTTGATGTCGTGCGGGAAACCGACCACGGCCGCTTCGGCGACCTTGGGATGGGAGACCAGCGCGCTTTCCACCTCGGCCGTGCCGATGCGGTGGCCGGAGACGTTGATGACGTCGTCCACGCGGCCGGTGATCCAGTAGTAGCCGTCGGCGTCGCGGCGGCAGCCGTCGCCGGTGAAGTAATTGCCCGGGTAGGTGCGGAAATAGGTATCGATGAAGCGCTGGTCATCGCCGTAGACCGTGCGCATCTGGCCTGGCCAGGAATCCTTGATCACCAGGTTGCCTTCCGCCGCACCTTCCAGCTCGACGCCATTGGCATCCACCAGCGCCGGCTGCACGCCGAAGAACGGGACGGTCGCCGAGCCGGGCTTGAGCGCGGTGGCACCCGGGAGCGGCGTGATCAGATGGCCGCCGGTCTCGGTCTGCCACCAGGTGTCCACGATCGGGCAGCGCGAATCGCCGACCACTTCGTAATACCAGCGCCAGGCCTCGGGATTGATCGGCTCGCCCACGGTGCCCAGCACGCGCAGGCTCGCGCGCGAGGTCTTCTTGACCGGTGCGTCGCCTTCGCGCATCAGCGCGCGGATCGCGGTGGGCGCGGTGTAGAAGATGGTGACCTTGTGCTTGTCCACGACGTCCCAGAAGCGCGAGACATTGGGATAGTTGGGGACGCCCTCGAATACCAGGGCGGTGGACCCGTTGGCCAGCGGGCCATACACGATATAGCTGTGTCCGGTCACCCAGCCCACGTCGGCCGTGCACCAGTAGATGTCATCTTCTTTCACGTCGAAGACCACTTCGTGCGTATACGCGGCCCACAACAGATACCCGCCCGTGGTGTGCAGCACGCCCTTGGGCTTGCCGGTGGAGCCGGACGTGTACAGGATGAAGAGCGGATCCTCGGCATTCATGCGCTCGGGTTCGCACTCGGCCGGCTGGCCTTCCACCACATCGTGGAACCAGCGATCCCGCGGGGCCTGCATGTCCACCGCGCCGCCGGTGTGGCGCACCACCAGCACGGTTTCCACGGTGTTCGTACCGGGCAGTTTCAGCGCGGCGTCGACATTGGCCTTCAGCGGGACTTTCTTGCCACCGCGCAGACCTTCGTCGGCGGTGATGATCAGCTTGCTGCCACAGTCGGAGACGCGGTCGGCGATCGAGTTGGCCGCAAATCCACCGAACACGACCGAGTGCACCGCGCCGATGCGCGCGCAGGCCAGCATCGCCACGGCCGCATCGGGGATCATCGGCAGGTAGATGGTGACGCGGTCGCCTTTCTTGACGCCCAGGTTGCGCAGCGCATTGCCCAGCTTGCATACGCGCTCGTACAGCTCGCGATAGGTGACGCCGTAGCTCTGCGCGTCCGGGCTGTCCGGCTCGAACAACAGCGCGATCTTGTCGCCGCGCTTGGCAAGCTGGCGATCCAGACAGTTGACACTGGCATTGAGTTCACCGTCGGCGAACCACTTGATGCGGAAATCTTCCAGGTGGTAACTCACGTCCTTGATCTGTGTCGGCTTCTTGAACCAGTCCAGCCGCTCGGCCGCCTTGGCCCAGAATGCCTCCGGTTGCTCGATGGACTCCCGGTATGCGGCTTCATAGCCAGCCTGGTCGACATGCGCCTGCTTGGCGAATGCGGAATCCACGGGATACAGATCGGTCATTGCAACCTCCGGAAAAACACGAACACGAGTGGGGTAAGAAGCACCTGATGCCAGCGTTGAACCGGCGCGGTCAGTGTGCCGTATTCATCACTTGCGCGATGCAGCAGAACGCTTAGACGATGGTCGTAACGTACGGATTTTTCGACCAAAGATGCATATCCGGCACGTATGGCCGACGCGCAGTCTGCTGCCATTCCGCAATGTGATGCGGATGTTGCCGCCTCGTCGGCGCGACTTTCACGTAAGGGGACCCCATGACTTCACGTATTGCATCGATGGCAAGACGTCCGCTGGCCTGCGCGTTGACGCTGGCCCTGCTGGCACCCGGCGCCGTGCTGGCGCAGACCGCCAAGGAGAAGGAGCTGGAAGCACGTGTGGCCCAACTCGAGGCGATGGTGCAGACGCTGGTGGAGCAGCGACAGCAAGCACCTGTCGTCGCTGCGCCGGCGCCCGCGCCCACCGCCCCGGTCACCTCGGCGCCGCCAGCCGTGGCCAGCACCACACAGCCGAAATTCCCGGGCACGCCGGGCAGTGGCCCGGTGGCGCAACCGGTGGCCGTGCAGCCGCAGAACAAGCCGATCCAGGGCATCACCCTCACGCCTGGCGCCAACCCCAACACCACGATCCGCTTCGGCGGCTTCCTCAAGGCCGATTTCCTGACCACCAAGACCTACGACGGTGCGCTGGGCGAAGGCGCGGTGGGCCGCTTGCTGTACATCCCGCAGCAGACACCCGTCGGCGGCGAGGCGGGCGGCGTCGATACCGATTTCCACGCCAAGTTCTCACGCTTCAACGTGGGCGTGGACACCATCACCGAAGAAGGCAACCGCATCACGGGCTTCATCGAGATGGATTTCTTCGGCTCGGACAACGTCTCCAACCAGATCAACAACCTGCACGGCAGCACGCTACGCCACGCCTACCTGTCGTGGAACAATTGGCTGGCTGGCCAGACCTGGTCGAACTTCATCGATGCCAGCAACTTCCCGGAAGCGGCCGATATCCTGGGCCCGACCGATGGCATTCTCTTCAGCCGTCGCGCACAGATCCGCTATACCAAGGGCGGGCTGAGCATCTCGGCGGAAAACCCGGAGACCCTCACCAGCGCGTTCAACGGCGGCGGCGCCACGTTGGCGTCCGACCGCGGCGGCATGCCGGACCTGACGGTACGCTACGGCTGGAAGGGCGACTGGGGCAGCTTCGGCGTGGCGGCCATCGCACGCGAGTTCGCCACGCAGACAGCCGTGACCGATGACACCGCTTTCGGTGGCGCGGTCACCGCGGGCGGCAAGTGGATCATCAGCCCGACCAACGCCATCAGCTACCAGGCCACCTATGGCAACGGCATTGCCAGCTACATGGGCCTGGGCAGCGGCCCGGACGTGGAAGTGGATGCCCTCGGCAACCTGCACACCATCGACACGATGGCCGGCTGGGTGGGCTGGAACCACAAGTTCACCCCGACCCTGCGCAGCACGATGATGTATTCGATCGTGGACATGGACCGCGAGATCACCCGCACCGGGCCGATGGGCACCACGCGCATGCAGAGCCTGCGCGCCAACCTGTTCTATTCGCCGCTTCCCAAGGTCGATATCGGCGCCGAATTGATGTACGGCCGTCGCAACGTGGTCAGCGGTGACTCGGGCGACATCTCGCGCCTGCAGTTCACCGCCAAGTACAGCTTCTGATCGCACCGGGTGCGGGTCGCCGGCGGCACCTGGGAGGGATGCCGCTGACGACCCACCCCACTCCCGCCGGCCCGCGTGCCGGTGTCGCTCACGCCAGCATCATTGCTTCGGAGGGGAAGCTTCATGTCCAGCAGCGCCATCCCAGGCGGCCAGAAGGCCGCACTCACCCAGGGCCACAAAAAGGTGATCTTCGCCTCGAGCCTTGGCACGGTTTTCGAGTGGTACGACTTCTACCTGTATGGCTCGTTGGCGGCGATCATCGCCAAGCAGTTCTTCAGTGGCGTCAATGAAACCACTGGCATGATCTTCGCGCTGCTGGCCTTTGCCGCCGGCTTCTTCGTACGTCCGTTCGGCGCGGCGTTCTTCGGCAGCCTGGGTGATCGCATCGGGCGCAAGTACACGTTCCTGGTGACGATCCTGATCATGGGCATCTCCACCTTCCTGGTGGGTGTACTGCCCAACTACGCCTCTATCGGCGTGGCGGCACCGGTGATCCTGATCGTGCTGCGACTGGCGCAAGGTTTGGCCATGGGCGGTGAGTATGGCGGCGCCGCCACGTATGTCGCCGAACACGCCCCGGAAGGCAAGCGCGGCCTGTATACCGCCTTCATCCAGACCACGGCCACGCTGGGCCTGTTCCTGTCGCTGCTGGTGATCCTGGCCTGCCGCCTGGGCCTGGGCACCGAGGCGTTCGAAGCCTGGGGCTGGCGCATCCCGTTCCTGGGTTCGATCATCCTGCTGGGCGTGTCGGTCTGGATCCGCCTGCAGCTGAGCGAGTCGCCGCTGTTCCAGCAGATGAAGGCCGAGGGCAAGGGATCGAAGCAGCCGTTCCGCGACAGCATGAAGGGCGGCAACCTCAAGCTGATGCTGCTGGTGCTGTTTGGTGCCACTGCGGGCCAGGCCGTGGTCTGGTATGGCGGCCAGTTCTATGCGCTGTTCTTCCTGAGCAGCACGCTGAAGGTCGACGCCACCGTCTCCTACCTGCTGATCGCCGCGGCACTGTTGCTGGCCACGCCATTCTTCATCTTCTTCGGCTGGCTGTCCGACCGCATCGGCCGTAAGAAGATCATCCTGTTCGGCTGCCTGCTGGCCGCGGTGACCTACATCCCGATCTTCAAGGGACTGACCCACTCTGCCAATCCGGCTATCGAAGAAGCCCGCACCCGTGCACCGGCCGTGATCATCGCCAACCCGGACACCTGCAGCTTCCAGTTCGATCCGGTGGGCGTGCGCAAGTTCACCAGCTCCTGCGACATCGCCGCCACCGCGCTGACCAAGGCTGGCGTGCCCTACAGCGTGCAGGCCGCGCCGGCCGGGGCCCTGGCCAAGGTCAACATCGGCAATGCCGAGGTGGCCTCGTTCGAGGGCGAAGGACTGGTCGGTGATGACCTGAAGGCCCGCACCGCTGAATTCGGCAAGGCACTCAAGACACAGCTGACCGCATCGGGCTATCCGGAAAAGGCCGATACCGCCCGCATCAACATCCCGCTGACGGTGTTCCTGCTGTGGTTGCTGGTGCTGTACGTGACCATGGTCTACGGACCGATCGCGGCCTATCTGGTCGAACTGTTCCCGACCCGCATCCGCTATACCTCCATGTCCCTGCCTTACCACATCGGCAATGGCTGGTTCGGTGGCTTCCTGCCAGCCATCTCGTTCGGCCTGGTGGCGGGCACCGGTGACATGTACAAGGGCCTGCTGTACCCGATCGGCATCGCGCTGATGACACTGGTGATTGGTGCACTGTTCCTACGCGATACCAGGAACGTGGACATCACCAAGTAATCATTGACGCCACGTTGTAAGCAACAGGCCGCCTTCGGGCGGCCTGTTGCGTTGCAGGGATGGCGATACGTCGCCCTGGATGCGTTCGGGGCCGCCATCCAAGCCCGGCAGGGCCATGTCGTGGCATCTTCAGTCTCCGCAACGCTGGGCACGCACCTTCCAGCGGAGTCTGGCTTCACGCCCCCTTTCCCGGCAGACACCGTTTTCGGATCTGGAGACGCATGCGGGCGCGCCGGTCAGGCGATGCAACCCGAGCTGCGTCGCCTGGCGTGGCCCGCTATCGACGACCTGCGGCGCCATGCCGCGCCGTGCTTACTGCGGCGGGGCCGCCAACTCACGTGCGCTCAGATAGCCATCGCCATTGACGTCCTGCTTGTGGAACGTCGCGGCCAGGCGCTGGCGGTGCTGCGCGCGCGTAATCACAGGACCATGCCCCCCGGGCAGCTCATCGACCGACAGCACCCCATCGCCATTGCGATCGCGCGCGTCGAAGCTGTAACTCATCCATGCCAGGTATTCGTCGAGGCTGACGCGGCCATCGCCATCGCGGTCCATCCGCGAGAGGTAGTCGCCGGTGGCGGTGACCTGCGCCAGGGCAAGACAAGGCAGGCAGCTGAGGGCAAGAAGGAGCGAGCGCATGCGTCATTGTCCAGCACAACGCGTCGACTGCACGATGGCCGCGTCTTTCACTGCGAAACAACCGCTGGACTGTAATCCCTGTAGGCGGTGAAAAGGAAAATGGGTGTGGCCATGACCCAATACATGAGCAGCACGACCAGGTACACCCTGAGCCTGTCGCACCTCGCTTGCTGCTGCATATCAAGCTGCGCAGCCGCCGCGAACCTGCCCTTGAGGATCGGCATCACCACGGTGCGCGTGGCGTGCCCCATCCGTGGGGAACCGAGCTGCAGCCAGACTCCATGGAACTCTCGCTCCATGGCGCGCAGGAGCTCTTTCAGCTCGATCACGTAGATCACGTTGCCGATCATCGCGACGGGCAAAAGAAGGATCAGCAGATTGACGAATATCAGCAACGCAGTGCTCCAGCCTCCGGCCTGAACACCAGCGCATCCGATCCGTCGACCACTTATGGCGCCAACGAATAACCCCGCAGGCGCACCGCGTAATCCTGCAGCGCGCGGATGCCGCTGGCCTCGGCCTCCTGGCACCACTGCTGCAGCTGGCGCAGGCGCTCGGCCGCATCGTGGCTGCGGGCTTCCAGCACGGCGGACAGGCGGCGGCGGTGTTCAACCAATGACTGGATGCGCGGATGCTGTTCCACCCAACGCTGCATCTGTTCACGCGCATCGGGCTTGAGCCAGCGGCCGTCATCGACCAGCCCGCGGCGCAGGCGTGAAGGCAGCAGCGTGCGCAGTTTCGCGCCGGCCTGTGCGGCCTCTTCGCGCAGCGCCGGGCCCAGCACATGGCGCTGGTAGTCGGTCATGGCGTGGAAGCGGTGCGCCAACAGCGCCCTGAGCGTGTCCGCGTCGGGCACATGGATGTTCGGCCGCAGATCCAGGCGCGGGGCCACGCGCAGCACCTTGGCCAGGCCCAGCAACGACAGGACGCGAATCGCCGCCCAGCCAATGTCGAACTCCCAGCGCCGCATCGAGAACCGCGCCGAGCTGGGGAAAGCATGGTGGTTGTTGTGCAGCTCCTCGCCACCGATCCACACCGCCCACGGCGTCAGGTTGGTGGAGGTGTCGGCCGACTCGAAATTGCGATACCCCCACCAGTGCCCCAGGCCGTTGATCACGCCCGCGGCCCAGAACGGAATCCACGCCATCTGGATCGCCCACAGCGCGATACCTGGTAGGCCGAACAGCACGAAGTTCATCGCCAGCAGCGCCACCGGCCCGAGGTTGGCGTGCGGTGTATACAGATGCCGTTCGATCCAGTCTTCCGGCGCGCCCTTGCCGTACTGGGTGATGTCGGCGCGCTCCGCGCGCGCCTGCCGGTACAGTTCCGCGCCATGCCAGAACACGCGGCCGATACCCTTGGCTTGCGGGCTGTGCGGGTCTTCCTCGGTTTCCACCTTGGCGTGGTGCTTGCGATGGATGGCGACCCACTCGCGCGTGATCATCGATGTGGTCAGCCAGGTCCAGAAGCGGAACACATGCGCGATAGCCGGATGGAAATCCACCCCGCGATGCGCCTGGCTGCGATGCAGGTACAGCGTGACCGCGAAGATGGTCAGCTGCACGAAGGCCAGCCCCACCAACACCAGCGCCCAGGCATTCAAGCCGGTCACGCCGCCCACCAGAAACTCAACCCAAGCCATGTGTCCGCGTCCCATCTCGCGCCCCTCCCAGGGGCTTGCTGGTCATAATGGGGGCTCCTTCCCCGGACTTCACCCGTCGTCGCCGTATGGTGTACATGACGGCGACGTTGCATTCATGACAGACACCCCAGTTGCTGCACCCCTGATCGAACTCGACCGCGCCACCGTGATCCGTGGCGACACCCACGCACTGGACGACCTCTCCCTGCGCATCGAGCTGGGGCAGCACACCGCGCTGCTGGGCGCCAATGGTTGCGGCAAGTCCACCTTCATCAAGCTGATCAACCGCGAGCTGTACCCGCTGGCGCGCGAAGGCGAGGCCCCCGTGCGGTTGATGGGCCAGGCGCGTTGGCGCACGCAGACATTGCGCGCGCAGCTGGGCGTGGTCACCAGCGATCTCACCGCCGACCTGCAGTCCATGCCGTCGCTGACGGTGGAAGACGCGGTGGTGACGGGCTTCTTCGCCAGCTTCGCCTTGCCGATCGATGAGGACGTCACGGCCGCGCAGCGCGCACGCGCGCGGCAGACGCTGGACCAGGTCGGCGCACTGGCATTGGCCGAGCGCCAAGTCGGCGCGCTGTCCACCGGGCAGATGCGGCGCGTGCTGATTGCCCGCGCGATGGTGCATGGTCCGAAGGCGCTGCTGCTGGATGAACCCACCGCCGGCCTGGACCTGATCGCCCAGCGCGATTTCACCGTGCTGATGTCGCAGCTGGCGCGCGATGGCATCACCCTGGTGCTGGTGACCCACCACATCGAGGAGATCGTGCCGGAGATCGACCGGATCGTGCTGCTGCGCGAGGGCCAGGTGCTGGCTGATGGTACGCGTGCGGCCGTGCTGACCGATGACCTGCTCAGCCAGGCCTACGGCGGCGCGTTGAAGGTGCGATACGACAACGGCCGCTACTTCGCCAGCAGCTGACCGCTTCGCACGCCACCGCTTGGGCACGCGCCGGCCCGCCCCATGTTGCTGCCCCCCCCTCCCTGACGGCCAAGATCCCGTGCCCGAGCTGCCCGAAGTCGAAACCACCCGTCGCGGCCTGGCTCCGCATGTGGAAGGCCGACGCGTGCGCCAGGTCGTCCTGCGCCGCCCGGACCTGCGTTGGCCAATTCCCGATGCGATCCCCCGACAGTTGCCCGGCCAGCGCATCGACCGTGTGAGCCGCCGTGCCAAGTACCTGTTGCTGGAAACCGAGGCCGGCGCGGCGCTGCTGCACCTGGGCATGAGCGGCAGCCTGCGCGTGCTGCCTGCCGACACGCCGCTGCGCCCACATGATCACGTGGACCTCCTGCTGGACTCGGGCCAGGCACTGCGCTTCAACGATCCACGCCGGTTTGGCTGCCTGCTGTGGCAACCCATCGGCGAGACCCACGAGCTGCTGCGCAACCTGGGGCCCGAGCCGCTCTCCGACGCCTTTGATGGCGACACCCTGTTCACGCTCAGTCGCGGCCGCAGCGCGCCGATCAAGAGCTTTCTGATGGACCAGCGCGTGGTGGTGGGCGTCGGCAACATCTATGCCGCCGAAAGCCTGTTCATGGCCGGGATCTCGCCGCTGCGGCAGGCCGGCAAGGTCTCGCGTGAGCGCTACCTGGGGTTGGCGGCGGCGGTGAAGTCCATCCTGGGTTATGCCATCAGCCGCGGCGGCACGACGTTGCGCGACTTCATCAGTCCCGACGGCCTGCCCGGCTATTTCGAGCAGGAACTGTCCGTCTATGGGCGCGAAGGCCAGGCCTGCCTGCGCTGCGGGCGGACGCTGCGCCATGCCAGCATCGGCCAACGCGCCAGCGTGTGGTGTCCGTCGTGCCAGCGCTAGCGCAGCCGAGGGCGCTGGCAGCGGGCGCGATGCACCCCTGCCAGCCGCGCCACGGCTGAAGAACCAACGTCGCCCGGCCCCACATGCCCAGGCTCTGCGCGCGCGCCTGCGGTTGCGGCTATAGTCGCCGCTCGCTCAGTGGGGAACCAGATCACAATGGACGAGGCTGCCGATATCACCCTGTGGCTGGGATCGGCGCGCGAGGGGGACCGCGCCGCGCTCGACCGCGTCCTGACCACGCTTTACCAGGAGCTGCACACCATGGCCCGGCGCCAGCTGGCCGGCCAGCAACACCAGACCCTGGACGCCACCGCGCTGGTGCACGAATCCTATTTGAAGCTGCTGGGCAGCAGTGGCGCGGCCCGCTTCGACGACCGCGCGCACTTCTTCGCCTATGCCGCCTCGGCCATGCGCAGCGTGGTGGTGGATTACGCGCGCAGCCGGCTGGCACGCAAGCGCGGCGGCGATCTCAAGCGTGTTGCCGAGATCCCGGAAGACGTGGAAGGCGGGCTGCGCCTGGATGAAACCACGCTGGCGCTCAACAGTGCGTTGGACAAGCTGTTCAACGTGGACGAGCGCCTGGCCAAGGTGGTGGAGCTGCGCTACTTCGCCGGCCTGTCCGAGCTGCAGATCGCCGAACTGATGCAGCGCTCCGAGCGCAGCATCCGCCGCGACTGGCAGAAAGCCCGGCTGTTCCTCATGGCCTCGATGGGGCATGAGGACTGAAGCGCGCCCATCGCTTTAGCCCCATCGCACGCCCATGGATGCCGCACGCTGGCAGCGCCTGTCCCCGCAACTGGACGTCCTGCTTGAGCTGACCGCAACCGCGCGTGCCGCGCGGCTGGCGGACATCCGCAAGGACGATGCCGCGCTGGCCGACGAGCTGACGGCCCTGCTGGCACTGGAGGAAGACCAGACCTCCATCCTCGATACGCCCCTGATCCCCGAGCGTGCGCCTGCCGACCTGCGCGATACCCGCATCGGCCCGTACAAGCTGATCCAGCCACTGGGCGAAGGCGGGATGGGCATGGTCTGGCTGGCCGAGCGCGCCGATGGGCTGTATGAGCGCAAGGTCGCCCTCAAGCTGCTGCGCCCCGGCGTGGCCGACCCGGGCTTGCAGGACCGCTTCGCGCGCGAGCGCCAGATCCTCGCAAGGCTCGCCCATCCCAATATCGCGCGCCTGCTCGGCGCCGGCGTCAGCGACCAAAACCAGCCGTACCTGGTGCTGGACTACGTCGAAGGCGAGACCATCACCGACTACTGCCGCCGCACGCCGCTGACCCTGGAAGCACGGCTGGAACTGTTCAACCAGGTCTGCCAGGCGGTCAGCCACGCGCACACGAATCTGGTGGTCCACCGCGACCTCAAGCCCTCCAACATCCTGGTCACCGCCGATGGCCAGGTGCAGCTGCTGGATTTCGGCATCGCCAAGCTGCTGGGCGAAGTCGCCGCTGACGGTGCCCGCACCGAGGTGCGCGCCTTCACCCTGCACTACGCCGCGCCCGAACAGATCCGCGGCGAACCGGTCAGCACCCGCACCGATGTCTATTCGCTGGGCGTGGTGATGTACGAGCTGATGACCGGCGACAAGCCGTATCGCCTGCGCCGGCAGAGCGATGCCGAGTGGGAACGCGCCATCCTCAGCGTCGAGCCGCTCAAGCCCTCGATCGCGGTCCTGCGGCGGACCGACCGGGTGCCCACGGCCGAGCACAAGCGCCTGGCGCGGCAGCTGTCTGGCGACCTGGACAACATCGCGCTCAAGGCGCTGGCCAAATCGCCCGAGCAGCGCTATCCCTCGGTGGAAGCACTCACGCTGGACCTGGAGCACCACCGCGAAGGCCGGCCGGTGCAGGCGCGCCCCCAGAGCCTGGGTTACCGGCTGCAGAAATACCTGCACCGCCACCGCTGGGGCATCGCCTTCGGCACGCTGTTCGCCGTGGGCCTGCTGGCCGCAGCGGGCATCAGCTTCTGGCAGACCCGGCAGGCGGTGAACGAGGCCCGTCGTGCGCAGGTCATGCAGGATTTCGTCATCGGCCTGTTCGAGGACGCAGGCCGCCGCAGCGATGGCCATGCCGACGAAACCCGGCGGCTGCTGGAGGAAGGCGAGCGCCGCGGCGAGCAAGAGCTGTCCACCTTCCCGGCCGCGCACGCCGAACTGCTGGGCGTGCTGGCGCGCCTGCAGATCGCCGCGGGGGACTACGCGCACGCCCTGGAACTGCTGGAGCGCCAGCAACAGTTGCTGCAGCACCTGGGCGACGACGCCTCGGCCGATCTGCGCTACTCCGCAGCTGCCTTGCACGCGCGCGCGTTGCGTCTTCTGGGCCGCACTGGAGATTGCGTCGCGCTGCTCGAACCGCTGTGGCCCCTGCGCCCGCTGCAGGATCGCCTGCTGTCCAGGCAGATCGAATCGGATTACCTCTCACAATACGGTCGCTGCCGGCGCCTGCAGGGCCAGCGCGAGCAAGCCAAGGCGCTGTACGAGCGCGCGATGGCGCTGCGGCGCGCATTGGACAACGCACCCGGCATCGCCGAGAACCTGTTCGACCTGGCCCTGCTGCAGAACGATCTGGGCCGCAGTGAAGATGCGATCAACGGCTTCCGTGGCGCATTGGCCTGGCAACAGCAGCGCGCCAGCGCCGATAGCCCGCTGGCGGTGGAGATCCTGCGCAGCCTGGGCATGGCCTATCGCGGACAGGGCGACAGCGCCATGGCGCTGCGGACCTACGACCAGGCCATCGCCCTGGCCGAGCGCATCCAGCGCCACGAGCACCCGCTGCTGCTGTCGCTGCGCCGCCAGCGGCTGGCCGTGCAGGTCGACCTGGGCCAATACGCGTTGGCTGAACCCCAGATGCGCGCGCTGCTGGCGCAGACCGAGGCCGCGTTGGGTCCAGAACATCGCGAAGTGGCATTGGCCTGGAACTCGATGGGGATCATCGCCATGGAGCGCGGCCAGATGACCGAGGCACTGGCCGATGTCCGACGGGCGGTGGGTATCTGGCGGCACGAGGAAAACGCGGCCCTGCAGCCGGGCGGGCTCCCCGGCGGCTTGTTCAACTACGCCCTGGTGCTGCACGAGGCCGGGCATGACGAGGAGGCGCTGACCGCGCTGCAGGCTGCACGGCAGATGCGCGTCACCCGCTTTGGCGCCAGCCATGCGCTGATCGGCGAGACCGACCGCCTGATCGGCGACGTCATGGCAACCCGCGATGCGGCAGCGGCCGCGCCCTGGCTGGACCGTGCGGTCAAGCTCACGCGCGTGGGCTACGGTGCGCAGGATCCACGCACCCGCTACGCTGAAGTCACCCAGGCCCGGTTCGCGGCCCGCAGCGAGCCGCTGGACGGGCCGGCCCTGCAACTGCTGGACCACCTGACGCAGCTGCCCGGCAGCGGCAGCGAGTTCCCCAAATTGCGCTGGCGCGCGCAGGCGTACGCGGCCGAAGCCCGCTGCCTGCATGGCCAGCGTGCCTCCGCGCTCCGTACTTTGGAAGCGCTGGAACGGCAACTGCACGCCACGCAACCCGATGGCGGCACGATTCCGCGGCAGGTCACGCAGATCCGCCTGGCCTGCCAGGCGCGCACGGCCACGACGCCATCAAGCTGAGCGGCCCCAGCCCCTGCCCGAAGTCCTGCTGCGCCTGCCCGCTGGCGCGCGTGACGAACGTCGAACAGGTGCTCAGAGCGGCAGCGGTGCCTGCAGGGGCTCGATGGTGCCTTCGCCGCGGGTGATCTTCTTGAACTCGGCACGGCTGACCGACACGTAGCGCTCGTTGCCGCCGATCTCCACCTGCGGCCCGTCCTGCACTGCGCGTCCGGCTTCGTTCACGCGCACGGTCATGGTGGCCTTGGACCCGCTGTGGCAGATGGTCTTGATCTCGCTCAGCTCATCGGCCCAGGCCAGCAGGTACTGGCTGCCTTCGAACAGTTCGCCGCGGAAATCCGTGCGCAGCCCGTAGCACAGCACCGGCAGGCGCAGCGCATCCACCACCTCGGTCAACTGCCAGACCTGCGTGCGTGAGAGAAACTGGGCCTCGTCCACCAACACGCAATGCAATCCGCCGTGCGCGGCGACATCCGCCCGCACCAGCGTCTCCA
>JBEVNH010000173.1:0-7483 GCA_040508175.1 Pseudoxanthomonas sp.
CCTTGCCGAAGGTGGTCTCACCGATCACCAGGCCACGACCGTAATCCTGGATGGCGCCGGCGAAAATCTCCGAGGCAGAGGCCGAGCCCCGGTTGATCATCACCGCCAGCGGACCGTCATAGGAGGTGCCCGCCGTACGATCGGCACTCACGTTGACGCGCCCACCGGACTCACGCACCTGCACCACCGGCCCCTGGTCGATGAACAGGCCGGTCAACTCCACTGCCTCGTCCAGCGAGCCACCGCCGTTGTCGCGCAGATCCATCACCACGCCATCGACCTTCTCGTCTTCGAACTTCTTGAGCAGGCGCGCAACGTCACGCGTGGCCGAGGTGAAGTCGTTCGGGTTGCGGCGACGCCCCTCGAAATCCTGATAGAACGCCGGCAGCTTGATCACGCCGATCTTGCGTTCCGGCGCACCGTCCTGGCCGGGCACCTTGATGGTCTCGGACTTGGCCGCCTGTTCTTCCAGCTTCACCCGATCGCGGGTGATGGTGACCAGCGCACTGGGGCCATCCACGCCACCGGCCGCCGGCAGGTATTCCAGCCGCACCTGCGTGCCCTTCTTGCCGCGAATCAGCTCGACCACGTCATCGGTGCGCCAGCCGATCACGTCGGTCATCTCGCCAGACGCACCCTGGCCGACGCCAGAGATGCGCGCACCCGGCTTGATCTTGCCTGACAGGTCGGCCGGACCGCCGGGTACCACCTCCCGGATGGCCACGTAGTCTTCCTGCCGCTGCAGCACTGCACCGATGCCCTCCAGCGATAGCGACATCTGCTGATTGAAGGTCTCGGCCGTGCGTGGGGTGAAGTAGTCGGTGTGCGGGTCGATCGAATTGGTATACGCATTGAGGAACGTCTGGAAGACGTCCTGGCTCTCCAGCTCGTTCACGCTGCGCAGCAGGGTGGCGTAGCGCTTGTCCAGCGTCTTGCGGATCTCCTCGGGCTGCTTGCCGGCCAGTTTCAGCCGCAGCCAGTCGTTCATCACCGACTTCTTCCAGATCGCATCCAGATCCGTCGCGCTGGCCCAGGGCAGGTCTTCGCGGTCGTAATCCCAGCGCGCGTCGCTGGTGAAGTCGAAGTTCTGCTTCAACAGCCCACGCGCGTAATCCACGCGCTGCTGCACGCGCTGACGGTAGACGGTGAAGATGTCGTACGCAGGTGTCAGCGTGCCGCCGATGATGGCGTCATCCATCTGCGTCTTCAGCGGCTCGAACTTGGCGATGTCCTCGGCCGTGAAGAACTGCTTGTTGTTGTCCAGCGCTTTCAGATAGCGGCGAAAAACATCCTGCGACAGGGTGTCGTCCAGCTTCTTGGGTCGATACGCATAGCGGCTGTCCGACAGCACGCCATAGACCAGCTTGCCCGCGGTGGATTGGTCTGTCGTCGGACCGGTCGGCGTGGACGGTGCGGGCTTGTTGTCGGAGCGGGCCATCAAGGCCAGCGGCGTGGCCAGTGCGGCGACAAGCAGGAGTGCAACAGGGGTTTTGACTTTCATTCGGCTACTCAGGCACCAGACCGGTGGGGACAGACTGCGGAGGAAACAGACCACACCACAGTGCCGGAAGTTGCACGCGGTGTGTTGCTCCCCGAAGCCAGACTATCGCCGGGGTTGTAGCAGATTGTGAATGGGCACCGGACGTGCGGTGCCCGTAGCAGATCAGGCGGCGACGCCCGCGCCGGCGGCCTGCTGGTCGGCGTGATAGGACGAACGCACCATGGGTCCGGAAGCAACGTGAGTGAAGCCCAGCTCGTAGCCGTAGACCTCCAGCGCCTTGAATTCTTCCGGTGTCCAATAACGCAGCACCGGATGGTGGTGCGCACTGGGCTGCAGGTACTGGCCGATGGTGACCATGTCCACATCGTGGGCACGCAGGTCGCGCAACGTCGCGCGCACCTGCTCCATGTCCTCGCCCAGGCCGAGCATGATGCCGGACTTGGTCGGAAGGGCCGGATGCTGTGCCTTGAACTTCTGCAGCAGGGTCAGCGACCACTGGTAATCGGCACCGGGACGGACGTTGGTGTACAGGTCAGGCACGGTTTCGATGTTGTGGTTGAACACATCCGGCGGGTTGGTAGCCAGAATTTCCAGCGCACGGTCCATGCGGCCCTTGCCACGGAAGTCCGGGGTCAGGATCTCGATGCGGGTGCCTGGCGAGCGCGCACGGATCGCCGCGATGCAGTCGGTGAAATGCTGCGCACCACCGTCACGCAGATCGTCGCGATCCACGCTGGTGACCACCACGTACTTCAGCCCCATGTCGGCCACCGTGTTGCCCAGGCTGACCGGCTCATTCAGATCCGGCGGCTTGGGCCGGCCATGCGCCACGTCGCAGAACGAGCAGCGACGCGTGCAGACCTCACCCAGGATCATGAAGGTCGCCGTGCCGTGGCCGAAGCATTCGTGGATGTTCGGGCAGCTGGCCTCTTCGCACACAGTGACCAACCGGTTCTCGCGCAGCTTGGCCTTGAGGTTGGCGACGGCGTTGCCGGATGGAATCCGCACGCGGATCCAAGATGGCTTTCGCAGCACCGGCGCTTCGGCGAACTGCACGGGGGAGCGGGCGATCTTGGCGGCGGCTACCTGCTTGGCACCGGCTTCCATGGAAGCGGCGACAGGTGCGCTGACGATCTGGAGCGGAATGCTGCGGGGAGTTGTCTCGGCCATGTGGGCCATTCTACTCCCCGTGCCCGCAAGACAATAAAAAAGCCCGTAACGGCTTGCGCCAGTACGGGCCTGCTCCCTCCCCCACGTCGGGATGCGGGGCCACTGTGCCCCCAACTTCGGGGGGATGCACGCTGCAGCGCAATAAAAAATGCATGCACTGGATTCCAAAATCGAATGAACCGTCAGGGCATCAGCCGTGGTTGCCGGTCGTACCAGCGCCGCGCACCGAGCACGTGAAATTGGCGCTGCTTATCGCGCAGCTCCACCGCCATGCCCAGTACGCCCCAGGACGCATAGAGGTCGCCATGCGGGCGTTCGCCCTGCAGGCGGAATTGACCATCCAGCGCGAAGCGATCGTTGCGCGCGCGGATATCGCGCAACAGCAAGGTCTCGCCGCGCCAGTCCACTTGGGTGGTGACCTGCGCCTGGCCGGCATCGATCAGGTTGAAGATCCACTTGGGATAGTCCTTCTGCTGCGAGAACAGATCCAGCACGAACGCGACGTTCTTCATTCGCGCCTGCACGCTGCCCTGCACTTCCAGCTGGCGATTCCAATTCAGCGAGGCACGCGCCAGATCCAGGCTGGCCCACCAATCGCTGCGACTGCCTTTGCCGTCCTGGAGGCTGACGTTGCGCAGGCCCACGCGGCTGCCGGCCATGTCGAAGCGATAACGCTGCAGATCCGCGCGCTTCAAGCGCAGCGCGATGTCCACATCCCCGGTGAGCGCGATGCCTGCCGCACGGACACGCGCCGCCTCCCCGCGCAGATCCACGCGGCCGCGGCCCACGCGCCCGGCGGCATCCAACTGCACGTCACCGGACAGCGCGCCCTGTCCGCCCTCGAACCACAGGTGCGCATTGGGCAGATACCGGTTGTAGGCGCGCAGATCCGGGACACGCGCATTGCGGAAACGCGCTCGCGCCTGCAGTTCATCACGCATGCGCACCAGGTCGGCCGGGCCATCGAGCGTCAACTGCAGATCGTTGCCTTGGACGAAGCGCGCCTTGGGCGCATCCAGTGGCGACACCGAGAAACGCTGCATGCGTACCGCCACGTGCGAGCGCGGCTCGCCCTTCATCTCCTTCAGCGTGGCCTCGGCCGTGGCGAGCCCTTCCACGCGACTGCCCACAAGCACCGCCACCGCCTCCACGCGCGGCACGGCCATTCGGCTGCCGGGTACCAGCACGCCATGGTCCAGACGCAAATCGCCTTCCACTTCGCCCGCGCCGTCCAGCGACAGCCAGGGCGCATCGACGAACAGGCGCGCCAGCCACTTCAGGCTGGAGAACTGCCAGCGCCCCGCCACCCGTCCCGAGGTCCTGGGCAACACCATGCGCAGCTCAGGAACGATCACCTGACGCCCGTCGAGCCTGACATCCACATCCGCCGACAGCACGCCGTGGGCCTGCTGCGGCAGCGTCGCCTGCAGGTGCAGATCCTCGTCCACGCGCAAGTGTGCCTGCAGGGTGTTGTGGTGCTCTCGACCCTGCATGTCGGTGATCCGCACCGGCATGCGCCAATGCAACGCCCCCCCTGGCCGCAGCGCGCCTTCGGCAAAAGCCAGCTGGCCACGCGCCTGTCCGGCACCGGGTTCGACCTGGACCTGCACGCGGCCATCTTCCTGCTGCTGCAGCGCCAGCCCTGCCGTGGCGCCATCCACCGAGAGGCTGATCCGGGTGAGATCAAGCTTCTCCACGCCACTGGCCTGCGCGCTGCGATGCGGTTCGATGGAAAAACCGGCCTTGAGGTGAGCTGCATGCAACAGTTCCAGCCCCCGCAGCAACACTTGCGCGCCCTGCAGGTCGGCCTGTGAGGGCAGCAACTGCATGGGGCCACCGCGCAACTGCTTGTTGAAGCCAACCTGTGCGCTTCCCCGCCCGGCAATCTTCAACGCACCCCAACTACCGCCCAGGACGCTGTCGCTGCGGATCGAAGGAAATTCCAGCCTCCAGCCGCCCGGGCGATACGCGGGCGGCGGCAGCTCGTGCTCCACCTGGATGACCTGCGCGCGCACGTCGCTGGCATCGACGCCCGTCATGCGCAAACGCCGGCTCCATAGCGGCCAGAGACCGATATGGCCGCTCGCGCGTGTCGCCTGGACATTCCATTGATTGCGGCGCACCTGGCCCCCCAGCGCAACGTCCCACAGCACCACCTGGCCCGGCCACCAGGTCAGTCCACGCTGCCAGTGCATGTGGAATTTTTCCGGCTTCCGGTTGACCACCTGCTGGCCCAGGGGCGTGTTGAGAAACACATTGCCAGCGAGGAGATACGCAGCGTAGAGCAGCAGCAGGAGCAGCGCGCCGCGTGTAGCCCAGCGCGGCGGACGCCAGCGCGCCGGGGGCCGTGTGGGGGACGGCGGTAACGATGCCGGCGTGGGCGCATCCGTTGCGGGAGGTGGGTTCATGCCGGCGAGCATGCCGCACGGCCCGGTGCAGGCCGCGCAAAGGCCATCGGCGGCAGCCTGCCGCCGGCATCAGGCCGCAGCGGAGATCTGCCGCGCGCGACGGCGACGCACGGCCTGCGCCAGGCGCTCCAGCACGGCCACCGAATCGTCCCAGCCGATGCAGCCATCGGTGATGCTCTGGCCGTAGGTCAGTGACTGCCCTTCCACCAGTTCCTGACGGCCGGCCACCAAATGGCTTTCGACCATGACGCCAACGATGCGCTGCTCACCCGCTTCCAGCTGAGCGGCGATGTCATCGATCACCTTGGGCTGGTTTTCCGGCTTCTTGCTGCTGTTGGCGTGGCTGGCATCGACCATCAGGCGCGGCGCCAGCCCGTTCTTCTCCAGGACCTCGCTGGCCGCCTGCACGCTGGCCGCATCAAAGTTGGGCGTCTTGCCGCCGCGCAGGATCACATGGCAATCCGGGTTGCCGGTGGTGGCGGCGATGGCCGACTGGCCCTCCTTGGTGACAGCCAGGAAATGGTGCGGGTGAGAGGCGGCGCCGACCGCATCGACGGCGATTTTCACGTCGCCACTGGTGCCGTTCTTGAAGCCGACCGGGCAGGACAGGCCGCTGGCCATTTCCCGATGGATCTGGCTCTCGGTTGTCCGCGCACCGATCGCGCCCCAGGCCACCAGATCGGAGATGTACTGCGGCGAGATCGTGTCCAGGTACTCGCAGCCGGCCGGCAGGCCCAGCGCGTTGATGTCGCGCAACAGGGTGCGCGCGGTCGCCAGGCCCTCGTTGATACGGAAGCTGCCATCCAGCCGCGGATCGTTGATCAGCCCCTTCCAGCCAATGGTGGTGCGCGGCTTTTCGAAGTACACGCGCATGATGATCTCCAGCTCGCCACCCAGCGCATCACGCAGCGGGCGCAGACGCCTGGCGTATTCCATGGCCGCGGTGGTGTCGTGGATCGAGCACGGCCCGATCACCACGGCCAGGCGGTCATCGCGGCCGTGCAGGATCTCGTGCAATGCGGTGCGCGCGCCGGCCACCGTGTTGGATACGGCCTCGTCGCAGGGAAACTCCGCAATGAGTTCGGCAGGCTTGGTCAGCGGCTCGATCTTGCGGATGCGCAGGTCGTCGGTATGGGCGGGCATGGCGTTGGCTCTCTTGTCTCGGCGCGTGGATCAGAAGGTGTGGGTCAGGCTCTGGCAGGTCGGTGTCATTCGTGCGGGCAACAAAAAAGCCGCCAGTTTTGCTGGCGGCTTTCGGGATGCGTCTGAAGGCTTTCTTCAGGGTGAACGCGCTCCTTCCTCCGCCAGTGGCATCGGAAAACCGTAGTACCAAAAATAAAAGCTGGCGCGGTTGGCGTTCATTGGAGTGCATTGATAACACAGCTTCTGGCAGCGACCAACTGTTTCATCGGCAACGGCGCGCACGCCCGTCCACCATCCTTCGCGCCCATCCTCCAGGCAGGCATGCGGCCGCATGGAGACAAAAAGAAACCCCGCCTCGCGGCGGGGTCTCGTTGGTACAGCGTGCAGCGTTGGACGCTGCGGCCTGGATCAGAAATCCATGCCGCCCATGCCACCCATGCCACCGCCGGCCGGCATGGCCGGCTCTTCCTTCTTCGGCGACTCGGCCACCATCGCTTCGGTGGTGATCATCAGGCCAGCAATCGACGCAGCGTTCTGCAGCGCGGTGCGGGTCACCTTGGTCGGGTCCAGGATGCCGAACTCGATCATGTCGCCGAACTGGCCGTTGGCCGCGTTGTAACCAAAGTTGCCGGTGCCTTCCTTGACCGTGTTGACGATCACCGACGGCTCTTCACCGGCGTTGGTCACGATCTCGCGCAGCGGGGCTTCCATGGCGCGCAGGGCGATCTGGATGCCGTGATCCTGGTCTTCGTTGATGCCCTTGAGCTGGCCCAGGTTGGCCTTGGCGCGGATCAGTGCAACGCCGCCGCCCGGGACCACGCCTTCTTCCACTGCAGCGCGGGTGGCGTGCAGGGCGTCTTCGACGCGGGCCTTCTTTTCCTTCATCTCGATCTCGGTCGATGCGCCGACCTTGATCACGGCCACGCCGCCAGCCAGCTTGGCCACGCGCTCCTGCAGCTTCTCGCGGTCATAGTCCGAAGAGGTCTCTTCGATCTGGGCCTTGATCTGCTTGATGCGTGACTCGATGCCGCCAGACTCGCCAGCGCCGTCGATGACGGTGGTGTTTTCCTTGGTGACCTGGACCTTCTTGGCCCGGCCCAGATCCTTGATGGTGGCCTTCTCCAGCGACAGGCCCACTTCCTCGGAGATCACGGTGCCGCCGGTCAGCACGGCCATGTCTTCCAGCATCGCCTTGCGACGGTCGCCGAAGCCCGGTGCCTTGACGGCCACGACCTTGACGATGCCACGGATGGTGTTGACC
>JBEVNH010000204.1:0-10229 GCA_040508175.1 Pseudoxanthomonas sp.
TCGCGGTCTTGGTCGCCTTGGCGGCCTTGGCAACCGTTGCATTGAAGCTGTCGGTGGCGGACTCGATCTGCGACTTGGCCAGCGCGCCAAAGGCTTCGCCCGTCTTCAGGCTCAGGCCGAAGAACTCCTGCTGCGCGGCGACCAGGCGCTCGGTGTTGTCGCGGGCGAGCTGCAGGCCCTTGGGCCACAGGGTCTTGTAACCGTCCAGATCACGCACGGCCGCCAGTTCGGTGACGTAATCGTTCACGGCTTCAGCATTGCGCTCGAACGTCTTCACGCCGACGCTGAACGCCGATTCGGCATTTTCCAGGGCCAGGCGGTTGACGCGACTGGCGATGGCGGCGAACTGCTGGGTGTAAGCACTGAAATCATTGAACTGGGCAGACATAGTGGCCTCCATGCGTGGCCTTTCGTTGTTGTGGCCCAGCGTAGACCTGCTTTTGTTGCGGCGCAACAGAACTCCATCACAAACCGACGAACGGTCAATTTTCCTTCACAATCAAGGCGTTAGACGAAAGCCTAATTACATCGGACTACACGCCGCGGTAACGACTGCCTGCCGTGCAGGTCTCATGGACCACGACTTCGCTCAGTCCAGGCAACGCAGGCTTGAGTTGTTCCCATATCCACACAGAAATCCGCTCGCTGGTGGGGTTCTCAAGCCCGGGGATGTCATTGAGATAGTGATGGTCCAGTCGCTCGTAAAGCGGCTTGAAGGCGGCCTTGACGTCGGCAAAATCCATCACCCATCCCGTTTGTGGGTCGATCTCGCCCGACACATGCAGCTCAATGCGAAACGAATGCCCATGCAGGCGCGCGCACTTGTGGCCATCCGGGACGTTGGGCAGGCGGTGGGCGGCCTCGAGGGTGAAGACCTTGAAGATATCCATGGCGCAGTCTCGACAGGGAGCAGGCCCGGCAATCGCGCGGGCCTGCGGGGGAACTCGTTTGGAAACCGCGTCCGTGGAGGGCGCGGTCGATACTCAGGCGTTGGCGCTGGGGCGCTCGCCACGCGACTGGCGCGGGCCACGCGGAGCCTGGCTGTTGCGCGGGGTACCGTGCTTCTTCGGACCGGCATGGGCGTGGCGCGGCGGTGCGCCGTTGCCTGCCGGATGCGGGCGACGGGCATGCTTGCGCGGGGCCTGGACGCCACCGGGGCGTTCTGCCTTGCCCGGGGCGCTGTTGCCCCAGCGGATCGGGGTCTGCGGCTCGAAACCCGGCACGTCCTTGATGTCCAGGTCACGGTTGAGCAGGCGCACGATCTGGCGCAGCCACTTGGCATCTTCCTGCGCGACCAGCGACACCGCCTCACCGGTGGAGCCGTTGCGGCCGGTACGGCCGATGCGGTGCACGTAGTCTTCGGCCACCATCGGCAGGTCGAAGTTGATGACCTTGGGCAGCTCGTTGATGTCGATCCCGCGGGCGGCGATATCCGTGGCCACCAGCACCGTCACCTTGCCGGCCTTGAAGTCACGCAGGGCGCGCAGGCGCTGGGCCTGGCTCTTGTTGCCGTGGATCGCCGCGGCCTGGATGCCGGATTTCTCCAGGAATGTGGCCAGCTTGTCGCTGCCGTGCTTGGTCTTGGAGAACACCAGCGTCTGCACGCGGGAATCCTCGGCCAGCAGGTGCAGCAGCAGTTCGCGCTTGCGGGCCGCATCGACCGGATGCACGCGATGGGTAATGGTCTCGGCCACGGTGTTCTTCGGCGTGACCTGTACTTCCTGCGGGTTGTTCATGAACTCGCGGGCCAGCTGCTTGATGCTTTCCTCGAACGTGGCCGAGAACAGCAGCGTCTGCCGATTCTGCTTGGGCAGCTTGGCCAGGATGCGCTTGATGGACGGCAGGAAGCCCATGTCCAGCATGCGGTCGGCTTCGTCCAGGATCAGCACTTCGATACCGGACAGGTCCACGCTCCGGCGCTCCAGGTGGTCGATCAGGCGGCCCGGGCAGGCGATGACCAGGTCTACGCCACGACGCAGCGAGTCGATCTGCGGGCCCATGCCCACGCCGCCATAGATGGTGGTGCTGGGGATGCGCAGGTACTTGCCATAGCTGCGCAGGCTGTCATGCACCTGGGTGGCCAGCTCGCGGGTAGGCGTCAATACCAGGGCGCGCGGACGGCGCGGGCCGCCACGGGTGACTTCCTGCGGCGAGGTCGCCAGATGCTGGATCAGCGGCAGGCCGAACGCGGCGGTCTTGCCGGTGCCGGTCTGGGCCCCGGCCAGCAAGTCGTGGCCTTCCAAGACCAGCGGGATCGCCTGCTGCTGGATGGCGGTGGGGGTGTCATAACCCTGTTCGGACAGGGCACGCAGGATCGGGGCGGAAAGGCCCAGGGATTCAAACGACATGGATAAGCTCCGATAAAAGCGCCAAAGCCACCGGCGGCCAACGGCCATGGGCCGCCCGCCGGATCGGTGGACTCATACGCTGGTGTTGCCCGAAGCGTTCCCGATGAACCGCGCTGCGAGAAACTGGATACGACAAGCGCCGGACGGCGCAGCCGGGACAGCAGACGAAAGACGTCGGAGTGGGTATCGCGGGAAAAATCCCGTGCTCAAGCCCGGAGGGAAACGGACGGCCGACTGCTGGCGGTGCATATGGTAACCGATCCGGCGCCCGGAGACAGGGGGAGGTGAAACCGGGCGTACAATCTGTGCAGCCTGTTTACCTGCCGATGCCATGAATCTGCGCATCCACCCGCGCCAAGAAGCGGGGGCCGCCGCCCTCCGCCACGATGTTGCCCAGGCCCATGGCCTGCGCCATGGCTGCGATGCCTGCCTGGTGCGCCATCTGGCGGTCTGCACCGCATTGCCGGAAGAGCACGCCCGGACGCTGGAAACCCTGGCGGGTGACGTGAAGCTGCACGCCGGGCAGATGCTGGCACGGGAAGGCGACGCCCGCCGGTATGTGTTTACCGTCACCTCCGGGGCATTGCGCCGCTTCCGCACTTTACCGGACGGGCGTCGGCTGGTCGCCGGGTTCATCATGCCCGGCGACTTCATTGGCTTCAGCATTGGTCCCAAGTACCGGCATTCCATCGAGGCGATCACCGACAGCCTGCTGTGCGCGGTCTCGCACAAGGACATGGAAACCCTGTGTGGCAACTTCCCCGGCCTGGAGCACGAGCTGTACCAGCGCGCCTGCGCCGACCTGGATGCCACCCGCAACAACCTGATGTCGCTGGCCCGCATGACGCCGCTGGAACGTCTGGCCGGGTTTCTGCTGGACATGGCCGACAAGCGCCGTCGCCAGGGGCAGGCCCCGGGCGTGGTACTGCTGCCCATGACCCGCGCTGACATCGCTGACTATCTCGGGCTGACGGTGGAAACTGTCAGCCGCAGCTTCACCCGTCTGCGCCGCGACGGGTTGATCGCCACTGACGACCCGCACACCGTCCAGCTGTTGGATCTGAAGAAACTGGAAGCGCTGGCCGAAGCGGTGGGTTGACGCGGTTTTCTTCAAGTCGCCGCTCCATTGCATGGCCGGCTGTCCGCCGCTGATATCGTCCCGGCACGCCAGCCCCGCCTCAGCCGTCGCGCAACAGCTGTCCTTCCACCAGTCGATAGCTGGCATCCACCACGCCCGCGGGCAGCACATCGTGGGTAATGATCACCACGCTGCGCCCGATCGCCGCGGTGGCCAGATCACGCAGCAGGGCATGGGCGGTATCGACGTCCAAACCTTCGGTCGGCTCGTCCAGCAGCAGGAGCGGCGCAGGCCGCAGCAGCGCCCGTGCCAGCGCCAGGCGTCGCGACTGGCCGGCAGACAGGGTGATGCCGCTTTCGCCGATCCATGCGTCCAGCCCGTCCGCATGCTGCTGGAAGTGCGCTTCCAGCCTGACCTGTCGCAAGACATGCCAGAGCTGCGGATTGGTCGCGTCCGGCAGACCCAGCAGCAGGTTCTCGCGCACGCTGCCAGCCAGGACCTGGGCGTCCTGCGGCAACCAGGCGATCCGGTGATGCCATTGCGCCTGGACGACATCGCGCAGATCCACCCCGCCATAGCGTAGCTGGCCCGCGGTTGGATCGGCCAGGCGCAACAGCAAGGCCATGAGCGAACTCTTGCCCGCCCCGCTGTCGCCGCGCAGGGCAATGCGCTGGCCGGGTGCAATGACCAGATCGATCTCGTGCAGCACCGTGCGTGTCTGCCCCGGCCAATGGAAAGACACGTGGGACAGGGCGAGTGGCTGGGTGCCATCGGGGAGTGCGCCGGCTGCCGCGGCATCCGGCAGGGGCAGTGGCTCGCCTGCGATGGCTTCCAGTCGTCGGTGCGATGCCAGCGCTGCCGTGCCGTGCTGCCAGGCGAGGCCGACGCCTGACATGGCCTCCAGCACGGCCACGGTCAGGAAGAACAGGCCCGCCGCCATGGGTGCGGAGAGCGCCTGCCGTGCATGGGCATCCAGCAGCAGCCAGAGCATGGCAGGCAGGGTCAGTGCAGCAACGCCGGCATGTAGCGCGGTGCCCAGCGCCAGACGGGTACGGCGGCGCCGTTCGGCAGACTGCAATCGTGCACTGTGCTCCAGCGTGCGGCTGATCCACGCCTCGGTCGCCTGCAGCGCGGCCAGATCGGCGGCCCCTTCCAGCCCTTCCAGCACGCCCGCCTGCAGGTCCGAACGGGCCCGCGCGCGCTGCGCCTCGGCCTTACGCGCATTCCAGCCCACCACCTGCGGCACGGCCACGCCCAGGAGCACGATAACCAGGCCGAGTAGCGCACCGGCCGTTGGCAGCAACCACGTTGTGCAGGCCACGGCGACGATGGCCAGCAGGCCCAGGCCGAGCAGCGGTCCGGCGGCGCGCACCAGCAGTCCGTCGACGCGCTCGATATCGGCCATCAGCCGCGTCAGTAGATCGCCGACACGATGGCGCCCCAGACCCAGTGGCGCCTGCGGCAGCAGGCGGGCGAAGAACGACGTACGCAGGTCACGGGCGATCCGCAACGTGGCGTCGTGGCCGATCAGCTTCTCGCCGTAGCGCGAGAGAATGCGGATGAAGGTCAGCCCGCGGATGCCGGCCGATGGCCCGAACAGGTTGAAGCCCATCGCCAGTGCACCGGCCACGGCGGCGGCAGTCAGGAAGTGCCCAGCCAGCGCCATTAGCCCGCCACCGGCCAGCAGGGTCAGGGTCAACAGGACGCAGGTCAGGACGATGGGCCTGCGCTGGCTGCGCAGCGCGTCGACCAGCAGGCGCGCGCGCGCGGAATGCGGCGTGCTCATGCGGCCTCCTTGTGTGGGTGCACGCGTCCCTGGGGCAGCCACAGCACTTGTCCGGCCATCTGCATCGCCGCAGGGCTGTGGGTGGCCATCACCAGGGTGCGGCCGCGGGCGAACTCGGCCAGCGCGGCCAGCAGGGCCTGTTCGGTGTCGGCATCAAGGAAGGCGGTGGGTTCGTCCAGCAACAGCAGCTCCGGCTGGCGCAGGAAGATACGTGCCAGCGCGATACGCCGTGCCTCGCCACCGGACAGGCCGAAGCCACGCTCGCCGATCCGTGTCTCCAGCTGCTGTGGCAAGGCGCGGGCGAAGCGCATCACCTGCGCGGCTTCGGCTGCTGCGTGCAGTTCGGCATCGCTGGCCTGCGGCCGGGCCAGGCGCAGGTTGTCGGCGATGCTGCCGGCGAACAGGTGCGGGCGCTGCGGCGCGTAGCCGATGCGGGCCGCATCGGGCATCTGCAGTTCACCGACCCGCGGTGGCAGCCAACCGGCCAGGGCTTCCAGCAGCGTGCTTTTGCCGCAACCGCTCGGGCCGGCCAGGGCCAGGTGCTCGCCTGTCGCCAGGTGGAAGGAGAGGTCGCGCAGCACGGCACGGTCCCGCGGTCCATGCCCCAGCTGCACTCCACGGGCGAGCACGATGGCCGGCGCTTCTGGCACGGTGGGCTGCAGCGCGGCCGGCGCTGCTGCGTCGTCGAGCGCGCGCTGCAGTTCGTCCATCGCCGCCAGCGCGCCGGCGCGGTCGTGGTAATGCGTCGCCAGGCGGCGCAGCGGCAGGTAGCACTCTGGCGCCAGCAGCAGGCAGAACACGCTGGCCGACAGCGGCAGCGGTGTCGCCCGCAGATCCAGCATCCCCAGATGGGTCAGGCCCAGATACAAGGCCACCATTGCCACGCCGATCGAAGCGAAGAACTCCAGCGTGGTCGAGGACAGGAAAGCGATCCGCAACACCTTGAGGCTGCGTTCGCGGAGGGTGTCGGCCGCGGCGTAGACGCCCCGCAGTTCCGCCTGGCCTTGCCCGTACAGCCGGATCAGCCCGAGTGCCCGCAGGCGATCGGCAAAATGCGCGCCCATGCGTGTCATGGCCTGCAGCTGCTGATGGCTGGCCGCTTCGGCGCCCCAGCCGACCAACATCATGAACAACGGAATCAGCGGTAGGGTGCACAGCAACAAGGCGCCGACTACCGCATCCACCCAGAACACCGCCGCCAGCAGCACCAGCGGCACGCCGACGATTTCCGCACGCACCGGCACGAAGCCGGTGATGTAGCCATCCAGCGCATCGACATGCGTGCCGGGCAGCTCGGCCAGGGCACCGCTGCGCCGATGGCGGATCCAGCGCGGCCCGCGCGCGGCCAGTGTCCGCAGCAGCTCGCCCCGTAATTCATGCTTGAGTGTTTCCACTGCCGCGTCGGCCTGCTGCCTGGCGAGCCACTGCAGCCCGGCCCGCAGCAGGCCCGTGGCCAGCAAGATGCCCAGGCCGGCGCCGATCCGCGTCGGCGCGACATCCTCGACCAGCACCTGCTGGATGCACCAGGCGATGGCCGCCGCTTGCGGCACCAGCAGCCATCCGGCCAGTACCACCCACAGACTGGCCAGCCGAAGCGGCTTGCCGGCCCGGCGCTCCAGGGCGCGCAGGCGTTGGACGGGCGTGATGGTGGGTGATGTCAGGGAGCTGGCGAAATCAGCGGGCGTGGGCATGGTGGGCCTCCGGCACCGGATGCTACCGGCACGGTGTCCCGTTGCCCTTGATTGTGATCAAGGGCGCAGGTCGCGGCGTCGCGGCTGGGCGACACTTCGACTTGAACATGCCTGGTGAAAGCACGTTTGGTAAAGGCGCGCGCTTGTTGAGCACGCCGTGACCGAAGCATGCGCGTCGTTGATCCGGATCAATGCCCCGGAGTGCGCCAGGGCCTACGGTGCGCTTCGGGGAAGCGCCGTGCCCGGATCAGGCGCTTCATGCCGTTCCAGTTTCTGGGTCCGCCAAGGAGTGACGTCATGCCAGACATGACTGTTGTCGAGCTATCCCGTCTGCAATTCGCGCTCACCGCGCTGTACCACTTTCTCTTCGTGCCTCTGACGCTGGGCTTGTCCTTCCTTGTGGCCATCATGGAAAGCGTCTATGTAATGACCGGCCGCGACATCTGGCGACGCATGACCCTGTTCTGGGGCACGCTGTTCGGCATCAACTTCGCCATGGGCGTGGCCACCGGCATCGTCATGGAGTTCCAGTTCGGCATGAACTGGTCTTACTACAGCCACTACGTGGGTGACATTTTCGGCGCCCCGCTGGCCATTGAGGGCCTGATGGCCTTTTTTCTGGAAGCCACCTTCATCGGCTTGTTCTTCTTCGGCTGGGACAAGTTGTCCAAGGTGCAGCACCTGGTGGTGACCTGGCTGGTCGCGCTGGGTTCCAACTTCTCGGCGCTGTGGATCCTCATTGCCAACGGCTGGATGCAGTACCCGGTTGGCGCGACGTTCAATCCCGACACCATGCGCATGGAGATCACCGACTTTGTCGCCGTGCTCTTCAACCCGGTGGCGCAGGCCAAGTTCGTGCACACGGTGAGTGCCGGCTACGTGTGTGGCGCGATGTTCGTCATGGCCATCAGTGCCTGGTACCTGCTGCGTGGCCGCCACGTGGACTTCGCCAAGCGCTCGATGGCCGTGGCCGCCAGTTTCGGCCTGGCGGCGTCCTTGAGCGTGGTGGTGCTGGGCGATGAAAGCGGCTACGTCGCCGGCGAGAACCAGAAGATGAAGCTGGCCGCCATCGAGGCCATGTGGGAGACCGAACCGGCCCCGGCCGGCTTCACGCCCTTCGCCATTCCCGACCAGGCCAGCCAGAGCAACGACTTCGCCATCCACATTCCCTGGGTCATGGGCCTGATCGGCACGCGCTCACTCAATACCGAAATGCCGGGCATCAAGGCGCTGGTGCAGCGGGCGGACGGGCGCATCCGCAACGGGCAGGTCGCATTTGCCGCACTGCAGGCCCTGAGAGCCGACCGCGACAACGAGCGGGCGCGCCAGACCTTCCAGGCGCACTGGGGCGATATGGGCTATGGCCTGCTGCTCAAGCGCTATCGCGAGGACATCGGCAACGCCACAGAAGAGGAGATCGCCAAGGCCGCGCTGGACACCGTGCCGCAGGTGGCGCCGCTGTTCTGGCTGTTCCGCGCCATGGCCGGCCTGGGCTTCTACTTCATCGTGTTCTTCGCCCTGGCGTTCTGGTATGCAACCACGCACACCCTGGAGCGTCGGCGCTGGTTCCTCAAGCTGGCCTTCGCCAGCCTGGCCTTCCCGTGGGTGGCGATCGAAGCCGGCTGGATCATTGCCGAGTACGGCCGCCAGCCCTGGATCATCGACGGCGTGCTACCGACCTTCTTTGCTGCTTCTGGCCTGAAACTCTATGAAGTGGTGCTCAGCCTGGTCGGCTTCGTTGTCATCTACAGCACCTTGGCCGTGATCGATGTCTACCTGCTGCGCAAGGTGATCCTCAAAGGACCCACTGAACTGGCCGGCGGACACCAGCCCAACCACGCCGGTGTGCCGCTTGCCGGCTCGGCTGTCTGAAGGACTCTCCCATGACAAGTATTCCGTTGGATTACGAAACCCTGCGCATGGTCTGGTGGCTGCTGCTCGGCATCCTGCTGATCGGCTTCGCCGTCATGGATGGCTTCGACCTGGGCGTGGCCACGCTGTTGCCGGCGGTCGCCCGGACCGATGCCGAACGTCGGCTGGTGCTCAACGTCATCGGTCCGGTGTGGGAAGGAAACCAGGTCTGGCTGATCCTGGGCGGTGGCGCCATCTTCGCCGCATTTCCTCCGTTATATGCAGTCAGTTTCTCCGGCTTCTACCTGGCGATGTTCCTGATCCTCATCGCGCTGATCCTGCGGCCGGTGGGCTTCAAGTTTCGCAGCAAGGTGCAGCATCCGACGTGGCGCGCGACCTGGGACTGGGCGTTGTTCGTCGGCGGTGCGGTGCCGGCACTGGTGTTCGGTGTGGCCATGGGCAACGTGCTGGTCGGGGCGCCCTTCCACTTCGATGACAGCCTGCGTCCGATCTACACCGGCAATCTGTTCAAGCTGCTGATGCCGTTCCCGGTGCTATGTGGCCTGATCAGCGTGGCCATGCTGGTGATGCACGGTGCCGGCATGCTGGCGATGAAGGTCGACGGCCCGGTCGCAGAGCGTGCCCGGCGCTATGGCAGCGTGGCTGCGGTGACAACTGCGGTCCTGTTCGTGCTGGCGGGCATCTGGCTGGCCAAGGGTGTGATGGGATTTTCCGTGCAGCAAGCCCTGGACCCGAATGGCCCGTCCAACCCGCTGATCAAATCGGTGCAGCATGCATCGGGCCTGTGGATGCGCAACTACGGCCTGCACCCATGGACCTGGGTCTTCCCGCTCATGGGGGTGATCTCCGCACTGGCGTGCGCAGCTGCATTGCGGGCGGGCAGGGCAGTGACGGCATTCCTGGCCTCGGCCTTCGCGGTGGCGGCGATCATCCTGACTGAAGGTTTTGCGGTGTTTCCGTTCCTGCTGCCCTCCTCGACCCACCCCGATGCCAGTTTGACCGCCTTCGATGCCTCGTCCAGTCAGTTGACCTTGTTCGTGATGTTGCTGGCGACGGCTTTCTTCCTGCCGATCATCCTGGCCTATACCGCCTGGGTATATCGCGTGCTGCGCGGCAAGGTGGGGGCCACCTCGGTCGATCAGAACCCCAATGCGTACTAATGAGAGGAGCAACGACGATGTGGTATTTCTCCTGGATTCTGGGTGTGAGCCTGGCCGCGTTTTTCGCCATCCTCAATGGCATGTGGTTCGAACTGCGCGAGCAGGATCGTCATGCCGGCAACGAGCGCATGCCCTCGCCACCGCATGAGCACTGACGCGGCAGAAGCACAGAAACGGGCCGCGAGGCCCGTTTTTCGTGCGGTTGAAAAAATTGCTTCCTTTTCCTGAAAGCTTCCCATAGACTGCGCGGCCGCTTCACCGGCGGCCTGAGTGGAGGTTTGGATTGGGGCAAGG
>JBEVNH010000214.1:0-12922 GCA_040508175.1 Pseudoxanthomonas sp.
TGCTGCCCCCACGCTATCGCCTGCGCGATCCGCTGGTGTCGCCGGTGGGGCGATTGGATCGGGAGACCAGCGGCCTGCTGCTGATGACCGATGACGGCCTGCTGCTGCACCGGATCATTTCGCCCAAGGCGCAACTGGACAAGGTCTACGAGGTGACCCTGGCCGAAGACCTGCGCGGCGACGAGGCGGCGCTGTTCGCGGCCGGAACGCTGTTGCTGGAAACGGACAACAAGCCGCTGTTGCCGGCGGAACTCGACGTGCTGGGGCCGCGCCAGGCGCGGCTAACCCTGCATGAAGGCCGTTACCACCAGGTCCGTCGCATGTTCGCGGCGGTGGGCAACCACGTCCAGGCATTGCACCGCAGCCGGATCGGCGGGTTGGGGCTGGGCACGTTGGAGGCCGGTCAATGGCGCCTGTTGTCGCCCGCGGATCTCGAGGTGCTGTTTGCTGCCCCTGTCTGAGGCCGTCGCACCGCTGGCGGTGCTGCCCGAGGCGGTGATCTTCGACATGGACGGGCTGATGCTCGACAGCGAGCGTGCCTCGGTGCGCTGCTGGGCGCGCGCGGCCAGCGAGGTTGGCCTGCAGATCGAGCATGCCTACTGGTTGCGCATGGTCGGCCATAGCACCGCGGCCTGCGAGCAGATCCTGGGCGAGCGCATGGACCCCACGCGCATCGCGCAGCTGATGGCCCGCTGCAACGTGCTGTACGACGCCGAGGTCGAAGCCGGCCTGCCGTTGCGCCCGGGCATCGTCGAGCTGCTGCAGTGGCTGCAGGCGCACCACATTCCGCGCGGGGTGGCCACCTCCACGCGGCGTCCGCGCGCGCCGCACAAGCTGGACGCTGCAGGTCTGCTGCCGTATTTCCATTCGGTCACCGCCGGCAACGATGTGGCCCACCCCAAGCCGGCGCCTGACATCTATCTGCTGGCGGCGCAGCGCATCGGCGTGCCGCCGTCGCGCTGCCTGGCGTTGGAGGATTCCCCTGCCGGCGTGCGCGCGGCACTGGCCGCGGGCATGACGGTGATCCAGGTGCCGGACCTGGTGGCACCCGACGATGCCCAGCGTGCGCTGGGCCATCGCATCGTCGATTCGCTGCTTGACGTCCGCGCGCTGCTGGCTGCGCAGGTGGCGATGCACCGCTGATGTTCGACGCGGCGAGGCATGCGCCGCCTCGCCCAGTGCCGGCCTCAGCCGGCGTTGCGCAGCGGTTCGCGCTGTGCAGCGCGACGCCGCTTGACCTCGTACATGGCCGCATCGGCCTCGCGCATCAGCGCTTCGGCATCGCAATGCTGACCACGCTGCACGGCAACGCCGATGCTGGGGGTGATGCGCAACGGCTGCTGGCCGGCCTGCAGCGGCAGCTCCATGGCTTTCATGATCTTCTGTGCGACGCGCCCGGCATCCTGGCGGCCATCGTCCACCGGCTGCAGATACACCACGAATTCATCGCCGGACAGGCGTGCCAGGAAGTCGCCGTCGCGCAAGGTGTCCTTCAGGCGTGCGCTGAAGGCGCGCAACACCGCATCGCCGGTGTGGTGGCCGTAGCGGTCGTTGATCTGCTTGAAGCCATCCAGATCCAGGAACAGCATCGCCGCGCTGCCGCCTTGTTCGCGTGCCTGGGCCAGCGCCTCATCCAGGTTGGCCATCCACGCGGCGCGGTTGGGCAGGCCGGTCAGCACGTCGGTCATGGCGCGTTCCTGCAGGACCCGCGACAAGCGCACCTGCGCGGTGACGTCATGCACCATCAGGTGGAAGCCGGTGCGGCGCCCTTGGGCGTCGCAGGTCTCCACCGGAAGATAGGCCGCGTGCATGTGGCGCACACCATCTTCGGTGGGCACGTCGACCTCGAAGGAAACCACTTCGCCCGCCAGCACCCGCGCCAGGCGCGCTTGCAGGTTGCGGTAGTGCTCCGGTCGCAGCACCTCGCTCATGTGGCGGCCGACGATGTCAGCCGACGTGCGGTTGAACCAGCGCGCATAGGGCTCGTTGACGAACTCATAGCGCAGGTCGGCGCTGACGCGTCCGATCAGCGCCGGCACGTTGTCGGCGATGGTGCGCAAACGGTTCTCGCTTTCGCGCAGGGCCTGTTCGGCCAGTTTCTGCTGGGTCAGGTCCTGGATCTGCGAGACGAAATGCAGCGGCGCGCCGGTATCGTCACGCACGATGGACACCGACAGATGCGCATGGATCAGGCTGCCATCGCGATGGAAATAACGCTTGTCCATCTGGTAGCTGTCGCGGCTGCCGGCCAGGACCTCATGCACCAGCTTGAGGTCCGCATCCAGGTCTTCCGGATGGGTCAGTTGCTGGAAGTCGCGTGCCATCAGCGCTTCGCGGCCGTAGCCGAAAATTGCGCAGACCGCGGCGTTGACGTCCATCCAGCGGCCTTCCAGCGAGATCAGCGCCATGCCCTGTGCGGCGGCATGGAACGCCTCGTGGAAGCGCTGGGCTTCCATGTGCGCGGCCTGCTGCGAGGCACGTTCGGCGGTGACATCGCGCATGATGCAAACCGCGCCCAGCAGGCGGCCGTCTTTCCCCCGCAGGGCATCGGCGTAGCACAACACCTGTCGTGGTGGCTGCTGCCGGCTGCGGATCACCAGCGCCATGTCGCGCACCACCTCGCCCTGCATGGCGCGCATCAGTGGGACTTGTTCGGTCCGCAGCAACGTGAGGCCATCGCCGGCATAGAGGCCAAAATGCTCAGCCCATCGCTCGGCGGGCAGGGCACGCGGATCCACGCCGTGCCAGTCGCGTGCGCGGCGGTTGAAGGTCTCCAGCAGGCCATCGGCCGTGCAGGTGACCACGCCGTCGGGCATGGCCTCCAGCAGGCGCTGCAAGGTCTGCTCGCGCGACTCGGCCAAGCGCTGCGTGCGGCGTGCCTCCAGGCTGTCGACGGTGCGACGGGCGAGCCGTTGCAGACCTTCGCGCTGGAGGGGATCCAGCGTCCGCGGGCGGGTATCGATCACGCACAGGGTGCCGTAGCGATGGCCCCCGCTACCAATCAGCGGCGCGCCGGCGTAGAAGCGGATGTGCGGTGCACCCAGCACCAGGGGGTTGTCGGCAAAGCGCGGATCTTCCAGCGCATCGGGTACTTCCAGGATGTCGTCGGCGGCGATGGCATGGGCGCAGAACGCCACGTGACGCGGCGTCTGCGTCGCCTCCAGGCCGCAGCGGGCTTTGAACCATTGCCGGTCGGCATCCACCAGGCTGGTCAGTGCGATCGGCGCGTCGCACAGGCGCCCGGCCAGCCACGCCAGGTCGTCGAAAAGTACCTCTGGCTCGGTGTCCAGGACCTGCAGCGCGTGCAGCGCCGTCAGCCGCGCCGATTCCAGTTCCGCGCTGAGCAGGTGAGCAAGGTTATGGGCATGCACCATGGGCTTTGCTGATGGCCGGGACATCCCGGCCTTCCATCATCTGCTCGCGTATCGGCATGGCGGCGCATTTCCTGAGGCGGGAATTCCGCTTTCGGGACGTGAAGCGCAACGCGGCCGGCACTGGGTTGGCTGCGGCGGGACAAAGCTGAATAGCGCAAGTGATAAGATAATCATTCTCATTTAAAGGGGCGTGAAGCGATCGCGTCCGAACTGCTCAAGGACCTCCGTGCGCCTGCATCCCCTGTTTCTGGCGATAGCTCCGGCCCTCGTCATCCTCCCTGTTCATGCCCAATCCGCAGACCAGACCCTTGATGCCGTGGTGGTCACCGCCTCACGCACCGAGCAGCCTGCGGACACCGCGCCGCAGACGGTGGTGGTGATCGACAAGGAAGACATCGCCCGCCAGCTGTCGATCAGCACCAACTCCTCGGACCTGCTGGCCAACCTGCTACCGTCCTACACGCCCAGCCGCGGCAAGATGAATGGCAGTGGCGAGACCCTGCGTGGGCGCACGCCGCTGATCCTGGTGGACGGCATTCCGCAGTCCAATCCCATGCGGCCGACCGGGCGCGAAGCGCACACCATCGACTACGCCATGGTCGAGCGCATCGAGATCGTGCAGGGCGCCAATGCCATGAATGGCCTGGGCGCCACCGGCGGCACCATCAACCTGATCACCCGCCGCCCCGAGGCCGGGACGGTCAACCAGCACGTGGAAGTGCAGACCACGCTGCCGACCTCGGACATCGACGCGGAAACGGCCAGCTATCGCACCCAGTACCGCGTCAGCGGCAACACCGGCCGGGTCGAATACCTGCTGGGCGCGGGCTACGAGGACCAAGGCCTGTATCTGGATGGCGACGGCCGTGCCATCGGGACCGATGTCACCCAGGGCGACCTGATGGCCACGCGCGCCTGGGACCTGCACGCCAAACTGGGCTACTGGATCGACGACGACCAGGAACTGCAGTTCAGCTCCAACCGCTACCGCATCAAGTCCAAGGCCGAATACCTGGCCGTGGGCGGTGATCGCGATCAAGGCATTCCCACCACCTCGATTCGCGGCACGCCCGAAGGCACGCCGCCGTGGAATGACGTCTGGACTACCGGCCTGTCCTATCGGCATCACGACCTGGGCGGAACGACGCTGGATGCGATGGTCTTCAACCAGGAATTCGAAGGCCTGTTCGGCGCGGACAATTCCGCCACGTTCCAGGACCCGACCATTGCACCGAACGGCGCGCTGTACGACCAGTCGCGGTCGGTGGCATCCAAGTGGGGCTCCAAGGCCAGCCTGTCCAAGGACGGCTTGCTGGACGGGCGGCTCAAGCTGACCGGTGGCGTGGACACGCTGTGGGACAGCGGCAAGCAGGACCTCTACGGGACCGGCCGCACCTACGTGCCGCCGTCGGAACTGCGTGACCTGGCGGCGTTCGTGCAGGGCGAATACCAGCTGCTGCCGCAGCTGACCCTGCACGGCGGCCTGCGCCATGAAGATCTGCAGCTGCAGATCGACAGCTACCAGACGCTGGCGCGCTACAACCGCGTCGACGTGCAGGGCGGCACGATCAAGCTCAGCGAGAACCTGTTCAACGTCGGCCTGGTGCTTGCGCCGGTGGAAGGCTTCAACGTCTTCACCAGTTACGCTGAGGGCTTCGGCATGCCGGACGTCGGTCGCGTGCTGCGTTCGATCAATACGCCCGGCACCACCGTGGCCAGCCTGCAATCGCTGCAGCCGGTGCTGACGCGCAACCTGGAACTGGGCACGCGCTATCGCAAGGATGCGTGGGACATCGACATGAGCCTGTTCCAGTCGCGCTCGGATTACGGCACGCGGCTGATCTCGGTCGATGGCGCCTTCCAGATGGCACGCGAGAAGACCCGCATCGAGGGCCTGGATGCCAGCGCGCGCTATCGCCTCAACGACGCCCATCAGCTCGGCCTGTCCTATGGCTATACGCGCGGACGCTACGATAGCGATGCCGATGGCCGCCTGGATGCGCACCTGGATGGTTTGAACATCGCGCCCAATCGCGTGATCGGCACTTGGAGCGCGCGCTGGAGCGATCGCCTGTCTTCGTTCGTGCAGGCACAGTATGCGTTCTCGCGCCGCTTCGATGAGCCTGAGAAGGCGTTCCGTGGCTACGCGCTGGTCGATCTGTCGCTGGACTATGCGTTGCAGGCTGGCAAGGTGACGCTGGCGGTGTCCAACCTGCTGGACCGCCAGTACATCAGCTACTACTCGCAGAGCGCGCTGGTCGAGCCGGAGCGTTACTTCGCCGGCCGTGGCCGCACGGTGACGCTGGGCTACAGCCTGGATTTCTGAAGAACGGTTCCCGTGGCGCCGGGCAAGCCCAGCCTGGCCCTCCCCGCCAATGCCGCGCTGGCGCGGCTCGATGGCCTAGACGTCGTCGCAGCAGCGTTGTCAGTAGTGCTTCACGGCAGGATCGTACAGGGTCGCTTGGCGGGCGATCAGCACCCATGCGCCATCGGCGTACTGCCAGACGTTGCTGGCGCGCCGGTGCAGCCGTCGGCCTTTTTCCGGGCCAAATTTCGGGGTGTAGGTGTCCTCGCCCATGACCACTGCAACGTTGCCGTGGAACGCGATCCGCTCCAGCGCAAACCGGTAGCCGTCCTCGTAGTCGAGCTTGCCGCGCCTGATCGCATCGAACACTTCGGCGCGGGTCAGCACCTTGTTGTCGGGGCTGTTGACTAGCAGGTCGGGCGACCAGAGCTTTTCCAGGGCGGCGATGTCACGCGCGCCGATCGCCTTTCCCACCGCCGCCGCGGTGGCCGACAGCTGCTGCCTGGCCTGGGCATCGGGCTCCTGCGCGCGCGTGATCGCGCAGCACAGTAGCAGGGTGATGGTCAGGATCATGGATTTCGCTAGTCCGGGCATGCGCGGGTTCCTCGTGATGTTGGACGGCTCCAATCGGTGCGGCGCGCTGCAGCGTGCCTGCCGCCACCGAGCGCCGTTTGCGACGCCAGCGGCGGGCGCTCTCGGGCGCTCTTGTGTCCAGCAACGAAAACGCGGCGTGGGCCCGGCCGCCGGCGCGGAACCTGAAAGCAAACAACGTGTTCATGCGTACTGCATCTTCCGGCTCATGCCGCCATCGATGACGAACTCCTGTCCGGTGATGAAGCCGGACAACGATGGCGACAGCAGGTGCACGGCGAGCGCGGCGATGTCCTGCGGTGTGCCGACGCGCCCGGCCGGATGCTGGGTGTGATCGGCACGCGACAGCTCGGGCGTGCGGCGTCGTGGCGGGCCACGCCAGGCATCGGTGGCGATCCACCCCGGACTGATGGCGTTGACCCGCACCTTCGGTCCTTCGCTCAGGGCCAGCGCGTGGGTAAAAGCCAGCAGCCCGCCCTTGGCGGCGGCGTAGGCCTCGCTGTGCGGTTCGGATTGATGCGCGCGGGTGGAGGCGATGTTGACGATGGCGCCGCCAGCATCGGCCTTGCGTAGCGCGGTCAGGACGTGGCGACTGCACAGGTAGGCGCCGTGCAGACTGGCCAGTCGTGCATGCCATTGGCGCGGATCGAGTTGATCCAGCGGCGGCACGTGTGGGTCCGGTGGTCCGGCGTTGTTGACCAGGCCGTCGATGCGGCCGAACTGTTTGCGTGTCGCGGCCACCAGTGCCGCCACGCTGCGTTCGCTGGTGACATCCAGCTTGCGGAACAGCGCATCGCCGCTGCGGTTCCATTCGCGCAGACACGCCTTGCCGGCGTCGACATCGAGATCGCCGATGGCCACGCGTCCGCCGGCACCCAGCACGGCCTGGGCGATACCGCGGCCGATGCCCTGCGCGCCGCCGGTGACCAACACCACACGGCCGGCAAGCGGCTGTGCGTTCCAGGACGTGATATCGGGAACCAGCGGCATGAGGAGATGCCTCGCAAAGGGACGGCACCAGCTTAGGCGAGCACCTCGCAAGCCGGCGTCGTGTCATCGGCGTTTCATCAAACTGCAGTGGAATGTGCGGCTGCCTGCGCGCGGCCGTTGCGGCCGTGCGTCTCGATCCACCGGATGCGTCGCTTCACATCGCGGCGTACCTGCCATGATGAGGATGCTTTCCATGCGCCGTCTTGTTCTGTCCACGCCCTTGTTGCTGATGCCGCTGCTGGCCCACGCGGCTGAAGAAGGTCGCAGCTGGCTGGCCGGCGATCATCACGTGCACAGCGAATGGAGCGTGAACTGGGACGAATCGGTCAGCCCGCCCAGGCCGATCCGCGGTGGTGATTCGCCCTACACGCGCACTGACAATGCCAAGGCCGCGCAGGTGCATGGGTTGAAATGGATGGTACATACCGATCACGGCGGGCCTCAGCATTCCGTCGTCACACGTGAAGGCGCCTGGCCGGCACTGCAGGCTGCCCGCAAGGCGGTGCCGGGCGTGATCCAGTTCCATGGGATGGAGTTCGACGTGCCGGCCGGCGAGCACGCTTCGCTGATCATCGCGCCCGGCCCGGACGAGGCCGCGCAGCAGTTCGAGATCGAACGCGACTTCAATCGTCGCGAGCCGCTGGACAAGACCGCACGGGACACCGGCGCCGACATGATCAAGGCGCTCGCGCACATGCAGTCGCTGCAGCCGCAGCCGTTGATGTTCATTAACCACCCCTCGCGCACGGCCACCGCGCAGGGCACCTGGGGTGAAGTGACGCCGCAGGAGCTGCGCCAATGGCAGGACGCCGCGCCGGGCGTGCTGGTCGGCATGGAAGGCGCGCCTGGCCACCAGGCCGATCGCAAGACGCGCGGCCTGTATCGCAACGCCGCCGCGCCCAGCTACGGTGGCTTCGACCAGATGACCACCGAGGTCGGCGGCGTGTGGGACACGCTGCTGGCCGAAGGTCGCCGCTTCTGGATTACTGCCAATTCCGATGCGCACCGCCATGCGGGCATCGGCGGCTCGGACTTCTACCCGGGCCAGTACAGCAAGACCTACGTGTGGGCGCGGCCGCAGGCCGGGGACGTGATGGAGGGCTTGCGCAACGGCCGCATGTTCGTCGTCACCGGCGACCTGATCGATGGGCTGGACATGCAGCTGCGGTCGGGCAAGGCTGCCGCCAGCAGCGGGCAGACACTGAAGGCACGCGCCAAGGACACATTGACCCTACAGCTGCAGGTGTCACTGCCCGGGAGCGCCAACTTCCACAACGCGCGCCCGGCGATGCACCACATCGACGTCATCAGCGGGCAGGCGGGCGCCGGCACTCCCACCATGCAGGTGAAGACCTTGACCGCAGCCCAGTGGAAGCGCGAGGGCAACCGGCTGTCGATGACGGTGACGTTGCCTGCGCCAGAGCAAAGCGGATTTGTGCGTGTGCGCGGGACCTCCAGCGAAGCACCGCAGCCTGCGCCGGATAAGCCCGGTGAGGATCCCTGGCAGGACCTGTGGTTCTACTCCAACCCCATTTTCATCGACGTCGCTGGCTGAGCCACGTCACGTCACGTCACGTCACGAGCCTGGCGGTGGTGCCGGGGCGTTGCCTCGAGAGCGCGCAGGCGCACCCACAGCAGTAGAGGGTGATTCGCCTGCAGACCGACCTCGTCCGACGCCCCTCGCGGGTGCTGATCGCGCGTGCTGATCTTGCCTTCGTCAGTTACCGCTTCTGTGAGCGTGATGTTCACGCTGCGCGGCCCTCAAGTCCTGCAGGGGGCAGCCGCTAATTGGCTATCGCACATTCCAGTGCACTGGCGCGACATGACGAAGCCGGTTTTACCTGCAGGGGCCCTGAGGGGGATCCAATGAAGAAGTTGCTGTGTCTGCTGGCCCTGGGCTGGCTGGTGGGTCTGGTCGCGCCGGTACTGGCTGCGCAGGAGCATGTGGCGCTGGTCAAGCACGTGTCCGGCAGCGTCAAGGTGACGCGTCAGTCCGCCACGCTCGATGCGGCCGGCGGCATGCAGCTACAGGTGGCCGATCGGCTGGTGGCAGCGCCCGGCGCCACGGCCGCCATCGTGTTCAAGGACGGCACCCTGTTGACCCTGGGCGGCGGTGCGGATGTCCTGGTGCGCGATTACGTGTTCGAGCCCAAGGCGGGCAAGTACGCCTTCTCGCTGTATTTGACCAAGGGCTCGGCCATCTATGAATCCGGCAAGATCGGCAAGCTTTCCCCAGCATCGGTGAAGGTGGATACGCCGAAAGCCACGGTGGGTGTGCGCGGGACGCGCTTTCTGATCGAAGCGAACTGAGCCGGTCATGGCGACCTGGCCCCAACGCAGCCGCTGGCTGCATGCCGGTCTGCTCCTGGCGACGTCCCTGTCCGGCTGTTCGGCCATGCCCAGCCGCGTCACCCTGATGCCGGATCAGGACGGGCATGTCGGGGCCGTGACCGTGGCCAACGCCCACGGGCAGCAGCGCATCGACCAGGCTTATGCCAGTGTCGCGGTGGAGACGGTCGCCGCGGCGCCCGGCGCATCCCGCGGCGTGGATCGCCAGGCGTTCGAGCAGGCGCACCGTGCGCTGCTGGCCGCGCAACCCTCCCCGCCGCGCAGCTTCGTGTTGAACTTCAAGTTCGACAGTATGGAGCTGACGCCTGAGTCCAAGAAGCTGCTCCCCGAGGTCCTGCAAGTGGTGCGCCAACGCCTGCCGACCGAGGTCACGGTCTTCGGCTATGCCGATTCGGCGGGGGCGCCGGACTACAACCTGACGCTCTCGGCCGAGCGTGCCCGTGCTGTGGCCGTGCTGTTGAAACAGATCGACCCGGCATTGCCGGTCCAGGTGCAGTACTTCGGCGACAAGGCGCCGCTGGTGTCCACGCCGCAGGGCGTGCCCGAGCCGCGCAACCGGCGCGCTGAAATCGTCATCCTCTAGGCCCCCAGGATCGTGATCTCTCCGCTTGTCGCCTCCGCGAAGCTGTCGCGCCGCACGTCCTGGCTCTTCGTGCTGGCGGGCCTGGCCCTGGCGCTGTGCGTGGGGTTGGGCGGGCTGTACCGCGTGGCACCGGTCGCGCGCCTGGATCGCGCCATCCTCGATGGCCTGCTGGTGCACACCGCCTCCGGACAACCCGCCCAGGACGTGGTGGTGGTCGATATCGACGAGGTCGCACTGTCTGCGGTCGGGCAATGGCCATGGCCGCGCTATCGCGTGGCGGCGCTGGTGGAGCGCATCGCCGCCGAGCAGCCTTCGGCCATCGCGCTGGACATCCTGCTGCCCGAGGCCGATCGCGCGTCGTTGACCGATATCCAGAAGACCTTCAAGCGCGATTTCGGCATCGACGTGTCCTTCGGCGGCGTGCCGGCCGGCCTGTTGGACAACGACGGCTATCTTGGCCAGCAGATGGCGCAGGCCGATGTGGTCGGTGCGCGTTATTTCTACTTCGACCATGCCACCCGCGATGCCAGGCCGTTGCGCCCCGGCGTGGGCTTCGAGGGGCGGCTGGACCTGCTGGCACTGGATCATGCGCCCGGCGTGCTGGACAACGTGGCGGCCGTCGCCGATCACACGCGCGTCAGTGGCTTCGTCAACATGCGGGCCGATGAGGATGGGGTACTGCGCAGGCTGCCGCTGCTGATCGAGCATCGCGGGGTGCTGCATGCCAGCTTGGCCCTGGCCACGACCATGCGCGCGCTGGGGGTGCAGTCGGGACGGGTCGAATCCGGCCGCGATGGGCTGTCGCTGCGCGTTGGTCCGCATGTCATTGCGATGGACCATGCCGGCGATGCGCTGCTGCGCTTCAATGGACCCGCCTCGCGGTACGCCAGCCTGTCGGCGGTGGATGTGCTGGCCGGACGCGTGCGTCCGCAGGACCTGCGCGGCAAGGTCGTGGTGATCGGCTCGTCGGCGGTGGGGCTCAACGACCTGCACGCGACCGCCGTGGATCGCAGCTTCTCCGGCCCCAAGATCCAGTCGGTGCTGGTACAGAACATCCTGGACGACAGCGCCGTACGCGTGCCTGCCTGGGGCGGGACGGGCGCACTGGTGATCGGCCTGCTGCTTGCCGCGGTCCTGTGCGGCCTGTTCGTGGCCGGGCGCAGTCTGGTGCTGCTGGCCATGGTCAGCCTGGGGGCCACGGTGGTGCTGTTGGCGCTGGTCGCCGGCAGCTTCCTGGATGTCGGCATGTTCATCCCGGTGGCCGTGCCGCTGCTGGTCCTGGGGCTGGTGCTGGGGTCGTGTTTCCTGGCGCGCATTGCGGTGTATCAGCGACGCGCGCAGCGCTGGCGCAAGCAGCTGGAGAATGCCCGCCAGGTCACCATCGAGTCGATGTCGGCGGTGGCCGAAACACGCGATCCGGAGACCGGTGCGCACATCAAGCGCACCCAGCACTACGTGCGCGCCATCGCCCGCCAGCTGCAGAAGACCGGCCACTACACCGAGATCCTCAGCGAGGAGTACATCCACCTGCTGTATCTGTCCGCGCCGCTGCACGACATCGGCAAGGTCGGCGTGCCCGACCACATCCTGCTCAAACCCGGCCCGCTCACGCCGGAAGAGTGGGTGACCATGCGCAAGCACGCGCAGTTCGGCCGACAGATCATCCTGAGCACCGCACAGCGCATCGAAGGCGACAACTTCCTGACCATCGCCAGCGAGATCGCCGCCACGCACCACGAGAAGTGGGACGGCAGCGGCTATCCCGCCGGATTGCAGGGGCAGGCGATTCCGCTGTCAGGTCGCATCATGGCCGCGGCCGACATCTACGATGCGCTGATCAGCCGCCGTTGCTACAAGGAGCCGTTTCCGCACGTGCAGGCGTTGGGGATGATGCGCGACCTGCGCGGCACCACGTTCGACCCGGTGGTGCTGGATGCGTTCTTCGCGATCGAGGATGAAATCCTGCGCATCGCCGGCGACTTCCGTGATGAGGACGAAGACGTGCCGCTGAGGATGCCGCCCGAGTTGCTCGAGCGCAGCCGCTAGCCGATCACGGCACGCAACCCTGTACGCTCAATCCGAGAGCAGGCGTTTCCAGCCGTCCACGCCCAGCTTGTCCAGCGTGGCGATGTTGCGCTCGACGATGACGTCCGGGTCGGGGAAAGCGTCCACGGCACGTTCCACGCTGTCCTCGCGCAGCAGGTGCAGCGTCGGCCACGGTGCGCGGTTGGTGTAGTTGGAGACGTCGTCCGGCGCCACGCCGGCAAACTGGTAATCGGGGTGGAAACTGGCGACCTGCAGGATGCCTTGGAGGTCCAGCTGCTCGACCGCCATGTCGGCGTTGTCGAGGAAATCGTTGTAGTCCAGGAAGTCTCCCAGCACGTCCGGATGCACGATCAGCGTGGTGTCGATCACTTCCACCGGCGTCTCACGCAGCAGCACCAGCTCTTCCATCAGCTGCTCCAGCAGTGCCTCGGGCGTGGTGGCATCGCTCAGCACGAAGCGCACCTGCTCCTTGACGTAGACCGCCTTGGCGAAGGGGCACAGATTCAGGCCGATGACGGCTTTCTCCAGCCAGCGGCGGGTATCGGCGATCGGGTCGCGCAGTGGATCGGGACGCGTGGAATCCATGGCTCGTACTGCTAAAACTCGTGAACCGTATTGTAGGCAGGGTCCAGCCAGGGCGGTGCTTCGGCATAGACCGCGCGGATGCAGGCCTTGACCGCATCG
>JBEVNH010000218.1:0-7129 GCA_040508175.1 Pseudoxanthomonas sp.
GATGGTGGCCGATTCGCTGTCGGCGATCGATCGCGGGTTCGAGTCGCTGAAGATCAAGGTCGGCAAGGACATCGGCCTGGACATCGAGCGGGTCAAGGCGATCCATGCCGCCGTGCAGGGCCGTGCGCTGCTGCGGCTGGATGCCAACCAGGGCTGGACCGCCAAGCAGGCCGTGCATGCGATGCGCACGCTGGAAGAAGCTGGCGTGGTGCTGGAGCTGCTGGAACAACCGGTCAAGGCCGCCGACATCAGCGGCCTGAAGTACGTGACCGACCGGGTCAACACCCCGGTGATGGCCGACGAAAGCGTGTTCGGCCCGACCCAGGTGATCGACCTGATCAAGCTGCGCGCGGCGGACATCATCAACATCAAGCTCATGAAGACCGGCGGCATCTCCAATGCCATCCGCATCGCCGATATCGCTGCGCTGTACGGCGTGGATTGCATGATCGGCTGCATGATCGAATCGAGCATCAGCGTGGCCGCCGCGGTGCACGTGGCGGTGGCCAAGGCCGACATCATCACCAAGGTCGATCTTGATGGCCCGTCGCTGGGCCAGTTCAACCCGGTCGACGGCGGCGTGACCTTCAACGAATCGGAGATCACCATCGGCGACGGCGCCGGGCTGGGCATCCGCGAAGTACGTGGCCTGGAGCTGCTGGACGCATGAGTGCTGCCGCGCCGCTGGTGAAGCTGCGCTCGGCGCGCGACCAGATGTCGGCCATCGAGCGCCGCATCGCCGACTACATCCTGGACAACGCGCACCTGCTGCGCGACTACTCCTCCCAGCAGCTGGCCGATGCGCTGGGCATCAGCCAGTCCAGCGTGGTCAAGTTCAGCCAGAAGCTGGGCTTCAAGGGGTATCCCGACCTGAAGTGGTCGGTGGGCCAGGCAATGGCGCGCGATGGCGTGCCGCCGCAGGCCGCGCGGGCACAGGCCGCCGATGTAGCCGATGCCTACCGCCAGCTGCAGCAGACGCTGGCGCGCAGCAAGGCCGCGGCCGAGGAGGAAACGCACTCGCTCAATCCCCGCGCGACCATCGAGGCGGTGGTGGCGCAGCTGGACGGCAGCCAGAAAGTGTTCGTCTACGGCCTGGGCGATGACGGCCTGTTCGCGCGCGAGTTCGCCATGCGCCTGTCGCTGCTGGGCCTGATGACCGTGCACCATGCCGATCCAGTGCTGATGACCACCAGCCTGTCGGCAGTGCGCGCGGGCGACGTGCTGGTGATGTTCTCCGAGTTCGGCAAGTTGCCGCAGCTCTCGCAGATTTCCCGTCAGTTCCAGGATGCCGGCGGACGGGTGGTATCGATTACCCGCCACACCGCCAACCCGCTGCGGGCACATGCGGACCTGGCGCTGGTGGTGTCCGCGCACGACCCGGCCCCGTCCATCGCGCAGCTGCTGTACCGTTCGTCCTTGCAGTCCCTGCTGGATTTCGTGTTCGTCCTGCTGTGCCGGACCACTTCGGGGCGCGACCGCCTGCTGGCGGCCAACCTGGAACGCGTGCAGCACCTGCTCGACAGCTGATCCCACCCCGCCCCTCACCGGAGTGCCTGCCATGCCTGTAGTACGACACCGCCATGCCCTCCTGAGCTTGTTGTTGTGCGCACTCGCCTGCATCGGCACCGCGCAGGCACAGGTGCCCGCCGCCGTCGAACAGGCCAGGCAGCTGGTGCTGGTGGTGTCGCTGGACTGGAACGCGCCTGCCGGACACCTGCAGACCTTCGAGAAGCGCAAAGGCCAGTGGGTGGCGGTGCAGGCGGATTTTCCCGTCTCGCTTGGCCGTACCGGCAGCGCCTGGGGCATGGGCCTGCATCCGCCGCAGAAGGACGGCCCGTTGAAGGAAGAAGGCGACGGCAAAAGTCCGGCCGGCATCTTCGCCATCGGCCCGGCCTTCGGCTACGCCGCCTCGCTCAAGACCGCGCTGCCTTACCAACCGATGCAGGCCACCAACTACTGCATGGATGTGCCAGCCTCGCCGCTGTACAACCAGATCGTGGACAGCGCCAAGGTCGGCGAGGCCGCGGTGCAGGGGTCGACCGAGCCGATGCGGCTGGACCTGCGCAACGCGGGCGACATCCGCTACCAGCAGGGCTTCGTCATCGCCCATAACGCAGGCGCAGTGCCCGGTCGCGGCAGCTGCATCTTCGCCCACCTGCGGCGCAAGCCGGCCGAAGCCACCGCGGGCTGCACCTCGATGGAGGCAGACAACATGCAGCAGCTGCTGGGTTGGTTGAAGCCGGCACGCAAGCCGGTGTTCGTGCTGCTGCCGCGCGAGGAATACAAGCGCCTGCAAGGCCCATGGCAACTGCCCGAGCTGCCGGGAGTGCACGGATGAGCGCCGCGCCGCAGGACACCACCCAGCCCGCGCTGGTCCGTGCGGTCAGCCGCTGGCAGATCGTCGGCCTGTCGATCAACGACGTGATCGGCAGCGGCATCTACCTGCTGCCGGCCGCCACGGTCGCGCTGATGGGCCCGTTGAGTCTGTGGGCAGTGCTGCTGGCCGGCATTGCCGTCGCCCTGCTGGTGCTGTGCTACGCGCAGGCCGCCAGCTATTTCGACACGCCCGGCGGCAGCTATCTCTACGCCCGCGAGGCCTTCGGCCGCTATGCCGGCTTCCAGGTCGGCTGGATGATCTGGCTCACCCGCATCAGCTCGGCCGCCGCACTGGGCAATGGCCTGGCCGATGCGGTGTCGCGCTTCTGGCCCTACGCCGCCACCGATGCCGGCCGCCTGCTGGTGGTGATCGGCTCGCTGGGGCTGCTGACCGCGATCAACGTCCTTGGCATCCGTTCGGCCGCGCGCACCGGCGTGGCGCTGGTGATCGGCAAGCTGGTGCCGCTGCTGCTGTTCGTGGTGATCGGCCTATTCTTCATGGACTGGTCACTGGCGTTTTCCGGGCCTTCGCCTGACCTGGCCAACATGCCCAACCTGGGCCAGGCGGCCTTGTTGCTGCTGTTCGCTTATGCCGGCTTCGAAAACATCCCTGCGGCGGCAGGTGAGTTCCGCAACCCGCGGCGCGATGTGCCGTTCGCGCTGATCACCATGATCACGCTGGTGACATTGATCTACGCGGCGGTACAGGTGGTGGCGATGGGCACCCTGCCCGGCCTTGCCGATTCGGCCACCCCGCTGGCCGATGCCGCCAGCCGTTTCGGCGGCGAGGGCCTGGCGCTGGTGCTGACCATCGGTGCCGTCATCTCCATCCTGGGGACCACCAGCAACACGGTGATGCTGGGGCCGCGGTTCCTGTTCGCATTGGCCCAGGACGGCTTCGGACCGAAGCTGCTGGCGCGCGTGCATCCGCGCTTCCGCACCCCGGCCGCGGCGATCCTCCTGCAGGGCGTGCTGTCGGTGGCGCTGGCGCTGTCCGGTTCATTCGAGAAGCTCGCGCTGCTGTCGATGGTCACGCGCCTGTTGGCCTATATCGGCACGGCCGCTGCCGTGCTCGTGCTGGCCCGCCGCCATCGTGACAACCCCAATGCGCTGCGCCTGCCCGGCGGCCCCCTGATTCCACTGCTGGCACTGCTGCTGACGCTCGGCCTGCTGTGCAGCGCCAGCCTGTCCAACCTGCTGGCGGTGGGCGCAGCGATGGTGGTGGGCACGGTGATCTACCTGTTCCCGCGCAAGGACGCGACCGGCGCGTCCTGAGCTGGACATCATCGCGGCTGGCCGGCTCAGTAGTAGCCGGCCAGATTCACGTAGAAGCCGTGACGGTCATAGTGGATCTGGGTCAGGTCTTCGCCAAAGTGAGTGAAGTTCCAGCCGATGCCGATGCGGAAGTTCTGACCAATCTCGCGGTCCACGCCCACCAGCCAGCCCAGGCGCTCGGGGCTTTCGGTCACGGTGGTCATGCGGTACTCGGCCAGCGCGTCCCAGAGCGCGATCAGCTGGTAGCGCACCTGCAGCGCGCCGAACTCGGTGCGGCTGTCCATCCACGGGCCGACACCGCGCCCGCCGCGGAACTCCCCACGGCGGGCGGACAGCTTGGCGCCGACTTCCCAGTGATCGTCCAGCTGATAGATGCCTTCCAGTGACAGCACGTGCGAGCGCTGGTCGTAGATGCTGGCCCCTTCCTGTCCCGCCGTAGCCACGTCATAGAGGTACGTGTACTTGCCGAACGCCGCCCAGCGCGTGCTGTCGTGCGGGCGCCAGGCAAAGCCGGAGTTGATCTCCGCCAGCTTGGCGCCGGCCAGCGGATTGAGGTCATCGTTGGTGTCGGCGTAATTGCCGCGCAGCGCCAGGCGCCAGTCCTCGTTGAGGCGATAGAGCATGCGGTTGGTGGTCACCCATTGCGTGCGGCGCTCGGCGCCACTGTCTCGGCGATACTCGAGCTTGCTGTTCCACTGCATGCGCTCGTCGGTGCGCCCGCCACTGAGGCTGTAGGCGCGGCGATTGACATGGCCACTGAACGCATCGAGCTGCCCGTCCATCACCGTGGCGCCCAGCGTCCAGCCCACGGCCGGCGCGAAGTCCATGCCGACGGTATGGGTGATGCCGGATACGTCGCTCCCGACATCCTTCAGGTACTGGCTTTCGTTGAACACGTTGGTGCGGTCGGTGATGCGCCAGCGCTGGCCCAGCGTCCAGCCATTCTGCTGGCTGGGGTCGTACCACAGGTTGTCGCCCAGATCCTCGGCCGTATAGCGATAGCTGCTGTACACGGTCTGCTCGGGGCGCACGCGGTACTCGGCCTGCACGCCAGTGCCGAAGCCGCGGCTGCCGTCACTGGCTTCCGCCCCCAGGGTGAGGCGGTCGGTGGTCTGGTAGTTGGCACCCACCGTCACGCGATTATTGCTGGCGTAGCGCCCGCCATCGTCATCAGCGGTGTACTGGGCCACGCCATACAGCTCCAGCGGCACGCTGATCTGGTAGCGGTAGCTGGCGGCCACCAGCAGCGCATCGGCATCGACCGTGGTGCCCTGCTGGTCCACGTTGCGCAGCTCTGCGCCCAGGCGCTGGCGATCGTCCAAGCGCCAGTCCATGGTCAGCTGTGTCTGCGCCAGCGACAGCGGCCCCTGCTCGGCGCGCGAGTAACGCCCATACAGGCTGAAGTCGGTGGTGAAGTAGCCGAGGAACTCCGCGCCATATTCCTGCACGGGTGCGCCGGTATCGAAGCGCGAGATTGAAAAGCCTGCATCGACCTCACGCCACCAGGCGCCCATCGTCCAGTCCAGTTGCGTCACGCCCAGCTCGCGCAGGTTGGCACGCGCATCGATCGCCCAGGCCTCGCCGCGGCGCGCGGCCGTCACCGGATTGCGCTGGATGAAACTCAGGCCACCGTTGTCCGAATAGAACACCGGCGTGGCGGTGGCCTCGCTCTGGGTGATCTCGGCTTTCAGGTACGTGCCACGGCCGGCCTGCAGGGTGACGTCCGCCCCCTTGAGTGAGTAGTCGCTTCCACCACTGTTGTCGTCGACATAGGTCGCGCCCACGGCCAGGTGGTCGTTGAACCACTGCTTGCCGCGCAGGCCCGCGGTGACGTCGGCGGCTTGAAAACCGGTGGGCACGTATTCGTAATCCACCAGCAGCAGCTGGCCGTAGCCGTCGAGCGGCGTTTCGCGCGTGAGCGTGCGCACGTTCTCGCGCGTCACCTGCGCCAGCGGGCGAGTCAGGATCAGACGGCCCTGCAGTTCGTCGATCTCGTAGTCGACATTGCGCTGCAGGTTCACGCGCGCCTCGGTCAGCCCAGTCGTGGGATCGCGGATCTCCAGTACCACCTGCTCCGAGCCGCGCAGGATATCGGTGTGGCGCAAGTAATAGAGGCTGCCACCGGTGCCGAGGAATTCGCTATGGCCGGCCGAGGTCTGCGCCTCCGAACCGAACAAGCGCAACTGCCGGCGCGCTTCACCCAACGGCGTGGTCGCCGGGCTGCGCCAGTCCAGCGCCGCGCCATAGAGCGCGCGGTTGTACTGCCCATACTCGGTCCCGTTGATGCCGGTGAGGTAGTTGCCCCACAGCGCCTGGCTTTGGTCCCAATCCGCGCGCAGGTACAGCTTTCCCTGCGTGTCGGCATCGCGATACGTGACCGAATCATCGCCGTAGGTCGGGTAGTAGAGATCCGGATCAAGACGCCAGAAGATATCCTTCGGATCAGCCTCGAAGAAGCCATCGAACAGGTGGCCCAGCTGGTTGTTGCGTGTATCGGCCTGCGCGGTGATGACGTACTTCCCGCGCGTTTTTCCCTTCAGATAGAACGCCAGGCGTCCCTCGTTGAGGAAGCCATCGCCGTAGTTGTTGTCGTTGACCATGACGCCATTGCTGGAACTCACCTTGCCCCGCCCGTAGGTGACGTCGGCCAGCGCCACCGCGTAAGCATAGCGGCCGGTCACCGTGGCGCGCAGCAGCTTGTCCGTCGGCGGCACCTCCTTGCCGACCGCCCGCACGTCATAGGTGTGCTCGCCCAGCGGCTCCAGGAACTCGGCAGTGAACATGCCATTCTGGTCGACCGGGAAAACCTGCCCGTTGATGCTGATGCGCGTGTCGCGCGACACGCCGCTGCCCTGCACGCGCACCCGCGAGCCCCGGATGACGATGTTCTGCAGACGCAGGTTGTTGCGCCCATATGTCGCATCGCTAAGCGCCAGGACCTGCGCGTCCTCCGCCGTGACGACCTGGCCGTTCTCACGTAGCTGCTGCACGCTGGCCAGCTCGGAGCCGCGGTTGAACTCGGCCGGCGTCACCAGCCGGATGCGTTGCGGGATGGTCTCATCGAACGTGCCATTGGCCCCGTAGGCGCGGGCGATGTAAAGCAGCTCATCGCCCACGCGCAGGTTGAGCGTCGCCGGCAGGGCACCGTCCCACTGCACGTCGGCAATCGGCGTGGTCGGCAGGTCCACCGTGGCCAGCGGCGCCACCAGATCGGTGTCGCTGGCGCGATAGACGGTGACCACCAGGCGCTGGATGAAGGCGCTGTAGTTGCTGAAACTGTGGAAGCGCACCGGGCGCTGGATGACGCCGGCTTCGAATGCCGCCAGCGAGCCGGCCTGCACGGTCAGCGACGGCCGTGTCAGCGAGGGATCCTCGGTCAACCAGATCACGCCGCCCTGCGGCAGCACGATGCCGGTATCGCCATTCATCACACCAGCCGGCGGGAGCGCGGGCGCGGCCAGGGGCGTGACCTGCGGTG
>JBEVNH010000047.1:0-18569 GCA_040508175.1 Pseudoxanthomonas sp.
TGCCGCTGGCCGAGATCGAGCAGGCCGACGTGGTGGTGCTGTTCGGCAGCAACCTGCGTCACGAGCTGCCATTGCTGCACCAGCGCTTGCGCAAGGGCAGCCGCAAGGGCATGAAGATCCATGCGGTCAACCCGGTGGACTTCGATTTCACCTTCCCGCTGGCCAGCAAGGCGATCGTGGCACCGTCGAAGCTGGCGTCGGCACTGGACGACACCGCGCTGCACGATGCCGTCAAGGGCGCACGCCAGGCCGTGGTGATCGTCGGTGCGCTGGCCGAGAACCACCCGCAGGCTGCCGCGCTGCGTGCGGCTGCGTCGGCCTTCGCCTCGGCCACCGGTGCGGCGCTGTGCCGTATTCCGCAGGGCGCCAACGCGCTTGGCCTGACCCAGGCCGGCGTGCTGCCGGCCTCGCGCGATGTCGCCGCGATGCTGGCGCAGCCGCGTCCGGCCTACGTCATCTATGGCATCGAGCCGGGCCTGGACTTCAATGTCGGTAGCCAGGCGCAGGTCGCGCTCGGGCAGGCCAAGGTCGTGGCGTTCAGCCACTTCGCCTGCGCCTCGACCCGTCGCGTGGCCGATGTGATCCTGCCGATCGGCGCGCTGCCGGAAATCGCCGCGACGCTGACCAACCTCGATGGCCACCAGCAGGGTACCCAGCCGGGCGCCAAGCTGCCGGGCGACGCCCGCGAAGGCTGGAAGGTACTGCGTGCGTTGGGCGGCGAACTGGGACTGCCTGGTTTTGAGTTCACCGATCTGCAGGGCCTGCGTGCGGCTGCCGATGTGGCGGCTCCAGCATCGATCGCCCGCTCGGCACAGCCGGCGACGGCCAGCGAAGGCTTGGACGTAGTCGCCACGCAAGGCATTTATCGCACTGACGGCTTCGTGCGTCGTGCCGAGGCCCTGCAGTCGCATCCGCTCAACGTCACCCCGCGCGTGGTGATGCATTCCTCCGATGCACAGGCGGCTGGCGTGTCGGCTGGCCAGATCGCCAAGGTGCAGGCGGGCGAAGGCACGGCGACGTTGCCGGTGGTGTTGGATGACACCGTGGCGCCGGGCGCCGTGTGGATCGAATCCGGTCATGGCGCCACAGCGCCGATCGGGGCCGGCAAGGTCAAGGTGGTGGCGGCATGAACGAGTTGCTGATCAGTGCAGTGAGTCCGCTGCGCGAGTGGTTCTTCGGACTGGGCGCCATCGGGGTGGTGATCTGGATCGTGTTGAAGATCCTGGTCATCACCATGCCGGTCATCGTGTCGGTCGCCTTCTTCGTGGTCTGGGAGCGCAAGCTGATCGGCTGGATGCATGTGCGCCATGGTCCGATGTATGTCGGCATGGGCATCCTGCAGGCCTTTGCCGACGTCTTCAAACTGCTGTTCAAGGAGGTCATCGCACCTTCCAGCGCGCAGAAGACGATCTACCTGCTGTCGCCGTTGATCGTGCTGGCGCCGGCGTTTGCGGCCTGGGCGGTGGTGCCGTTCGATGCGCAGCTGGTGCTGTCCAATGCCAACGCCGGCCTGCTGTACCTGCTGGCGATGACCTCGATGGGCGTGTACGGCATCATCCTGGCCGGCTGGGCATCCAACTCCAAGTACGCGTTCCTGGGTGCGCTGCGCTCGGCCGCGCAAGTGGTGAGCTACGAAATCGCGATGGGCTTTGCCCTGGTTGGCGTGATGATCGCCGCCGGCAGCCTCAACCTGTCCTCGATCGTGATGGCGCAGGCGGGCAGTTCGGGTTTCCTCGACTGGTTCATGCTGCCGCTGTTCCCGTTGTTCATCGTGTACTGGATCTCCGGCGTGGCCGAGACCAACCGCGCGCCGTTCGACGTGGTGGAAGGCGAATCGGAAATCGTCGCCGGTCACATGGTGGAGTACTCGGGTGCGGCGTTCGCGCTGTTCTTCCTGGCCGAATACGCCAACATGATCCTGGTCAGCTTCCTGGTCTCGATCTTCTTCCTTGGTGGCTGGCTGAGCCCGATCCAGGGCTGGGTCACAGCGGACGTGTCGCCTTGGATCGATTGGATCTGGGACGGCGGCTGGCCCTGGCTGCTCCTCAAGGTCTTCTTCTTTGCCAGCGCCTACATCTGGTTCCGTGCCAGTTTCCCGCGCTACCGCTATGACCAGATCATGCGCCTGGGCTGGAAGGTCTTCATCCCCCTGACCATCGTGTGGATCGCGGTTGTCGCGCTGATGGTGTTCTACGGCGTGATCCAGCGAGGTGTCTAAGGTCCAATGAACAAGATCACGCACTATTTGAAGAGCCTGCTCCTGCTGGAGCTCCTCGCCGGCTTGTGGCTGACGCTGAAGTACACCTTCAAGCCGAAGTACACGCTGATGTATCCGATGGAGAAGTTCCCGCAGTCGCCGCGTTTCCGTGGCCTGCACGCGCTGCGCCGCTATCCCAACGGGGAAGAGCGCTGCATCGCCTGCAAGTTGTGTGAAGCGGTGTGCCCGGCGCTGGCCATCACCATCGATTCGACCAAGCGCGAGGACGGCACCCGCCGCACCACGCGCTACGACATCGATCTGTTCAAGTGCATCTATTGCGGCTTCTGCGAAGAAAGCTGCCCGGTGGACTCCATCGTGGAAACCCACGTGCTGGAGTACCACTTCGAGAGTCGTGGCGAGAACATCGTCACCAAGCCCCAGCTGCTGGCCATCGGCGACCGACTCGAGTCGGAAATCGCAGAGCGCCGTGCCGCCGACGCCGCTTACCGTTGAGGACATGATGGATTGGGTCAATATTTCCTTCTGGATCTTCGCGACCGTCGCGGCGGTGTCCGCGGGCGCTGTCATCAGCGTGCGCAACCCGGTGCATGCGGTGATGTTCCTGATCCTGACGTTCTTCACCGTGGCCTGCACCTGGTTGCTGGTCGGTGCGGAGTTCCTGGGCGTGGCGCTGATCCTGGTCTACGTCGGCGCGGTCATGGTGCTGTTCCTGTTCGTGGTGATGATGCTGGACATCGACATCGACCAGTTGCGGCAGGGTTGGGTGAAGTTCCTCCCCGTCGGCCTGCTGGTCGCGGTGGTGATGCTGGTGCAGATGCTGGTGCTGATCGGCATCAAGGCCAAGACTGGCGAAGCGTTGCCGGTGGAAGGCAATGCTGCTGCCCAGGCCGCCGAAGTCTCCAACATCACCTGGCTGGCGCGCACGCTGTTTACCGAGTTCCTGCTGCCCTTCGAGTTCGCGGCCATCATCCTGACCGTGGCGGTGGTGGCTGCCGTCATGTTGACCCTGCGCAAGCGCGAGGGCGTCAAATCGCAGAACCCGTCCGAGCAGTCGCGCGTCAAGGCGGTTGACCGTGTTCGTCTGGTCAAAATGCAGGCGGTGCGGCCGGTGGTGCAAGACGCCCCGGACAGTCCTTCGGAGGAGACCAAGCCATGATCACCCTCGGTCACCTGCTCGCGCTGGGCGCGGTGCTGTTCTGCATCAGCCTGGCGGGCATCTTCCTCAACCGGAAGAACGTGCTGGTCCTGCTGATGTCCATCGAACTGATGCTGCTGGCGGTCAACGTCAACTTCGTCGCGTTCTCGCGTCAGCTGGGCGATGCATCGGGCCAGCTGTTCGTGTTCTTCATTCTGACCGTGGCGGCCGCTGAAGCCGCCATCGGCCTGGCCATCCTGGTCACGCTGTTCCGTAGCCGGCGCACGATCAATGTGGCCGAAGTCGATTCGTTGAAGGGCTGATTAAGCAGATGGAAATTTTGCTCTCCAAGAGTCTACTGATCGCCGTGGTGCTGGCCCCCTTGTTGGGGAGCATCGTTGCCGGCCTGTTTGGCCGTCAGGTCGGCCGGGCAGGGGCCCACACAATCACCATCTTGGGCGTGGCCATCAGCTGCGCACTGTCGTGCTGGACCCTGTACCAGTTGGTCGGCCTAGGCGCCCAGCCGTTCAACGAGAATCTCTACACGTTCTTCGAGGTGGGCAATTACAGCGGCCACGTCGGCTTCATGGTCGATCGCCTGACGGCGATGATGATGGTGGTGGTGACCTTCGTGTCGCTGCTGGTGCACATCTACACCATCGGCTACATGCACGAGGATCCGGGCTACCAGCGGTTCTTCAGCTACATCTCGCTGTTCACCTTCTCGATGTTGATGCTCGTCATGAGCAACAACTTCCTGCAGCTGTTCTTCGGCTGGGAAGCCGTGGGCCTGGTGTCCTATCTGCTGATCGGGTTCTGGTTCAAGCGCCCCACGGCGGTGTTCGCCAACATGAAGGCGTTCCTGGTCAACCGCGTCGGTGACTTTGGCTTCCTGCTTGGCATCGCGATGGTGCTGATGTGGTTTGGCACGCTGGACTACTCCAGTGTGTTCGCCAATGCATCCATGCTCGCCGGTCAGTCCGCGCAGGTCTGGTCGGGCGACTTCACCCTGTTCGGGTACACCCTCCATGTCCTGAGCGAACCGGTGGTGTGGTCGGTCGCGACGATGACCTGCATTTGCCTGTTCATTGGAGCGATGGGTAAGTCGGCCCAGGTGCCGTTGCACGTCTGGCTGCCGGACTCGATGGAAGGCCCCACCCCGATCTCTGCGCTGATCCACGCTGCGACGATGGTGACCGCCGGTATCTTCATGGTGACCCGCATGTCGCCGCTGTTCGAGCTGTCGCAGACGGCGCTGAATTTCGTGCTGTTCATCGGTGCCACCACGGCGCTCTTCACCGGCCTGATCGGCATCGTGCAGAACGACATCAAGCGCGTGGTGGCCTATTCCACGCTTTCGCAACTGGGCTACATGACCGTGGCACTGGGCGTGTCGGCATATTCGGCCGCGGTGTTCCACCTGATGACCCACGCCTTCTTCAAGGCGCTGCTGTTCCTGGCGGCTGGCTCGGTCATCATCGGCATGCATCACGAGCAGGACATGCGCAAGATGGGCGGTCTGCGCAAGTACATGCCGATTACCTACATCACCAGCCTGATCGGCACGCTCGCGTTGGTCGGCACGCCGTTCTTTTCAGGCTTCTATTCGAAGGACAGCATCATCGAGGCGGCAGGTCACCATGCGCACGTCCAGGGTGGCTGGATTGCGCAGTACGGTTACTACGCGGTGCTGGGTGGTGTCTTCATCACCAGTTTCTACAGTTTCCGCTTGCTGTACCTGACCTTCCACGGCAAGGAACGCTTCCGCGACGCCCATGACGATCATGGCCACGCCGCGCACGACGACCATGCCCATGCGCATGATGCCCACGCGGATCATGTTCATGGCGCGCAGGCGCATGGGGATCATTCCCACGACGCACGGGGTCACGACGATCATGCCCATCACGGTACGCATGAGCCCCACGAGTCGCCCTGGGTGGTGACAATGCCGCTGGTGCTGCTGGCGATTCCCTCGATCCTGATCGGCTTCTTCACCATCGGCCCGATGCTGTACGGCACGGATTGGGCGGGGCACCACGCGGAAGCGGCGGTGGCGGGCCAGGCGACTACCTTCTTCACCGGCATCGTCGAGTTCTACGCGCCTGCGAAGGACACCATCGGTGCATTGGCCGAGGAGTTCCATGGTCCGGTCGCGTTCGCGCTGCACGGCATGAAGGCATGGCCCTTCTGGCTGGCGTTTGCAGGCTTCGCACTGGCGACGTTCCTGTACTTGATAGCTTCGCCTGCACTGCCGGCACGGATGCGCAAGGCGGGATCTGGCCTGGTATGGATCCTTGAGAACAAGTTCGGTTTCGACGCGCTGTGGATTGGGGGACTCGCCGGTGGCGGTGTGGCCTTGGGTCAGGCGTCGCGCGTCGTGGACTCGAAGGTGATCGATGGCGTGGGCGTGAATGGCAGCGCCCGTCTGATCGAGCTGTGCGCCAACCTGCTGCGCCGTACCCAGTCCGGCCTCCTCTATCACTATGCGTTCGCGATGATTCTCGGCCTGATTGCACTGCTGGCCGTGCTCATCTCGTACTGGCGCTGAACCCTGCACGGATACGAACACGTGGCGAATTGGCCTCTGCTTAGCATTCTGATCTGGCTGCCCATCCTGGGCGGCTCCCTGGTCCTCGCGTTGGGCAATGCCCGCGCGTCGGCCGCACGCTGGCTTGCGCTGGCAACGGCAATCCTGACCTTCCTGGCCAGCCTGCCGCTGCTGGTGTACTTCCAGTGGAACAACCCTGGGATGCAGTACCAGGAACTGCATGCGTGGGTGCCTGCGTTCAAGATCAACTACGCCCTGGGCGTGGACGGCATCGCAGTGGCGCTGGTCCTGCTGACCACGCTGGTGACCGTGCTGACCCTGATCGGCGCATGGTCTTCGGTGACCAAGCGCGTGTCGCAGTACGTGGCCGCATTCCTGATCTTGGAGGGGGTCACGGTCGGCATCTTCGCCGCGACCGACGCGATGCTGTTCTACGTGTTCTTCGAGGCGATGCTGATCCCGATGTTCCTGATCATCGGTGTCTGGGGCGGTCCACGCCGCATCTATGCTGCCGTGAAGTTCTTCCTGTACACCTTCCTCGGCTCGGTGCTGATGTTGGTCGGCCTGATCTATCTGTATCTCAAGGGAGGCAGCTTCCAGTTCGCCGACCTGTACGCGCTGCCGCTGACAATGCAGGAGCAGACGTGGATATTCTTTGCGTTCCTGATCGCCTTTGCGGTGAAGGTGCCGATGTTTCCGGTGCATACCTGGTTGCCGGATGCACACGTGGAGGCGCCGACTGCCGGTTCGGTGATCCTGGCGGCAATCGCGCTGAAGATCGGTGGCTACGGCTTCCTGCGCTTCAGCCTGCCGATCACGCCGGACGCGGGCTATGAGTACTCCCAGCTGGTGATCGTGCTGTCGTTGATCGGGGTGGTGTACGTCGGCCTGGTGGCGCTGGTGCAGGAGGACATGAAGAAGCTGATTGCTTACTCGTCCGTTTCGCACATGGGCTTTGTGACCCTGGGTACCTTCATCGCGTTCTCGCTGGTACGTGACACCAACGGCGTCGGCATGGATGGAGCGCAGTTGGGCATCCAGGGCGCGATGGTGCAGATGATTTCACACGGCTTCATCTCCGGCGCGATGTTCTCCTGCGTGGGCGTGGTTTATGACCGCATGCACACCCGCATGATCAAGGACTACGGCGGCGTGGCCAACGTGATGCCCTGGTTCGCCGTGTTCTTCGTGCTGTTCGGCATGGCCAATTCAGGCCTGCCGGGCACCAGTGGGTTCGTCGGTGAGTTCATGGTGATCCTAGCCGCGTTCCAGAAGAGCCCGTTCGTCGGCATGCTGGCCGCACTGACCCTCATCATCGGTGCGGCCTACACCTTGTGGCTGCTCAAGCGCGTGTTGTATGGCGAGGTCGCCAATGGCCATGTCGCAGAACTGAAGGACATCAACGCACGCGAAGCACTGGTGCTGGGCGTGTTCGCCGTCGGCACGCTGGCGTTGGGTCTGTATCCCAAGCCGCTGACCGACCTGATGGAACCGTCTATCCAGCAACTGGTGCTGCAGCTTGCCCAGAGCAAGCTGCCGTAAGGAATCTCATGAGTACGCCCATTTCCGCACCCGCCACCGATCTGCTTCCGCTGTTGCCGGAGCTGGTCCTGATCGCAGGCGCTTTTTTCCTGCTGATCGCCGATCTGTTTTTCAGCGCGCGCCAACGCGTCATCACCCATCTGCTTGCAGTGGCCTTCATGGTCATCGCCTTGGTGATGGTGGCTTTGGGCGTCGGCGGGCAGGGGTCGGTGTTCCACGACATGTTCGTGCGCGACACCATGGCTGACGTTGCCAAGATGGCGATCCTGCTGGTCAGTGGCCTGTCGCTGGTCTACGGCTGGCCCTACCTGCGAGAGCGCAACCTCTACCCGGGCGAGCTGCCGGTCCTGGTGCTGTTCGCCACGGTCGGCATGATGATGCTGGTGTCGGCCGGCAGCATGGTGATCGTGTATCTGGGCCTCGAGCTCCTGGCGCTGTGTTCGTACGCGTTGGTCGCGGTCAACCGCGATGACGGCATGTCCGCTGAGGCGGCCATGAAGTACATCGTGCTGGGCTCCATTGCCTCGGGGTTGCTGCTGTACGGCATGTCGCTGGTCTACGGCGCCACGGGCAGCCTGCAGCTGAATGCCATTGCCGAAGCGGCCGCCACCGCCGGAGACCGCATGATGTTGCTGACCGGCGTGGCCTTCATGGTGGCCGGCATCGCTTTCAAGCTGGGTGCCGCGCCGTTCCATATGTGGCTGCCGGATGTCTACCAGGGCGCGCCGACGCCGATCACGTTATTCATCAGCTCCGCGCCCAAGTTGGCGGCATTCGGCATGGCTTATCGCCTGCTGGCCGTGGGCGCCGCGCCGGCTGCCGAGCAATGGCAGTTGTTGCTTGCCTTGCTGGCAGCCGCGTCGCTGGTGGTCGGCAATCTGATCGCGATCATGCAGACTAACCTCAAGCGCATGTTGGCGTATTCGACCATCTCGCACGTAGGCTTCCTGCTGCTGGGCATGGCCGGTGGTGGTCCTGAGGGCTACGCCGCTGCGCTGTTCTACGGCATCACCTACGCCATCATGTCGGCCGCGGGTTTTGGCGCCATCATCGTGATGTCGCGGCAGGGTTTTGAAGCTGACAAGATCGATGACTTCAAGGGCCTGAATGCCCGTGACCCGTGGAAAGCCGGACTGGTGTTGTGCGTCATGGCCTCGTTGGCAGGCGTGCCGCCGTTCCTGGGATTCTGGTCCAAGCTGGTGGTGCTCAGCGCGGCGTTGAATGGCGGGCTGCTGTGGCTGTCCATCCTCGGCGTACTGTGCGCGGTGATTGGTGCGTTCTACTACCTGCGCGTCATCAAGGTGATGTATTTCGACGAGCCGGTGGGTGAGTTGCCGCCGCCGCGTGCGGACCGTGTAGTGCCTCTGGTCTTCGGCGTGAATGCGCTCGCCCTGCTGGCGTTGGGGATTGCTTGGAATCCGATCATGCAGTGGTGCCAGCAGGCATTCGGCATCTCGGTATCTTAAAAAATGATGATCAAAGGCTTGCAATAATTCCTTCTGATCTTCATAATCGTTTTTCTGGTGCGGGGTGGAGCAGTCTGGCAGCTCGTCGGGCTCATAACCCGAAGGTCGCAGGTTCAAATCCTGCCCCCGCTACCAAGTTTAAGTACGGTATTTATCAGGTTTACTGATTGATTTCGGAACAAGCTCGGGCCGTGGATACGCATGTTCCCGTATCTGCATCCAGCGTCATCGGACAAGGGGCCCATCGGGCCCTTTGCCGTTTCTGGCGTTTCAGTTTCCCATTTCAAGACGAAGGCAGCACGTGAGCGACAAGGCCATCCAGATCGCAGACCTCCTGGCGCCGACCGTGCAGTCGCTCGGGCTGGAGTTGATGGGCGTTGAGTATCTGCCGGCCCCTGGCAGCGCGACGTTGCGTTTGTATATCGATGTCATCGAGTCCGAGCGCGAGACGCGGACGGTCAATATCGACGACTGCGAAGCGGTCAGTCGTGAAGTCTCGGCGCAGATGGACGTGGAGGATCCGATCTCGGGCAATTACACGCTGGAAGTGTCATCCCCTGGGGTCGATCGTCCGCTGTTCACCGCCGCGCAATTCGAGCGGTTCGCAGGCGAGTCGGCCAAGGTGGTGTTGAAGCTGCCGCAGGACGGTCGTCGACGCTTCCAGGGCGTGATCGTGCGCGTGGACGGCGATCAGCTGGTGTTCGACGTGGACGGCGAAGCGTTTGTGGTGGACCACGGCAACGTAGAGAAAGCCCGGCTGATGCCGGATTGGGTGGCGCTGGGTATGGCGCCGCAACCGAAAAAGAAGCCCGCGCGCCGGCCGACTGGCAAGGCGAACGGAAACAAGTCCAAACCCAACGACGGCGTCGATGCCGTGCGCGGAGCGAATGATGAGTAAGGAACTTTTGCTGGTGGTGGATGCGGTCGCCAACGAAAAGGGCGTGCCGCACGAAGTGATCTTCGACGCCATTGAGGCTGCATTGGCGTCCGCTGCCAAGAAGCGCTATCCGGAGCAGGAGGTGCTGACGCGCGTGTCGATCAACCAGAAGGACGGGAGCTACGAGACCTTCCGCCGCTGGGAAGTGGTGGCTGACGATGTGGTGATGGATTCACCGGACTACCAGATCCGTCTGATGGATGCGGTGGACGAGGCTGACGGCGTCGAGGTGGGCGACCATATCGAAGAGCAGATCGAGAACCCTGATTTTGGCCGCATCGCCGCGCAGGCCGCCAAGCAGGTCATCGTCCAGCGCGTACGCGAAGCCGAGCGCCAGCAGGTGGTGGATGCGTGGAAGGATCGCGTGGGCGAACTGGTCACCGGCATCGTCAAGCGCGCCGAGCGCGGCAATATCTATGTGGACCTGGGCGGCAATGCCGAGGCTTTCATCCCGAAGGACAAGGGCATCCCGCGTGACGCGCTGCGTACCGGAGACCGCGTGCGCGGGTTCCTGTTCGACGTGCGCTCCGAGCCGCGTGGCCCGCAGCTGTTCATCAGCCGCGCCGCTCCCGAATTCATGATCGAGCTGTTCAAGCTGGAAGTGCCGGAAGTTGGCCAGGGCCTGGTGGAAATCAAGGCCTGTGCCCGTGATCCGGGCGATCGCGCCAAGATCGCCGTATTGGCCCATGACACCCGCACCGATCCCATCGGCGCGTGCATCGACATGCGTGGTTCGCGCGTGCAGGCCGTGAGCAACGAGCTCAACGGTGAGCGCGTGGACATCGTGCTGTGGAACGACAACCCGGCCAACTTCGTCATCAACGCGATGGCGCCGGCCGAAGTGCAGTCGATCATCGTCGATGAAGAAAAGCACGCCATGGATCTGGCCGTGGCCGAGGACCGTTTGGCCCAGGCGATCGGCAAGGGCGGCCAGAACGTGCGCCTGGCCAGCCGTCTGACCGGTTGGCAGCTGAATGTGATGACCCAGGACCAGGTGTCGGCCAAGTCCGAAGCCGAGCAGATCGTGGCCCGCCAGCTGTTCATGGACAAACTGGAAGTGGACGAGGAAATCTCGGCCATCCTGGTCGCCGAGGGCTTCAGCACGGTCGAGGAAATCGCCTACGTGCCGGTTGGCGAACTGCTGGCCGTGGAAGGGTTCGACGAGGACATCGTCGAGGAACTGCGTGCCCGTGCCCGCGACGCCTTGCTGAACGAGGCGCTGGCCGCAGAAGAGGGTGTAGAGGACAATCAGCCGGCAGAGGATCTGCTGAATCTGGACGGCATGGATGAGGAAACGGCGTTCGCGCTCGCTTCCCACGGCGTGCGGACCAGCGAAGACCTGTCGGACCTGGCGGCCGATGAGGTGGTTGAGTTCGGTATTGAAGGGTTGGACGAGGGGCGCGCCGCCGCGCTCATCCTGGCCGCGCGTGCCGAGGAGATCGCCCGCCTGGAGCGCGGCGAATGAGCCAGCCATGAAATCCGCCCTGATGCCGTCAGGGCTTAGAATCCGCGCTTCCTTCGCACGCGGCGAGGGGGCGCCAACCAGATCATAGGATCCGAATGTCGCAGCAAACCACCATCCGCAAGCTTGCCGAACTGGTCAACACGCCGGTCGAGAAACTGATCGAACAGCTGGCCGAGGCCGGCATGAAGTTCAGTGGCCCGGACCAGGAAGTGTCCAGCACCGAAAAAATGAAGCTGCTCGGCTTCCTGCGCCGTACTCACGGCAAGACGGAGGCGCCTGCAGATGACGCTGCTGCGTCCAAGAAGATCACGCTGAATCGCCGCAAGGTGCAGGAAGTGACGGTCAAGTCCGCCGGTCCGGGGCGCGCGAGCGCCACGGTCAACGTGGAAGTGCGCCAGAAGCGCACCTACGTCAAGCCGACCGAGTCCGATACCGCCGAGGCGGTCTCGCAGGTCAGGCGCGCCGGTCCGGACGATGAGCGTGCCGAGATCCTTCGCAAGCTGGAAGAGTCGCGTCAGCGCAACCTGGAAGAACAGCAGCGCCTGGCTGAAGTGGATCGCGTGCGGGCCGAAGAGCTGGAGCGCAAGCGCCAGGTCGAGGTCGCGGCACGTGCCCAGGTCGAGGCCGAGGCCGCCGAGAAGGTCCGCGCCGAAGTCGAGGCCAATGCCGCGCCTGCCGAAACCGCAGATGCCGCGCCGCGCGCCGCGCGCGCCGCAGCGCCAAGCGCGCCGCGTCCGGCACCGCCGGCACCGCCGCGTCGCGAGCCCGAGCGCGCCAGCACCGCCGCACCGCGCCACAAGACCCGTGGTTCGCATGCCATGGTGGCCGGCGTCGAGGACGACGACAGCACCAGCCGCTTTGCCGGTCAGTTGCACCTGTCGGCCGCTGATCGAGCGCGTCGTGGCGCCGCGCGCGGCAAGCCGCGCGCCGGCCAGTCAAACCGTCGCAGCGAGCAGAGCCGCAGTGGTTCGGGCAGCCATCAGTTCGAACGTCCGACCGCACCCGTCGTGCGCGATATCGCCATCAGTGAAGCCATCACCGTCGGCGATCTGGCACAGAAGCTGGCCCTGAAGGGTGGCGACGTGGTCAAGGCGCTGTTCAAGATGGGGGTCATGGCCACCATCACCCAGACCATCGATCACGACACCGCCGCCCTGGTCGCCGAGGAACTCGGCCACCGCGTCACGCGGGTCAACGATGCCGACGCCGAAGACGCATTGCTTGCCCACGTCGAGGACGTGCAGGGCGACAGGGCCTCGCGTCCGCCGGTGGTCACCATCATGGGCCACGTCGACCACGGCAAGACCTCGTTGCTGGATTACATCCGCCGCACCAAGGTCGCCACGGGCGAAGCGGGTGGCATCACCCAGCACATCGGTGCCTACCACGTCGAAACCGGCAAGGGCGTCATCAGCTTCCTGGATACCCCGGGCCACGCGGCGTTCACCGCCATGCGCGCCCGCGGCGCCAAGCTGACCGATATCGTGGTGCTGGTAGTGGCCGCCGATGACGGCGTCATGCCGCAGACCATCGAATCGGTCCAGCAGGCCAAGGCCGCCGGTGTGCCGTTGATCGTGGCGGTCAACAAGATCGACAAATCCGCCGCCGACCCGCTGCGCGTCAAGAATGAATTGCTGGCTCACGACGTGGTCGCCGAAGAGTTCGGTGGCGATACCCAGTTCATGGAAGTCTCGGCCAAGACGGGCCAGGGCATCGACGAGCTATTGGACGCCATCACGTTGCAGGCCGAAGTGCTGGAACTGAAGGCCGTGCCGGATGGTCGCGCCAGCGGCACGGTCATCGAGTCTTCGCTGGACAAGGGTCGTGGTCCGGTCGCCACCGTGCTGGTCCAGCAGGGCCAGCTGAAGCGGGGCGACTACTTGGTCTGCGGCGTGCAGTACGGCCGCGTACGTGCGCTGTTCGACGAGACGGGTGGCCAGCCAGCCTCGGCCGGTCCGTCGATCCCGGTGCAGGTCCTGGGCTTGTCCGGCGTGCCGGACGCGGGCGATGACTTCGTCGTGGTCGAAGATGAGCGCCTGGCCAAGGACGTGGCCCAGCAGCGTGATGCCAAGCGTCGCGAGTCGCGCCTGGTGGCGTCGGCCGGCAGCCGCATGGAAGACATCATGGCCCAGCTCGGCAAGGGCGATGGCCAGCTCAGCCTGAACCTGATCATCAAGGCCGATGTTCAGGGTTCGGTGGAGGCGCTGCGCCATTCGCTGGTCGCGCTGTCCAACGAAGATATCCGCATCAATATCCTCAGCTCCGGCGTGGGCGGCATCACCGAATCCGATGCCAACTCGGCCATGGCCTCCAAGGCCACGATCATCGGCTTCAACGTGCGTGCCGATGCCTCGGCACGTCGCCTGGTCGAAGCCAACGGTGTGGATATGCGTTACTTCTCGATCATCTATGACGTGATCGATCAGGTGAAGCAGGTCGCTTCCGGTCTGCTGGGTGTCGAGATCCGCGAAGAGATCATCGGTATCGCCCAGGTGCGCGACGTGTTCCGCAGCTCCAAGTTTGGTGCGGTGGCGGGTTGCATGGTCATCGAAGGCAACGTCAAGCGGAACAAGCCGATCCGCGTGCTCCGCGACAGCGTTGTGGTGTTCGAGGGCGAGCTGGAATCGCTGCGTCGCTTCAAGGAGAACGTCGACGAAGTGCGGAACGGCACCGAGTGCGGCATTGGTGTGAAGGCTTACAACGACGTCAAGCCGGGCGACCAGATCGAGTGCTTCGAGCGCATCGAAGTGCAGCGTACGCTCTGATGCCAGCCAAGTCGTTCCATCGCACTGATCGCGTGGGTGCCCAGCTCCGTCGTGAGCTGGGGATCCTGGTGCACGAGGCGGTGCGAGAGCATCGCCTGCCATCGATCAGCGTGTCCGATGTGGAGGTCACCCGCGACCTGGCGCACGCCAAGGTGTTCGTGACCGCCCTCATGCCGGAACGTTCGGGCGAGGCGGTCAAGGGATTGCGTGAACTGTCCAAGGAAATCCGCATGGCGCTGGCGCGGGCCATGAAGCTGCGCCACGTGCCTGAACTGCATTTCCAGTACGACGATTCGGTGGACAAGGGCGAGCGCATCGAGACGCTGCTCAAGGAAAACCCGCCGTTGCCGGAACAGGACGATGGTGTTGAAACACCGGAAGGCGAGCCTTCCCGCTGACCCGGCCGGCAGGTGGTTGCTGCCGTCCTGAAGACATGGCCGGGTCCGCCAAAGGCGGACCCTTTGTTTTTGCGCCCCGGGCGCGACACGTGGAGTACACGCGCACGATGCGGCCAAAGATCCGATTCCGTCGTCTCGACGGCATCCTGCTATTGGACAAACCCAGTGGGGTCAGTTCCAACCAGGCGCTTCAGAATGTGCGGCGCCTGTTGCGGGCAGAGAAGGGCGGGCACACGGGGAGCCTGGATCCGCTGGCGACCGGGCTACTGCCGCTGTGTTTCGGCGAGGCCACCAAGCTCGCCGGTGGGTTGCTTGGCGCACACAAGGCGTACGACACCGTAGCGCGGCTGGGGCAGGTGACCGATACCGACGATGCCGATGGCCAGGTCCTGCGCGAACGCCCGGTCGAGCGCTACACGATTGCGCAGATCGATGCGGCACTGCGGCAGTTGAGCGGTCCGCAGATGCAGCGGCCGCCGATTTATTCGGCTCTCAAGCGCGGCGGAGAACCCTTGTACGCGAAAGCCCGCCGCGGCGAGCTGGTCGAGGTCGAAGAGCGGCCGGTGCAGGTGGACCGGTTCGAGCTGCAGTCCGCGGCGGATCTCCTGGACGGCGAACTGCCGCTGCTGCGCCTGCGGGTGGAGTGCGGATCGGGCACCTACGTGCGTAGCCTGGTCCGGGATCTGGGTGAGCTGCTGGGCTGCGGTGCCCATGTGTTGGAGTTGCGCCGGTTGTGGATCGACCCATTCAACGCCCCCCGGATGTGGACCGTGGACGAACTGCGTGCGCTGGCCGCGCGCGACCCGGCCAGCCTGGACGCCTGTGTCCTGCCGCTGGAGGCGGGACTGGTGGCGTGGCCGCGGATCGACCTCACCGAAGAGGCTTCCGCCCGCCTGAGGCTTGGCCAACGGCTGGCCAATGTGCCTGGTGATCCCGGCGAAGTGGCCGTATTCAGCGCAAGCGGAGAACCCGTCGGGCTGGCGCAGCTGCAGGCGGACGGGCGCCTGGCCCCCCAGCGCTTGTTCAACTGGCCACAGCAAAATTCCTGATCGGCTTGTCCCGGCAGGGGGGAAGACCTACACTGTTGCGGCCTTTTTACAGGCACACGTCGGCCCGTCAATCGTCACGGGCCTTTTCATTGAGCAGTCGGCGAGCCAGGCGGTGCGGACGGTGGACATGACCGTCGCTACTGCAGGCCCCGCATCTAATCGAGAAACACCATGTCCATCGACACCCAGAAAGTCATTGAAGACAACAAGCGCGGCGCCAACGACACCGGTTCGCCGGAAGTCCAGGTTGCCCTGCTGACCGCCCGCATCGTCATGCTGACCGAGCACTTCAAGACCCACAAGAAGGATCACCACAGCCGTCGCGGCCTGCTGCAGCTGGTCAACCGCCGCCGCAGCCTGCTTGACTACCTGCACAGTAAAGATGCGCCGCGTTACAAGGCGCTGATCGAAAAGCTCGGCCTGCGTCGCTGATCGAAACACCCGCCGCGGCGCAGTGATGCGCCGCGGTTTCGCTTTTCCGGAACACGCTTTTCTAAGCCCGCTTTTCTAAGCCCGCTTTTTTTGGGGGCCCGCTTCTTCAAGCACGCTTTTTCCGGACGCGCTGATTCTCAGTGTGTCCACCAGGCCGGCTCAACCGGTTACCGACATCGGGCAGGGGCCTGGTGAAGGTTCACCAGATTCGTCATCTCCAAGGAACTCTCGTGGCAAAAATCACCAAAACCTTCCAGTACGGCAAACACCAGGTCACCCTGGAGACCGGCGAAATCGCCCGCCAGGCCGGCGGCGCGGTCATCGTCAAGTTCGATGACACCGTACTGCTGGTTTCGGCCGTCGCCGCCAAGAAGGCGCGCGAAGGCCAGGACTTCTTTCCGCTGACGGTCGACTATCAGGAAAAGTTCTACGCCGGTGGCCGCATCCCCGGTGGCTTCTTCAAGCGCGAAGGCCGCGCCACGGAGAAGGAGACGCTGATCTCGCGTTTGATCGACCGCCCGCTGCGTCCGCTGTTCCCGGAAGAATTCCGTAACGAGGTGCAGGTCATCGCCACGGTGATGTCGCTGAACCCGGAAATCGACGGCGACATCCCGGCGCTGATCGGTGCCTCCGCCGCCGTGGCCCTGACCGGCGCGCCGTTCAACGGCCCGATCGGTGCCGCCAAGGTCGGTTACATCAACGGCGAGTACGTACTGAACCCGACCGTGTCCGAGCTGAAGGATTCCAAGCTCGAACTGGTCGTCGCCGGTACCTCCAACGCCGTGCTGATGGTCGAATCCGAAGCCGCCGAGCTGTCCGAAGACGTGATGCTGGGTGCGGTGATGTTCGGTCATCGCGAGATGCAGAAGGTCATCCACATCATCAACGAACTGGTCGTCGAAGCCGGTACCCAGTCCTGGAACTGGTCTGCCCCGGCCAAGAACGAAGCGCTGATCTCCTCGCTGAAGGAAGCCGTTGGCGAGCAGCTGGCCGGCGCTTTCCAGGTGCGCGACAAGCTGCAGCGTCGTGATGCCATCGCCGCCATCAAGTCCGACGTGCTGGCCGGCCTGTCCGGTCGCGTGGAGAGCGAGGGCTGGAACGCCAGCGAGCTGTCCAAGGAATTCGGCGAGCTGGAATACCAGACCATGCGCGGTTCGGTCCTGAGCACCAAGGTCCGCATCGACGGCCGTGCGCTGGACACCGTGCGCCCGATTTCTTCCAAGGTCAGCGTGCTGCCGCGTACCCACGGCTCGGCGCTGTTCACCCGCGGTGAGACCCAGGCCATCGTCGTGACCACGCTGGGCACCGCCCGCGACGGTCAGGTGATCGATGCGGTTTCTGGCGAGTACAAGGATCACTTCCTGTTCCACTACAACTTCCCCCCGTATTCGGTGGGTGAAGCTGGCCGCATGATGGGCCCGAAGCGTCGCGAGATCGGTCACGGCCGTCTGGCCAAGCGCGGCGTGCTGGCTGTCATGCCGACGATGGAAGAATTTCCGTACACCATCCGCGTCGTATCGGAAATCACCGAGTCGAACGGTTCGTCCTCGATGGCCTCGGTCTGCGGCAGCTCGCTGTCGCTGATGGATGCCGGCGTGCCGATCAAGGCGCCAGTGGCCGGTATCGCCATGGGCCTGGTCAAGGAAGGCCAGGACTTCGTCGTCCTGTCCGACATCCTGGGTGACGAAGATCACCTGGGCGACATGGACTTCAAGGTGGCCGGTACTTCCAACGGCGTGTCCGCGCTGCAGATGGACATCAAGATCGAAGGCATCACCGAGGAAATCATGAAGCAGGCACTGGCGCAGGCCAAGGCCGGCCGACTGCACATCCTGGGTGAAATGGCCAACGCGCTGACCGCGCCACGCCAGGAGCTGAGCGATTTCGCGCCGCGCCTGATCACCATCAAGATCCATCCCGACAAGATCCGCGAAGTGATCGGCAAGGGCGGTTCGGTCATCCAGGGCATCACCAAGGAAACCGGCACCCAGATCGATATCCAGGACGACGGCACCATCACGATTGCATCCGTGAACGGCGCTGCTGGCCAGGCCGCCAAGGCCCGCATTGAGCAGATCACCTCGGATGTCGAGCCGGGTCGCATCTACGAGGGCAAGGTCGCCAAGCTGATGGACTTTGGCGCGTTCGTCACCATCGCGCCGGGCAAGGATGGTCTGGTCCACGTGTCGCAGATCTCCAGCGACCGCGTCGAGAAGGTTTCCGACGTGCTCAAGGAAGGCGACCTGGTCAAGGTCAAGGTGCTGGAAGTGGACAAGCAGGGTCGCATCCGCCTGTCCATGAAGGCCGTGGAAGAAGGCGAGGGCGTGTCGGCCGAGTAATCGGATCGCCACAGCAGCGCTGGACAGAAAAGGCGGGCCATTGGCCCGCCTTTTCTGCTTTCTGCGGCCCGTGACATCCGCGGCCGGCGATGGCGTGGTGCGGTGTCGCGGCCGCCTTCCTACAATGGCCGTATTCCTCCCCACCCAGCGCCTGTGTCCATGCCCTATACCCCCATCGTCGCCACGCTTGGTTACGTGCTGTCCCCGGATGGGAAGCAGGTGCTGATGATCCATCGCAACGCGCGGCCCAACGACATCCACCTGGGCAA
>JBEVNH010000134.1:0-6814 GCA_040508175.1 Pseudoxanthomonas sp.
TTTTTGTCGTTCCTGAAATTTGGCCCGCCATGTCGATGCGGCCGCGCGGGACCTCATTCCTTCTGATTTCGCAATCGCGCCCGGCGGGGCGCCCCTGCCCGGAGACCGGCCATGAGCCTGAAGCAGCAACTGACCGACGACATGAAGACCGCAATGAAGGCGGGCGAGAAAGAACGCCTTGGCGTGATCCGCCTGATCAACGCCGCCATCAAGCAGCGCGAAGTAGACGAGCGCATCGAGCTGGATGACGCCGCGGTGCTGGCCGTGCTGGAAAAGATGGTCAAGCAGCGCAAGGATTCGGTCAGCCAGTTTGAAGCTGCCTCACGCGAAGACCTGGCCGCGATCGAGCGCGCCGAGCTGGTCATCATCCAAGCATATCTGCCGGCCAAGCTGGACGAGGCATCCATCGCCGCTGCCGTCGACGCGGCCATCGCCCAGACCGGCGCCAGCAGCCCGGCCGACATGGGCAAGCTGATGGCCGTGCTGAAGCCGCAGCTGGCCGGTCAGGCCGACATGGGCCTGGTGTCCAAGCTGGTGAAGGCCAAGCTGGCCGGCTGAGCGACGCCGCACACGCACTGAGGCGCAAACGCAAACGGTTCCCATCTACAATGGCGCCCGTGGCATCCAGGCGATGCCGCGCCTCCATCCTGATGAGACCCGGCCTTGTTGACCTTCCGTTCTTCCGTGCGCGCCAGATGTTGACGGGCTCGCTTCTGACGGCCGCCTACCTGCTGTGTGGCACCGGCGCGGCGCTGTGCTTCTACCTCGCCACCCGGCACCAGCAGCTGCGGCAGTCGCTCGAGCGCCATGCGCGCCTGTTGCGCGCGACCGCGTGGCTGCTGTGCATCGCCGGCCTGGCGGCCGGCATTGGAGCGCTTGGCCCGTGGTCCGGCATGTTCGCCGCGCTGACCGTGTTCATGCTGGCGGCCGTGCTGCTGCCGTATCTGGATGTCTGGCGCCAGAAGCCGGCCCGGGCGCATCGCCATGTGGGGTAAATCACTGGCTGCGAGCCTGCTGGGCCTGCCGTTGGCCACCGGCGTGATCGGCCTGGTCGCGCTGCTGTGGCCAGGGCCGCTGGAGCAGCACACACTGCCCTTGCTGCTACTGTCCTTCCCAGTGTGGATCGGGGCGATGTCCGCCGCGTTCGCCTGCCGCAGCGGCGCACGCGCCTGGCTGTGGCTGGGCGGCGCGACCGTGCTGGTCTTTGCCGTGCTGCAGGCGGCCAAGCTGCTGGGCTGGGCTACGGAGCTGCCTGCATGAAGGCCGCCACCCTACGCAGTTTTCTCGCCGTGCATACCTGGGTCGGCCTGATCGCCGGCATGGCCTTGTTCATCGCCTTCTATGCGGGGGCCTTCAGCGTCTTCACCCACGAGCTGACCGACTGGGCGCCGCGCCCGGCCGCCGCAACGGCTGCCGAGGAAACAGAGCCCGCAGCGCTGGCACGCGCGCAGACCCTGGTGGACACCATGCTGCGCGAGCAGCCGGCCGCCCGCGAGGCGATGTTCCTGGTCATGGCCGGAGACCACGGCCCGGTGCCGCGCATCTTCCACCTGCCGCCCGGTAGCAAGGACACCTTCCAGTACCAGTTGGATGAGACCAGCACGCTGGTGACGCTGCCGCAGCGCACGGGCTTCGTCGATTTCCTCTATGACCTGCACTTCACCGCCGGACTGCCGCGCGTGTTCGGCACCTACCTGTTCGGCGTGGTGTGCATCCTCTATGGCCTGGCACTGGTGTCTGGCGTGGTGATCTACGCGCCGACGTTCCTGAAAGATCTCTTCGCGCTGCGCGTGGGCCACAACCTCAAGCGGCTATGGCAAGACGCGCACAACGTGATCGGCATGCTGTCACTGCCGTTCCACGTGATCTTCGCCTGGTCTGGGGCCGTGCTGACGCTGGGCCTGGTGCTGCTGGCACCGTTCCAGTACCTGGTCTTCGGCGGCAAGCTGATGCAGGTACTGGAATCGGATTTCGAAGTCGTCCCGCACGTGGAGCCAGCCAACATCGCCAAGCCCACGCTGCCGGTGGCCGAACTGATCGCGCGCGCGCGCGTGGCGCTGCCGGGACTGGAGGTCGAATCGATTTCCTATCATGACAGCGGCGATGCCAACGCCCAGATCGAACTTTACGGTGAGATCGACCAGCGCCGCCTCAACACCCTGGGCGTGGTCGCGCTCAACGGCGCCAGCGGCAAGGTGTTGCGCGTGGTCGATCCGCGCACGATGTCGCCGGGCACCGCGTGGCTGCGTGGCATCCAGGCACTGCACTTCGGCAACTTCGGCCACGCCCCTGTGAAGTGGCTGTACTTCGTCCTTGGCCTGGCCGGCGCCTTCCTGTTCTACAGCGGCAACCTGTTGTGGATCGAATCGCGCCGCAAGCGCCGGCAGCTGCAGCAACCCATCCGCACGCAGGTGATGGCGCGGCTGACGCTGGGGATCTGCCTGGGCTGCACGGCAGGTGTGTCGGCACTCTTCATCGCTGGCGCGCTGCTGCCAGCCGCGCAGGCTGCGACTGCCTACTACGCCGTGTTCGGCCTGGCGCTGCTGTGGGCGTTGCTGCGGCCCGCCGCACGCAGCGCAACCGAACTGCTGGCGCTGTGCGCGCTCCTCACCGCGGCCATTCCCTTCGCCGGATGGCTGGGGACGGGCGAGCACCTCCTGGGCGCCGCGCTGCATGGCCACGGTACGCGTTTCTGGATCGGCGCGCTGGCGTTGGCATTTGCTGCGCTCTACGCGCGCTTGGCGGTTGCCACGCGACGGCGCGCACGCGACGCAGACCCGCATAGCGTCTGGGCCACTGCACGCACCGTCCACGCGCGCTGAACGCCACACTCACCGGGCGATGACAACCCGGTGGGGCATGCTCCGCGTCTGTTCCATTCGCAAGTGATTGCCCACAACGTGCCTTTGCTGCCGTCCACCGACCGTTTTCAGCGTCGCATGCAACAGCTGCAGGACAGCCTGCCGGCTGCATTGGCCAAGCGTTTCGCCGATAGCGACCTGATGACGCAGGCCGCCGCGCTGACGTTCTACGCGCTCTTGTCACTGGCACCGCTGCTGGTACTGCTGCTGTGGATCGTGGCCTCGTTGTATCCGCCAGCGCAGGATGAACTGCTGCGTCAGATCGGCGGCCTGGCCGGACCGCAGGCCGGTGACGTGGCCCGCACTGTGCTGGCGAACGCCAAGAACCAGCCCAGCGTCGGCTCACTGGCGGGCCTGTGGAGCACGCTGCTGTTGTTCGTCGGTGCCACCGCGGTGTTCGCGCGCCTGCAAGCAGCGCTGAACCTGATCTTCTATACCGACCGCAAGGAACTGGACGGCGGCATCAAGGAATTCCTGAAGAAGCGCGTGTTCTCCTTCGGCGTGGTGCTGGGCCTGGGCTTTCTTCTGATTGTCTCGATGATGGCCGCCACGGCCCTGCAAGTAGTGTTGGCGAACGTGCCTTCACTGCTGCCGGCGCTTGGCAATGGGCTGACCTTTGCGTTGTATGCGGCCGCGTTCGGTTTTCTCTACCACTACCTGCCCGATCGCCGGGTGGAATGGCGCCAGGCCCTGCTGGGCGGCGTGATCACCGCCGGGCTATTCATCGCTGGCCGTTATGGCATCGGGGTGTACCTGTCGCAGACCAACCCGGGCAGTGCCTACGGCGCCATGGGCGCGATGGTGATCATGCTGGTATGGCTGTATTACGCCACCGTGGTGTTTTTCGTGGGCGCGCTGATCACCGCGGTGATCGACGAGCGCATGGACCTGCACGCCTCGCACCGGGCCGCCGAACGCGAGGCCACACTCCGCGAGAGCGCGGTGGCAAGCACGCAGGCCGTGGATCCGGAATCGCATCCGTTGCCGGCCGCCGACCTGCCAGCGCAGACACGCCCGCCGCATCCTTGATCCCCCGGCGTCGCACTTGACGGCCGTGGCATGCTAGTCGCCTGCCATGGCCCGTATCCCTGACGCTTTCATCGACGAGTTGCTTGCCCGAACCGACATTGTCGAGGTGGTAGGGCTGCGTGTGCCGCTCAAGAAGCAGGGCAAGGAGTACGCGGCGCGCTGCCCGTTTCATGACGAGCGCTCCGCTTCGTTTACCGTCTCGCCCACCAAGCAGTTCTATCACTGCTTCGGCTGTGGCGCGCATGGCACGGCACTGAGCTTCCTGATCAATTACGAGCGTCTGGAGTTTCTCGATGCGGTCGAGGAGTTGGCCAAGCGCAACGGCATGGAGGTGCCGCGCGAGACCCAGCAGCGCAATCAAACCGATGACAGTCGCGAACTGTATGCGGCGCTGGAAGCCAGTGCCAAGTTCTTCCAGCGCGAGCTGGACGCCAGCGACAAGGCCAGGACCTATCTCGATGGCCGTGGCGTGGATGCTGCCACGCGGACGCTGTTCGCCATCGGCTACGCGCCCGATGGCTTTTCCGCGCTGAAGGATGCACTGGGCAAGGACGAGCGCCGCATGAAGCTGCTCGAGCGTGGTGGGATGTTTTCGCGCAACGAGCGCGGCCACGTCTATGACAAGTTCCGGGACCGGGTGATGTTCCCCATCGCCGACCGGCGCGGGCGCACCATCGCCTTTGGCGGCCGCGTTCTGAGCAAGCCCGAGGACGGCCGCGACGGCGGCCCCAAGTACCTCAACAGCCCCGAGACCACGCTGTTCCACAAGGGCCGCGAGCTGTACGGCTTGTGGCAGGTGCGCCAGTCCAACCAGAAGATCGAGAGACTGGTGGTGGTCGAAGGCTACATGGACGTGGTGAGCCTGTTCCAGTTCGGCGTCACCTACGCGGTGGCCACGCTGGGCACGGCCACCACGCCGGAGCATGCCGAACTGCTGTTCCGCAACGCTGCCGATGTGTACTTCTGTTTCGACGGCGATGCCGCTGGCCAGCGTGCCGGCTGGCGGGCGCTGGAATCGGTCCTGCCGCGCATGAAGGACGGACGCCAGGCATTTTTCCTGTTCCTGCCACAGGGCGAGGACCCGGACACCATCGTGCGCAAGGAAGGTGCCGACGGCTTCCATGCACGCCTGCAGCAGGCCACGCCGCTGTCGCAGTTTTTCTTCGACGAGCTGTCCAAGGAGATCAATCTCGGCACGCTGGACGGCAAGGCACGCCTGGCCGAACGCGCCAAGCCGCTGCTGACGCAGATTCCCGAAGGTGCCTTTGGCGATCTCATGCGCGCACGGCTGGGCGAGATCACCGGCATCGGCCAGTCTGCCCAGCAGGCTCCGCAACCGCAGGCGCCGATCGCGCGCCCCTCCCGTCGTGCGCCGAGTGGCGGCACGCAACGCATGAGCCTGGTGCGCAGCGCGATCCTGCGCGCGCTGCACGCGCCGTCACTAGCGCTGGACCTGCCCCCCCCCTATCCGTTCGCCGGCCTGCGCCAGCCCGGCATCGAACTGCTGTGCGAGCTGCTGGACATCGTGCATACGCGGCCGGATATCACCACCGGCGCGCTGCTTGAACACTTCACCGAGCGCGAGGAGCTGGCCGCCTTGCAAAAGCTGGCGCTGCAGGACCTGCCTGGCGATCTGGAGACCTGGCGACAGGAGCTGCACGACGCCACCGTGCAGCTGGAAAAACAGATGCTTGCCCAGCGCATTGAAGAACTGCTGGGCAAACAGCGCGCGCAAGGGCTGGATGAAACCGACAAATACGAGCTGCGCGAGCTGCTCAAGGCACGTGCCGGCGGACACTGAAGCGCGCGCTGACCCTGTAAGGTAGAAGGGCCGCATCAGCGGCCCTTGTTGGCTTCGTTCACCCCACCATGCCGCTGGATGGCAGCCACGGCTTGAGCCAGTGATCCACCAGCAGGAAGGCGAACAGCGCCATCAGATACACGATGGAGTAGCGAAAGAAGCGCATGTCGAACATGACATCCGGTGGATCCAGCTGCCGCCACGCGTACCAGAGGAACACCCCGCCCAGTACCACCGCGCCACCCAGGTAGAACAGGCCACTCATGCCCACCACCACCGGCAATAGCGTGCTGATCAGCAGCAACACGCTGTACAGCAGGATCTGCTTGCGCGTGTACGGCACGCCGTGGGTGACCGGCAGCATCGGGATTCCAGCCTTGGCGTAATCGGCGCGGCGGAAGATCGCCAAGGCCCAGAAGTGCGGCGGCGTCCACACGAAGATGATCAACACCGGCAGCAGGGCATAGGCCCAGTCCCACTCACCCTGCATGCCGGTGATCGAAGCCCATCCCAGCAGTGGCGGCGTGGCGCCGGCCACACCGCCGATGACGATGTTCTGCGGCGTGGCGCGCTTGAGGTAGACCGTATAGATCACGGCATAGCCAATCAGCGAGCCGAAGGTCAGCACCGCGGTAATCACGTTCACCCACAACACCAGCATGGCCATGGACAGCGCGGTCAGGATGCCGGCGAACACCAGCACCTGCCATGGCTTGACCTTGCCCACCACCAGCGGACGCCAGGAAGTGCGTGCCATCTGCGCATCGATGCGTGCATCCAGCAGCTGGTTGATCGCCGCGGCCGCCGAAGCCGCCAGCCAGATGCCGATGAATCCCAGCACGCCGGCGCGCAGCTGTGTCGCCGTGGGCAAGGTGTCGATAGCCAGCGACATGCCCACCAGCGCGGTGAACACGATCAGCCCGACCACCTTGGGCTTGGTGAGGTCCCAGTAATCGCGTGCGGTGGCGGACATCGACTTACTCACCCGGAGCGCGCATGCGGGCCAGCAGCGACACCAGCAGGAAGGTCAACACCACCGCCCCCGCGTTGTGCAGTACCGCCACGCCCAATGGCAGGGCCAGCTTGACGTTGAGAATGCCCAGCGTGACCTGTCCAAGCAGGG
>JBEVNH010000051.1:0-6981 GCA_040508175.1 Pseudoxanthomonas sp.
ACTCGCATCGGCACCTGACGGCCCTCCTCCTGCATGCTGATCAACTGCCCCAACGCTTGCCCATCAAAGTACTTCCGAACAAACGCCTGACTGACCAGACACACCCGCTCGCTGCCAGCCTGATCCGTTGCAACCAAAGCACGACCTGCCAGCAAAGGAATTTCAAAGACATCCAGAAAGCCAGGTGACTGCAAGCGGTATTGGACATTCAGGAAGCGGCCATCAGCCAGCGTGGCCCCGAAGTTCAACTGGCTTGCCGTGGGCGGGTTGGTCGAGACACCCGCTTTGTCAATGCCAGGCATACCCTCCAGGCGCTCGATGACGCGCCGCGCTTGCTCAGACACCTGACCGGTCTGCTCATGGCCTGCCTTGAGTGGCGCCAGGTCGAAGAGGGATACATGCTTGCTCTGGAAGCCCATTGGGACTTCTTCAAGCTTCTGCAGGCTTCGCGCGAAAAGCGCAGCAATCGTGAGCAGCACAACCGCCAACGCCACCTGCGCCACCACCAAGGTGCGTCCCAGCCGACCGGAGGAACGGCTCCACCCCGTACGACCTCCGGCAATCAGTTCCGATGTCAAACCAATCGAACGCAAGCGCGCCACGGACAGCGCCGTTGCCGCCGTTGCGACCAACAAGCCCATTGTGATTGCGAACAACAAACTGGTCGGTCCTGCAGCGACGGTCTCTCCCCGCAGCCACTCTGGCGGGACAAATCCACCCAAGAGACGCAGCCCCAACCAGGCCAGGAGTATTCCTCCAATGCTTCCCATGAAGCCGATCAACAGTCCCTCGGAGAACGCAGGAGAAGCCAAACGAAACCATGAGCCGCCCAGCGCGGCGCGCACTGCAACATCATGTCGGCGCGCCAGTGAGCGCAGCACCATCAAACTGGCGATGTTGATCAACGCGATGAGCAGGACGCATCCGGCCGCACCTAGAAACATCCACAGGGTATTGCCGCTTGGCGCGGCGAAGACGCTTGCCTTCAACGCCCGGGCGTTTGGCGGATGCTGCTGAATGCCACGGCGCCAGCCATCACTCATGTGCGTGTTGGATAGCAAGACAGGCATGATCGCCGCCTTGGCCTCCTGCGAGGCCGTCGCCAGAGAAACCCCCTTCTTCAAGCGGGCAATGATCCACTCATTGAACGACATTTCGGTGGTGCCCGGCTGAAGTTGCAAAGGCATGATCAAGTCGAAGCTGTCGGGCCACTGGAAGCGCGGGGACATCACGCCGATCAGTTGGACCTTACGTCCCTCCAGCTCAAGCGACTGTCCAACCACCTTCGGGTCGGCGCCGAGAAAACGCTGCCAGAAGCCGTAGGAAACGATGACGGCTTGAGGGCCCCCCGGCATATCCTCAGTCGGGTCGAAATTGCGGCCATAGGCGAGCGGGAGACCCAGAGTGTCCAGAAAGCCCCGATCAGCATAAATCGACTTGACCACGCTCTTCTGCTCGCCCCGTGCGACGTTGGCTGGGGTCGCCCACGTACGTGCGATGCCAACCGACTCCACGGACTGCATGGCCCTGGCTGGCGCAAGAAACGCGGGCGCACCACCATTGCTTTCTGGCGAACCGTAGCCGCCCACCGTCACCAGTCGATCAGACTCTGGAAACGGCAATGGCCGCAGCAGGGCTTGGTCGATCAGCGCGAACACCGCCGTGCTGGTGGCCACGCCCAGTGCCAGCGTCGCCACGGCAAGCAGCAGGTAACCAGGGCGACGCAACAGGCCGCGCCAGGACTGACGGGCTTCGCGCAGGAAGATCGCCGCGCTCACGGAGCGGCCTCGGCCAGCACCGGCAGCGGCACGTCCTGTTCGAACCGCAGGCGCTCGAAGGTGTCCTCATCGACGATGCGTCCGTCCAGCATGTGCACGATGCGCTGCGCACGGCGGGCAAAAGCGGCATCGTGGGTCACCATGCACAGTGTGGTGCCGTTGGCGTGCAACTGCTCCAGCAGCTGCATCACTGCCTCGCCGTTGTGCGTGTCCAGGTTGCCGGTGGGTTCATCGGCCAGCAGGATCGCCGGATCGCCCACCAGCGCACGCGCCACCGCCACGCGCTGCTGCTGGCCACCGGAGAGCTGGCCCGGATAGTGCCGGGTGCGATGGCTCATGCCCACCACCTCCAGCACCTCGCGCACGCGACGGCGCATCTCTTCTCGGCCGACACCATCACGATAGGTCAGCGGCAGGGCGACGTTCTCCTCCACGGTCAGGTCGGTGATCAGGTTGAAGGCCTGGAAGATGAAACCGATCTGCCCGTTGCGGATGCGCGCCCGCCCGCGGGCATCCAGATGCGCCACGTCATTCCCCGCCAGCTGGTACTGGCCCGCGCTGGGCGGGTCCAGCAGGCCCAGGATCGACAGCAGCGTGGATTTGCCGCAGCCGGACGGCCCGGTAATGGCCACAAAATCGCCCGGGTGGATGTCCAGGGCGATCTCGGACAGCGCGTGGGTTTCCACCTCGTCGGTATGGAAAACCTTGCCCAGCCCACGCAGCTGCAGCAGGGCCGGGTTCTCATTGGGAAGTGGTGCATTCATGCGTACGGTCTCCTTGAAATCCATGTGAGATAAAAGCGCGATGGCAGCGCGGATCAGCGGATGCGCAGCGTGTCGTAATCGGACCAGCGGCTGGTGTCGGACAGCACCACCGCATCGCCGGGCTTGAGGCCGCTGCGGACCTCGATGCGATCGCTGGACACCGCGCCGTATTCGACCGGGCGACGCCGTGCATCGGACTCGCCGACGGCAATCACGAACAGAGCACCGCGCGCGTTCGGTGCGGCCGACGCCGGCCGGCCGATGCTCAACGTGTCGCGCACCGTGCCCAGCAGCACCTTGCCGTCGACCGACAGGTCCGGGCGTACCCCATTGGGCAAGGCCGCGTCGAACGCGACATCGACGGTGACACTGCCCGCGCGCACGGCCGGGTCGATGCGGGTCAGATGGCCCGGGGCGATGCCATTGCGGGTATCGACCGACACCGGCAGATCCAGGACCAGATCCTTGGCCAGCACCTCGGGCACCTGCAGGCGTGCGATCAGCTCGTCCGGGCGCGCCACGCGTGCCAGCTTGGCGCCGGCGTCCACCTGCTGCCCGGGCTCGATCTCGACCTGCTGCAGGATGCCGTCGATGCCGGCGCGCACCTCCAGGCTGCGTACCTGCTGGCGCGCGATGGCCACGGCGCTGGCCGCTTCATCGCGGCGCGCGCGCGCCGCCAGCAGCTGGGCGGCCATGTTCTGGCGGAAGGCGCCGACCCGCGCGGTCTCGATGCGCGCACGGCCCTGGTCCTGTTCCTCGGTGATCTGCGCTTCCTTCAGCTCGATGGCCGACATGACGCCGGCCTTGTGCGCGCGCTCATAGGCTTGGCGCTTGACTTGGGCGATGCGCCAGGCTGAGGACGCGGCGGCCTCCTGCGCCTGCTGGTCGAGCAGTTGCGAGGCCAACTGCGTGCGCACCGCGGCGACATCGGCCTCGGCGCCAGCCAGGGCCGCCTCGGCCTTCTCCAGGTTGGCCTGCAGCTCAGGATTACTCAGTCGCAGGATCACGGTCTCGGCCTGGACGCGTGCGCCGGCCAACACCACCACTTCCTGCACGGTTGCCGTGGCGCCGGCGGTGATCCAGCGGATCTGGCGCGGCACCAGCGTGCCGGTGGCGCGAATCTCCCGGTGCATGTCGCCTGACTTGAGCGTGTCGATCCTCAGCTCGGAGCGTGCGGCGCCGGGAGCAGCCTTGCCGATGCCTGCGCCCATGCCGATCAACGCGCCGAATGCGGCGATGCCCAGCCCCAGCCATTGCACCTTGCGGCGGCGCCAGAGCGGGGTTCCTGTTGATTTGACGATATCCATGCCTGGGTAAACGCAGGCGCCGTGCCAACCCCGAACTCAGCGTAAATAACTGATTTTAATGGATCCACGCGCGCACCCACCGCGACCGCCTCGTCCGATTCCGGACATGGCGACCGGAATCGAACGCTGCGACGGTCCATCCCGCGAACCCGCACGCGCAGGCGGCGCCAACGCGTGCGGGTGGAGCACCGGACGCATGGCGTACCTGGGAGGGGTGCGCATGCTGCGCACCGCGCGCTCGCCCGCTGGCGAGCACCACGGGAACTAGTACGGGTTCTAAGGCTGCACCACGGTGATCTTCGCGGGCGTCGACGCTCCTACGCCTCGCAGCTGCGGCCGGTACATGTCTTCCACCAATGGCGGTGGCACGGTGTAGGTGCCCGGCGTCACTGCACGCACCAGGTAGAACAGCTTGGCCGCCTGGCCGCGGTCGAGCTTCAGTGCGGCCACATAGCGGTCGTCGCGGAACTCCTCGTGCTTCACGTCGGCTGCCTGGCCGCGGTCACTGATGTCGATGCCATCGACCACCACGTCGGCCCACTGCTTGGCATCGCCCAGGTTGAAGTTCTCGATCTCCAGGCCAGCCGGCAGCAGATCGGTCAACAGCGCATCGGGCATGGTGTCGTTGGCGGTGATGGACACGCGCACGATCAGCGCCTCGCCCTCCTTCAGGCTGCCGCCCGTCCACGGCTTGCCGTCGGTGGTGTAGTAGGCGCGCTCAATGCCGATCACGCTGCGGTCCACTGCCGGTGACGTGCGTGGGATCCCGGCGACCTCGAAGCTGGCGTACAGCGGCGGCGTGCCCTGCGGGGCGAACTTGACCCCGCGCGCCAGGGCAGCGGCATCGACGCTGCGGCCAAACATCCGCGCCTCGGGCAATACTTCGCTGTCCTCGCCCACCGACCACGTGCCAGCCACGCGCCGGGTCTGGTCGACCATCAGCGCCTTGCCCACGCGCGCCAGTGCAACCTGCTCCTGCGTGCTCAGGTACAGATAGCCGGCGTGGCGCCGGGCATCCAGTTCGCGCCCCAGGTCCACGGCCCGCGCGTCGTACTCGGGCCTTGCCAGCTTGCGCTCGTGCACCAGCGCGATCATCAGCGCATCGTCGCGCAACGGCGTGCCGTAATCGCCGAGGTAACGCGGGCGCTCGCCGCGCATGTCGAAGCCGGCCTTGATCGCCGCTTCGCCACGCTTGCCATCTCCCTGCATCGACATGGCCAGGCCCAGGTGCACCAGCGGCAGACCGGTCAGGCTCTTCTTGCGCTCGTTGTCCCATAGCGCCCGCAGCGTGCCCAACGGCGCGCGGTTGACGCGGGCCAGCACATAGCCAGCGTAGGCCTGGTGCGCAAACTTCAGGTGTTCGCGGTTGTCGTAGCCGTAGAAGCCATTGCCACCAGACAATAGATCCTCGCTGAGGCGATTGAGCGCCTTCTGCAGCACGGCGTCGGGCACGGCGAAACCGCCGTCCTTGGCGTCCAGCAGGAACTCGGCGATGTACGGCGTCAGCCCCGGATTGACGTCGCCATCGTCACCCCACATCGAGAAGTTGCCGTTGGCCACCTGCATCGACGCCAGCCTGCCGAAGGCGCCTTCCATGCGCTCGCGGCGCTTACTTGCATCCAGCCCATCGATGCCCAGCGCGGTGGCCGTGGCGGTATCCAGCTGCAGCGCGGCGTAGCCCTTGCTGGTGGTCTGCTCGGCGCATCCATACGGATACTCCAGCGCACCATTGATCGCCGCGGCGAAAGGAATGGCTGGGATCGCACTGACCACCATGCGCGCATTGACCGAGGACGCCATCAGCCCGTCGGCCATCGACGCCGGCAGCTCGATCGTGGACAGCGGGTCGATCACCCGCGTCTGCGCGCGCAGCACCGACGGCCATGCCGCGCGTACCGGCACGTCATAGCGTCGATCCACCTTGAAGCCATTGCCCTCCACCTGCACGCGCACCTGCGCGGTGGTGTAACCCTCCCCCCCGGTGATGGGGAAGCTCAGGGTGCTCTTGGCGTCTGGCCCCAGCTTCACCGTGCGCTTGCCTTCGCCTAGCTGCAGCGGGCCGACGCCCTCCACCTGCACCTGGAAGTCGCCGGCCTTGCCGGTGTAGTTCTGCACGTCCAGCGTGGCGGTACTGGTGTCGCCGGGCGCCAGCACGCGCGGCAGGCTGGCTTCGGCCAGGATCGGGGCACGCACCACGGTCTCCACGTCGCGGTTGCCGTACTGGTCGTCGGCGTACACCAGCGCCGATATGCGCAAGGTGCCGTTGAAGTCAGGCACCTTCAGCTGGATGCGCGCATTGCCCTTGGCATCGAGCACCACCGGGCCGGAATACAGATCCACGGTCTGTATGCGCGCGGTCGGGCGGCGTGCCTGCGGCAGCGCCTCCAAGGCCATGTCGCCGCCGAAGCGCAGCTTGGCATTGCCGCCCTCGAAGCTTTCGATCACGCGGCCGTAAACGTCGTACGCATCCACGCCCAGGCGGCGCTGGGCAAAAAAATGCGCGGTGGCATCCGGCACCGGGAAGCGGGTAATGTTGAGAATCCCCACGTCCACCGCCGACACCGTGACGTGCGCGGCCTTGCCGGCCAGCTGCGGCGCACTGACCGTGACCGGCATGTCCTGCTGCGGACGCATCAGCGGAGGCGTCTTGAGGCCCACGGCCACGCGTCGCGCCTTGCGGTCCATCGACACGTGCGCCACGCCCACCGCACGGGCGGGCGTGACCTTGCTGGTCGCCGTGCCGCCGCGGAACACCAGCGCGGTCACGTAGACGTCGTGGCGCTCCCAGTCCTCGGTCACCGGGATCTCGAAGCGGCTGCCGGGCTTCACGTCGATGTTCTGTACGTAAAGCAGGTGGTCGCTTTCGACCATCAGCACGCCCTTGCCCGGGTGCGGCGGGGTTACCGTGACCTTGAGCGTGTCGCCGGCTCGGTAACTGGTCTTGTCCAGCGCCAGCTTCACCTTGTCCGGGCGCGCATCCAGCCCGCGGTTCTCATCGCCCCAACTCCAGCCGGCGCGGACTGGATAACGAGTGGTCAGCCCGGTGGCAGGGTCGAACACGTACAGCCGGTACTCGCCCCACTCCTCCGGGAAATCGATCCGCGCCGCGCCGGCGGTCACGTCGACCGTGCG
>JBEVNH010000062.1:0-39929 GCA_040508175.1 Pseudoxanthomonas sp.
AGGATCGGCTGCCCATAACCACCCGCACCGATCAGCGCGCCCAGCGTCGCGGTGCCGACATTGATCACCGCGGCGGTCTTGACCCCGGCCAGGATCGTGCGCAATGCCAGGGGCAGCTCGATGCGCCACAGCCGCGTGCGCGATGGCAGACCCAGGGCGGATGCGGTCTCGCGCAGCTCGCGGGGAATGCCAGTGATGCCCGCATGCGTATTGCGCACGATCGGCAGCAGCGAATACAGAAACAGCGCGGCGATGGCTGGCCTGGCGCCGATCCCGAACAGCGGAATCATGAAGACGAATACGGCCAGTGACGGCAGCGTCTGCAGCAGCCCGGTCATCGTCAGGACGACATGCCCCAGCCGCGGCCTGCGTGCGGCCAACACGCCCAGGGGCAAGGCGACCAGCAATGCGCATGCCAGCGAGATGCCGACCAGGGCCAGATGCTCCCAGGTGCGCTGGGCGATGCGCGCACCGCGCCCGGCGAGCTTGGGCGCCTGCACGCCGAGGAAATCCGCGGCCACCGCGGCCTCATCGCGATGCTCCAATTTGACCTGCGCGTTCATGCGCTGCATCGCGGCCACGTCGATCCGCCCCTGCAACGAGGCCAACGCCTGCACGAAGGCCGGCGCCCGCTGCTGCAGATCCAACCGGTACAGGAAGACCGCCTGGTAGTCGGGGAAATAATGGCGGTCGTCCTGCAACACCTGCAGGTCGTAGTAGGGAATCTCCGCATCGGTGCTGTAGAGGTCGGTGACATCGATCGCGCCGTTCTGCACCGCGCGATAGGCCAGGTCATGGTCCAAGCCATTGGGCTGCTGAGGCAGGCCGTAGGCCTTGCGCACCCCGGGCCAGCCATCGGCGCGATGCAGGAATTCGTTGCTGAGACCGAGCTTGAGTTGCGGATGCGCGCGCAGTTGCGACAGCGTGGTGATGCCGCCCTGCGTCGCACGCGCTTTCTGCATGCCGAACGCGTAGGTGTTCTCGAACCCCAGCGAGGCGGTCATTGCCAGCCCACGCGCTGCCAGTAGCGCGCGCACCTGCTCCTCACTGGCATCGGGCTGCTGCAGCAGCTCCTGCTTCAACGTGCCCGTGTACTCGGCGTAGGCATCGATCTCACCGCTTTCCAGTGCGCGCCAGAGGATGCGCGTACCGCCCAGCTGGCGCTGATGCGAGACCTCGACACCGGCCTGACGCGCAGCGGCTACCGCTACTTCGCCCAGCACCACCGCCTCGGTGAAGTTCTTCGAGCCGATCATCGCCGCCTCGTCGGCGCAGGCCAGTGGCGCGGTGAACAAGAGCACCCAGGCGGCCAAGCCACGGCGCCGTGCGCTCATGCCACCGCCTCGACCAGGCTGCGTTGCGCAGTCATGAAGGCCTGCACGAAGGGCTCGGCCGGGTGCTCGAGCAAGGTGCGTGCCGCGCCCTGTTGCACGACCTGCCCGGCCCGCATCAGCACCAGCGTATCGGCCAGATACGCCGCTTCGGCCACCTCGTGCGTGACCAACACCACCGTCTTGCGCAATGTTGCGAACAGCGTGCGCATCTGCGTCTGCAGCTCGTGCCGCACCATCGGATCCAATGCGCCCAGCGGCTCGTCCAGCAGCAGCACCGGCGGATCGAGCATCAGCGCACGCACCAGCCCCACGCGCTGGCGCTGGCCGCCGGACAACTCGGCCGGATAGCGCGCCAGCAGGTCGGCCGGCAGCTCGCACAACGCGATGAGTTCCTGCAGCCGCGCATCGATCCGCTGCGCCGGCCAACGCAGCGTGCGCGCCAGGATCGCCGCGTTGTCGCGCACGCTGAGGTGCGGAAACAAGCCGCCCTCCTGGATGACGTAGCCGATGCGACGCCGCTGCTGCAGCAAAAGGGCACGCTGGAGTGGCGCGCCCTCGAACAACACCTGGCCTGCGTCGGGCCACTCCAGGCCGATGAGCGTGCGCAGAACGCTGGATTTGCCTGCACCACTCGGCCCGATCAGCGCGGTGGTCCGGCCACCGGCGATCTCCAGCGACACGCCGTCCAGTGCGATGACCGGGCCGTGGCGAAGATGGACGCGTTGCAAGGTGAACATGGCGCGAGCTTGCCGCGCCGCGTGTCACCGCATCGCGAAGGACGCATGCTGTCGCCTCCTTTGGAGGCAACGCAAGACACCGTCGCGCGCTCAGGGCGCAGCCTGCTGCTCCTGCTGCAGGGCCTGCAGGATCTTCAAGCCGGCGCGTCCATCGGCAGGCACCAGCCCGAGCCGGGTCTGCTCGATGACGATGGCCTTGCGGGTGAGCGTGCCGATCATGCCGTCGGCCTCTCCCACGACATGCCCCCGCAGGAGCAACAGCTTCTGCAAATGACGGCGCTCCTCGCGCCCGATACCCGGGTCATCGGTGGGCCACGCTGTCAGCAGGGCACCGCCGCCGCGCAGACGATCGGACAACAGCGCGATGGCCAAGGCATAGCTCTCCGCCGCGTTGTAGCCGTAGATCGCATCGTAGTTGCGAAACACCAGGAACGCCGGACCCTGCACCCCGGTCGGCAACAGGACGGCGGCGGCGGTCTCGGCTGCTTCGGTGATGGGCTGTCCATCTGCCCGTGTCACGCCACGTGCCACCCAGTCGCGCAGTGGACGCCGGGCGCGGCGACCGGCCTGGGCCACAGCAAAATCCGCCGGCACGGTGATCTCGTATCCCCAGGGCTCACCGCTGCGCCAGCCCGCCTTTTGCAGGAAATTGCCGGTCGAAGCCAGCGCATCCGGAATGCTGGCCACCAGGTCGCGACGGCCATCGCCATCGCCATCCACGGCAAGCCGCGCATAGGTACTGGGCATGAATTGTGTCTGTCCAAAGGCTCCTGCCCAAGAGCCGGTCAGCCCATCCGCGCTCAGATCGCCAGCCTGCAGCAAGGACAGCAAGGCGGTGAGCTCACTGCGAAAGAACGCCTGCCGGCGGCCGAAGCAGGACAGCGTCCCCAACGACTGCAGCAGCGGCCGCTTGCCGGTGATGCGTCCGTAATCGCTCTCCACGCCCCATACCGCCACGATGGTGGCGACATCCACGCCCGTGGTCGCCGACACGCGCTGCAGCACCTCGGCATGGGTCTGCAGCATCGCCTGCCCATCGCTCACGCGCTGCGTATCCACCAGCCCGGCCAGGTAATCCCACAACGGCGTGGTGAACTCGGGTTGGCTGTCCAGCAGAGGCAGCACGCTCAGATCCGGCTGCAGCGCGGCGAGGAACCGATCAAAGGTTGCCCCCTCGATGCCTGCACGTTGCGCTAGCGTGCGCACCGCCGGCAGACAGGCCGCAAAGCTCGTGCGGTCAGCCTCGCTGATCGTCGGCACAGGCTCGGGCACCGCAGCCGCGGGCGCGATCGGCGGCGGCGTTTGTGCGGACAGCGTCAGCGGAAAAACAAGCAGCAGCGGCAACAGGCATGAGCGCATCGAACGGCGTCCTGCAGTCGGGAGCGGCGGATTGTAGCCAGCGCCCTCGGCGGCCTGCGTGTTGGTCAGTCAGCGCACGGCCGGCGACGCCAGACCAGCAGGCGGTTGTTGGCCGGCATGGCGTGGTCGGCTTCCAAGGCGAGGCCCGCGGTACGGGCCAGCGCATCGACCTGCTCGACATCCCGGATCGCGCTGGCGGCGTCGCGCGCCTTCAACCACGCATCGAACTCGGCGTTGCTCGCGCTGGTGTAGGCACCGCCCTCGTTGAAAGGACCATACACCGCCAGCACGCCATCGTCCGACAATACGCGTGCCACGCCGTCGAAGAGGGCCACCACCTGCGGCCAGCCCATGATGTGCAGCGTGTTGGCGCTGAACACCGCTTCGAACGGCGCGGCGGGCCAGTGCCCTTCCGACACATCCAATGCCAATGGCGCCGGCGTGTTGGGCAGCGCGGCTTCGTCAAGCCACTGCGCGATGCCCGACAGCAGCGGGGCGCGTTCGCTGGTCTGCCAGCGCAACCATGGCATGGCCGTGGCGAAGTGCACTGCGTGCTGGCCAGTGCCGCTGCCGATCTCCAGCACACTGCGCGCGTGCCGCAGCAGGGGCTGCAGCACGTCCAGGATCGGCACGCGGTTGCGTTCGCAGGATGCGGCGAAAGGCTTGTCGGACATCGCGATGGACGTCAGAGAACGCCCGACTCCAATGCACGCCCCGCCGTGAGCAGCAGGCTGCGCATCTCGACGGGCTTGGCCAACACATGCAACACGGTGCCGACCGGCAGGGCGGCGCGATCAAACGGCTGCGCCGGGCTTTCCAACGCGATCACCGGGCCTTCGTAGCCCAATTCGGACAGCGCGCGCATCAACTCGCCGGCTGGCAGCAGCGACATGTCGGTATCCATCACCACCAGATCGGGCATGCCCGCGTCGAGCATCCGCAGCGCGTAGGCACCATCGGGCGCCTGGATCGGATCGTAGCCCTGCCCGATCAGCGCGTTGACCAGCAGCGTGAGGCGGGTGAAATCACCGTCGACCACCAGCACGCGACGGCCACGACCATCGGCCATCACCTCGCCCGGCTCTTCCGGCAGGCTGTCGGCCGACAGCGGCAGCCGCACTTCGAACGTGGCACCGGCACCGGGCGCACTCTTGACCACGATGCTGCCACCGTAGCTCTCCACGATGCGCTTGGACGACACCAGGCCCAGGCCGGTGCCCGCGTCCTTGGTGGTGAAGAACGGCGTGAACAGCTTGGCCTGCGTCTGCGCATCCATGCCGACACCGGTATCGGTCACGGCGATGCAGATGAACTCCGCGCCTTCATGCTGTTCGGCATGCGCGGCCAGGCTGATCGTGCCACCATCAGGCATGGCCTGGATGGCATTGAGTGCCAGGTTCAACAATGTCTGCTGCAGCTCGGTGTAGTTGACATCCACGCTCAGCGATTCGGTCGGCGCGGTGGCGTCGAAAGCCACGCCGCGCGGCAGGCTGCCCTGCAACAGCAACTGCACCGCACGGAACAGCTCGGTCAGCTGCACATGCTCGCGGTTGGCACGCGCGCCACGCACGAACTGCAACATCGACTCGGCCATCTCGTGGCCGCGACGGCCGCATTCGGAAATCACTTCGCCCAGGCGTCGGATCTTGGGATCGTCGCTCCGGGCGTTCAACAGGTCAGGCACGATCAACAGGGGCTGCAGCACGTTGCGCAGGTCGTGGCTCAGGCCTGCGGCCAGCATGGCCAGCATGTCCAGGCGCTGGGAGCGCAGCAGCTCGCCTTCTGCCCGGTCGCGGTCGGCCTCGCTGCGCGCCAGGCGCACCGCGCGTTCGACCGCAGTCGGCAGGCGCACCGGATTGTGCTTGAGGATGTAGTCCGCCGCACCCTGCTGCAGCGCCTGCACGGCCTGGTCTTCACCGATGGTGCCGGAGACGAAGATGAAGGGCGTGGCGGGCGCCCCGTCACGCACCAGCGTCAACGCCTCGTATCCGGAAAAACCCGGCATGCTCAGATCCGACAGCACGATGTCCGGCTGGAAGCGTGACAGCGCCTCGGACGTGGCCATCGCATCATCCACCCGCTCGAAGCTGGCCGCGAAGCCGGCGTCGAGCAGCTGCTCGCTCATCAGCTCGGCATCCTCCGGCGAATCCTCCACCAGGAGAATGCGCAAGGGGCCAATGGCGTTGGCGGCGGCTCGGTGTGGCATGGGAATGCTTATTCCTTGACCTCAGGCAGCTCGTTGATCAACGCCCAGAACGTGCCCAGGGTCTTGACGGCGTCGAAGAACTGCTGCGCGTCCATCGGCTTGACCACGTACGCGTTCACGCCCAGGTCCCAGCTGCGCACCAGATCAGTCTCTTCGCGGGAAGACGACAGGATCACCACGGGCAGCTTCTTGAGCGCATCTTCGGCGCGGATCGCGCGCAGTACTTCCAGCCCATCCAACCGCGGCATCTTGATGTCCAGCAGCAGGACCGCCGGCAGGCCCGGCGCGCGGTCGGCAAAACGGCCGCGGCGCAGCAGGTAGTCCAGCGCTTCCACGCCGTCCTCGACGTGCACGATGGGGTTGGCCAGGTTTGCTTCGCGCAGCGCGTCGGTGGCCAGTTCAGCGTCGGCCAGACTGTCTTCGGCCAGCAGGATCGTGCGTAATTCAGACATCTTCATGACTCGCGATGAGAGACGCATCCTGCGTCGGAGGTAAGGTGAAATGGAAGGTGGCGCCCTTGTCGACCTCGGCCTCGGCCCAGATGGTGCCGCCATGGCGGGTCACGACGCGGCGCACGCTGGCCAGGCCGATCCCCGTGCCGGCGTACTCGCTGGCCCGGTGCAGGCGCTGGAACACGCCGAACAGTCGGCCAGCATAGGCCATGTCAAAGCCGGCACCATTGTCCCGCACCGTAAAGCGGTGGGTGCCGTCATCTTCGAACTGGTGATCGACGTGGATGATCGCCACTTCGCGCTTGCCGCTGTACTTGACCGCATTGCCCAGCAGGTTCTGCCACACCTGCCGCATCATGTTCTCGTCACACACCAGAATCGGCAAGGGCGCGATGTGCCACTCCACCCGCAATGGCAGGGTGTTCTTCTCGGCGCTGACGCCAGCGTCAAGCATGGCGCGGGTCTCGGACACCAGCGACTGCATGTCCACCGCCTGCAGGCGCATGGCACTGCGGCCAAGTCGCGAATACACCAGCAGGTCATCGATCAGCGTCGACATGCGCCGGGCCGAATCGCCGATGACCTGGAGGTAGTGCCCGGTTTTCTCGTCGGCTTCCTCGCCCAGGTGCCGTGTCAGCTTGTCGGAAAAGCCGGAAATGTGGCGCAACGGCGCGCGTAGATCGTGCGAAACCGAATAACTGAAGGCCTCCAGTTCCCGATTCACGTCCGATACCTGATCCACCTTACCTTCCAGCTGGCGGTTCAGCGTGATGATCTGCTGCTGGGCCACTTTCTGCGCGGTGATGTCGCTGACCGTCAGCAGCACGACGTCGTGCTCGGTATCTGGCAACGGCATGCGCCGCGCGTTGAGCAGCACGGTACGGGTCACACCCCCGGCGGTCGTCTGCTGGTGCTCGTAATCCCATAGCTCGCGGCCGCGTACCAGCACGTCGGTCAAGCGCTGTAATACCAGCGCGTCTTTCCAGGCGCCGTCGCCGACATCGTCCAGCAGCCCGTATTCCTTGCTATCGCTGATGTCGTACATCTCGGTGAACGCAGTGTTGTGCAGGATGACGCGGCGGTCACGGTCCAGCAGCACGATCGGATCGCGCACGGTCTGCAGCACCACCGAGGAGCGCGCCGAGGCGCGCGATGCACTGCTTTCCGCGCGGAGCCGGTGGGCGATCTGGCGCCCCAGCGTGGCCGTCACAGCCGTCAGCAGCAGCAATTGCACCACCAGACCGCCCCAGCCGACCCAGTTGGCCAAGCGACGCGTCTTGCCGGCCTGTGCCACGCGCTGCTCCACCAGCGCCTGCTCGGTCGCCAGGATCTGCTCCAGCAACGGGCGGATCGGATAGGTATGGGCCAGCTCATCGGCCAGAAGGACACGCTGCGCGTCCGAGCGTGTCGCCAGCAGGCGTTCGGCAATGCCCAGCCGCCGCTCGACGATTTCTTTCAGCTGTCCCAGCCGAACCTGCTGGTCGGGGTTGTCACGCGTCAGGGTGACGACGCGCTCCACCATCGGCATCACGGTCTTGCGCCCATTGCGCACGCGCGCGTCCAGGCGCGGCAGCTCGACGCCCAGGCTGCTCAGCAGACTGGACTGCTCGATCTCGCGGAGCTCGACATTCATCAGCGCAATGTGGGTCTGGGTCTGCCGCGTATGTGCCACCCAGTCGGAGGCCGACAGCATTTGGTCCTGCAAATGCTGACGTAGCATGGCCGGCGCCACGACGATCAATAGCACCGCCGCCCCAATGAAGGGCAGTCGCCATCGTTCCCACTGCACGCGGGCCAACCGCTGCCGCATTCAAGCCCCTGTCTGGAAAGGAAAATCCGGGCGATCCCAGACCGTGTTCAGGTTGACGCCAAAAACATTAAATTCACGTCAATTTTAACGCTCCAGACATTCAGTTTTGTGATTCACTTGGTCGCCGACGCTGGCGCCCGGCCGCCAGACATGCCATTCGCTCTTGCAGTGCGAATGCTATGCACGGTCTCGGATTAGCCGTCTCACATCTGCTTGGCTAGGATGCTTGGCTTATCCACGCCGCCAAAGCCCATCGATGATCCGTCGCGACTTCCTGAAGACCGCCTCTGGCGCCCTGGCCGCGCTTGGCCTGCCCTCCACCGCCCTGCTGTTCAGCGATCCGGCCCATGCCGCCCGTGCCAAGCGCGCAGGCCTGGTGTTCGGCCCGGCCCAGCCATTCAATTACGCCAGCCTCAAGGGGCAGGCACGTTCGCTGGCCGGCAAACCCTACAAGGCACATGGCGGTCTGCCGCCCGCGCTTGATGCGCTGACCTGGGACCAATATCAGGCCATTGGCTACCGCAAGGACCACGCCTTGTGGACCGGCGAGGACGACAAGTTCCTGGCCCAGTTCTTCCACATGGGGCTCTATTTCAAGAAGCCGGTGACCATGCATGAAGTGGCCGATGGCAACGCGCGGGAGATCAAGTACAACGCCAGCATGTTCGACTACGGCAACAGTGGGCTGGGCAAACTGAAGCTGCCGGACACGCTGGGGTTTGCGGGCTTCCGCCTCAATCGCAAGGAAGATCCCAACCGCGACTTCGCCGCCTTCCTCGGCGCCAGCTATTTCCGCGCGGTGGGCAAGGAGGGCCAGTACGGCCAGTCTGCGCGCGGCCTGGCCATCGGCACTGGCGGCGACAAGCCCGAGGAGTTCCCGGACTTCGTCGCCTATTACCTGGAAAAGCCCTCGGCCGACGACGAAACGCTGGTGCTGTACGGCCTGCTGGATTCGCCCAGCGTGGCCGGCGCCTACCGCTTTGCGATCACGGTGGACGAGCCGCTGGTAATGGAGATCGACTGCGCGCTCTACCCGCGCACGACCATCGAGCGCATGGGCATCAGCCCCTGCACCAGCATGTATCAGGCCGGCGAGAACGACCGCCGCATGGGCTACGACTGGCGCCCGGAGATCCACGACACCGACGGGCTGGCGCTGCATACCGGCAGCGGCGAGTGGATCTGGCGCCCGCTGACCAATCCGCCGCAGCTGCGCTTCAATGCGTTTTCCGACACCAACCCCAAGGGGTTCGGCCTGCTGCAGCGCGACCGCCATTTCGATCACTACCAGGACGACGGCGTGTTCTACGAGAAGCGCCCATGCCTGTGGGTCGAACCCAAGGGCCAGTGGGGCGAAGGCTCGGTGCAGCTTGTGGAGATTCCCACGGTCGATGAGACCTTCGACAACATCGTGGCGTTCTGGAATCCCAAGGACAAGCCACAGGCCGGCCAGGAACATCTGTTCGGCTACAAGCTGCACTGGGGTTCGGCACCGCCGTCGGTGCCGGAGCGCGCGCCTTGCGTGTCGACCTGGTGCGGCCTGGGCGGCGTGGTCGGGCAGAAACGCACCAAGTGGTCGCAGCGCTTTGCGGTGGATTTTGTCGGCGGCACGCTGGCGGCGCTGGAAGCCGCCAATGCCAAGGTCGACCCGGAACTGCAGATTCGCGGCGGCAAGCTGGAAACCGTGTCCTGCCGCCCACTGCACGAGGTGGACGGTTATCGGGTGATGTTCGATGTGGTGCCCGACAAGGAAGACAGCAGTCAGATCGACCTGCGCTTGTATCTCAAGGACAAGACCGGCGCACTCAGTGAAACCTGGTTGTATCAGTTCAGCCCGCCGCCGATTGCCGAACGCAAACTCTACTGAGCCCGCTTGACCGCGTCATGGCGCACGCCATCGCATTCCGCGATGGCGTGCGCATCGCCTCCCAGCCGTCGCAGGGGCAGCCGCCTGCACGGACCGCACCGCGTGACCGGCCGTCGGTTTGTGCGTTGTGCATGTCCGCTTGCGCAACAGCGTGGCGTTAGGTCCTATTGAACGGGCAGCGCGGCGCTGCACGGATTTCCACTTCCCGTTTGTTATCGAGGCTTCGTCAGCGTCGGCCTTGCCATGACGTTGACCTTCCGTCACGTAAATTTTTCGTGTCCCTCGTCCCATGTCGTTATCGCTTGCTGTCTCTGGTGCGCACTCGGCTATGCCGCGCGAATCGGCGAGATGAGGAATCCATTCGGGGAAGGAGCATCACCATGACGCATCGGTCTGTCCTGTTGTCCTCCAACTGCGATGCTTGGCCTGAGGCATTCAACGGGCAAGCGTATGCCTTCATGAATGTGGTGCAGGGCATCGAGCACGCCGACCTGCTGTGCCCGCAACCCGCGGCGCACACCGGCGGCCGGGGCATCAACCCGAGCGTTCCCTATCTATGGCACGAGCTGAAACATCGCGTGCAATCGCAGCTGCTGCGTACGCTGGGTCGTCATGGATTATCCAATGCACAGTCGGTGACTGTGGACCAGGACTACGACTTCTTCATGTTCGTCTGCCAGTTCCCACTGGAGCTGACAGCCTTGGACCGCATCAAGGGCTGGCGCGAACGCTGCGGCCAGGCGGTGGTCTACATGCTGGAAGGCTGGCAAGACCGCTTTCCAAAGCAGCGGCAGGAACTGCGGATGCTTGACCAGTTCGATCACGTCTTCGTGCTGAACAAGGAAAGCATTCCGGCGCTGCAGGCCTATACGAAGACCCCCGTGAGCTTCCTGGCCAGTGCCTGCGATACGCTGCTGTCGGTGCCGTATCCCGATCCCCCCGAGCGCAGCATCGACGTATTGAGCATGGGCCGGCGCATTCCGCAGTTGCACGACGCCATGGCCAGGCTGTCGGCCAGTGATCATCGCTTCTTCTACGTGCACGACACCAGCAAGGGAGGCGCGGTGACCAGCTGGCCGCAGCATCGCCTGCAGATGGCCAACATGATCAAGCGTGCCAAATATTTCATTGCCTACGACTTCAGTGTGGACACCGCAGGTGTGTTCAAGAACATGAAGAAGAATGCGCTGGCGACCCGCTACTTCGAAGGCGCGGCCGGCGGCGCGGTGCTGCTGGGATCGGCCCAGACCTGTCCCGAGTTTTCCGAGTATCTGGACTGGGACGATGCCGTGATCGAGCTGCCCCCGGACACGCGGGACGTACAAGGATTCCTGGCCGACCTCAACGCGCAGACCGAGCGCATCGCGCATATCCGCACCACCAACATGTCCCGATGCCTGCGACGCCACGACTGGGCGCACCGCTGGGATCAGATCCTACAGACGATGGGGCTGACACGCTCCGACGGCTTGCAGCGCCGCCTGGATTGGCTGGCCTCGCTGTCAACCTTGGTCGAACAGCCCACCGCCCACCACGCCGTGCACGACCTTTGCGCGACCGCCTGAGGCACGCATCCACCTCCAAAGCGTGTACTGCGCCCGCCGCCGTACGACAACGCCCGTTCGCCACGCGCGGCGAGCGGTCGAGTATCCCCCACGTTGGAGAAACACTGGCATGAAAGCCGTCATCTTGGCAGGAGGACTGGGTACGCGGATTTCCGAGGAAACCTCGATCCGCCCCAAGCCGATGGTGGAGATCGGAGGACGTCCCATCCTCTGGCACATCATGAAAATCTATGCCCACCACGGCATCGACGAGTTCGTGGTCTGCCTCGGTTACCGTGGCGAGGTCATCAAGGATTTCTTCATCAACTACCACGCCCGCACCTCTGATGTGACTTGCGACCTGGGCAGCAATACCACCACCTTCCACACCTCGCGCGCCGAGCCCTGGAAGGTCACACTGGTGGATACGGGCGCCGACACCATGACCGGCGGACGCATCAAACGCATCGCACCTTACGTGGCCAATGACGAGGCGTTCTGCCTGACCTATGGCGATGGTGTTTCAGACATCGACATCACTGCCAGCATCGATCTGCATCGCAAGGAAGGGCGGCTGGCCACGGTCACCGCGGTGCAACCGCCCGGCCGCTTCGGCGCGCTGCGTACCGATGGCGACCACGTCACCGGCTTCCGCGAGAAGCCCGCCGACGGCGACGGCCTGATCAACGGCGGCTTCTTTGTGCTGTCGCCCCAGGCCATCGACACGATCAAAGGCGACGACACGGTATGGGAGAACTCGCCGCTGGAGGCGCTGGTCGATCGCGACGAGCTGAGCGTCTACCGGCACGAAGGCTTCTGGCAGCCCATGGACACGCTGCGGGACAAGAACTATCTCGAAGGATTGTGGTCATCCAACAAGGCGCCATGGCGCGTCTGGGAGTAAATCAATGCGCATTCTGATCACCGGCAACATGGGCTACATCGGTCCGGTCCTCGTCAAACACCTGCGCACGCGTTTTCCCGATGCCTGGCTGGTCGGCGTGGATCGCGGCTGGTTCGCCCACTGCATCTCCGACAAGCGTGGCTTGCCGGAAGTGCTGCTGGACCAACAATGGTTCCGCGACGTGCGCGACCTGACCGCACAGGATCTGAGCGGGTTCGATGCCGTGGTGCATCTGGCGGCTGTGTCCAACGATGCAATGGGCAAGCGCTTCGAGCTGGTTACCGACCAGATCAACTGCCGTGCCAGCCTGTCGATCGCCCAGGCTGCCGCCGACGCCGGCGTGAAGCACTTCGTCTTCGCATCCAGCTGCAGCGTCTACGGCGCGGCCGCCGATGGCACGCCACGCTCGGAGACCAGCGCCATCGCACCACTGACCGCCTACGCGCACTCCAAGGTCGATACCGAGACCGGGCTGGCCGCCATGGACACGGACATGACGATCACCGCCCTGCGCTTTGCGACCGCGTGCGGTGCCTCGCCGCGACTGCGCCTTGACCTGGTGCTCAACGATTTCGTCGCCGGCGCGGTGGCCGGCGGCAAGGTCGAAGTGCTGTCCGACGGCACGCCGTGGCGCCCGCTGATCCACGTGCGCGACATGTCACGCGCCATCGAATGGGCGATCCAGCGCCCGGCCGAAGCCGGCGGTCGCTATCTGTTCGTCAACGCCGGCTCAGAGCACTGGAACGTGCAGGTCCGCGACCTGGCCAACGCCGTCGGCGCGGCCCTCTCCATGGCGGAAGTCTCCATCTCGACCAACGCACCAGCCGATAGCCGCTCCTATCGCGTGGATTTCTCCATGTTCGAGCGCTTGGCCCCCGACCATCAGCCGATCGAGACGCTGGAAAACACCATTGCCGAACTCCGCGATGAGCTGCAGCGCACGGCCTTCGCCGATCGCAACTTCCGTCAGTCCGGCTTCATCCGCCTGCGCATCCTCGAAGGACTGGTGGACAGTGGCCATCTCTTGCCGGATCTGCGGGCCCCGGACCTGCAGGTCGCGGCATGAAGTTCCACGAGACGCCGCTGAAAGGCGCTTATGTGATCGAGCCGGAAAAGCGCGGCGATGAGCGTGGCTGGTTCGCCCGCGTCTTCTGCGAGCAGGAGATGGCCGACGCCGGCCTGGTGGATCGCTTCGTCCAGGTCAACAATTCCTACAACGCCGAGGCCGGCACGCTGCGCGGCATGCACTACCAGCTACCGCCCGCGCCCGAGGTCAAGATCGTGCGCTGCGTGCGCGGGGCGCTTTGGGACTGCATCGTTGACCTGCGCCCGGATTCGCCGACCTACCTGAAGTGGCATGGTGTTGAGCTGACGGCGGACAACCGCCTGTCGTATTACGTGCCGCGCGGCTTTGCCCATGGCTTCGTGACGCTAATGCCGCAGACCGAAGCGCTCTATCTGTCCAGCGCTTTCTACACGCCGAGCGCCGAGCGTGGCCTGCGCTGGGACGATCCAGCCTTCGATATCCAGTGGCCGGCAGCGGGACGCATCGTGTCCGAGAAGGATGCGGCCTGGCCGGACTTCGATCCGGACGCTCATGGCGTGGAACAGCTGCGTGGTCTCTCGCCTGCAAGGAGTGCCACACGATGATCGACCGTCTGCTGCAGCAACGCCACGCTGAGGGCCGCCCGATTCGCGTCGGCTTGTACGGCGCCGGTTTCATGGCCAAGGGCATCGTCAACCAGATCGTGCATTCGGTGCCGGGCATGGTGCTGTCGGTGATCTGCAACCGCAATGTCGACAAGGCCATCGGCGCGTTCGCGCTGGCGGGCCTCCACGCAGAGGTGGCCACCGATGCCGCCGCGTTGGCCAGGTTGATGGCCACCGGCACCGCGGCGGTGACCGATGATCCCTCGCTGCTCTACACCTGCGACGACCTGGATTGCCTCATCGATGCCACCGGCGCGGTGGAGTATGGCGCGCACATCAGCTTGGCCGCCATCGCACACGGCCGCGACATGGTGACGATGAATGCCGAGCTCGACGGCACCGTTGGCCCGTTGCTGAAGAAGAAGGCCGACGCCGCCGGCGTGATCTTCACGGCCTGCGATGGCGACCAGCCCGGCGTCCAAATGAACCTGTTCCGCTTCGTCAGATCGATCGGGCTGACACCGTTGATGTGCGGCAACATCAAGGGCCTGCAGGATCCATATCGCACGCCGACGACGCAGGCCGGGTTCGCGGCGAAGTGGGGCCAGGACCCGCACATGGTCACCAGCTTCGCGGATGGCACCAAGATCAGTTTCGAGCAGGCCATCGTCGCCAACGGTACCGGCATGTCCATCCTCCAGCGCGGCATGACCGGTTACGACCATCGCGGCCATGTCGACGCGCTGACCTCGATCTACGACATCGACGCGCTCAAGGCCGTGGGCGGCGCGGTCGATTACGTGGTCGGCGCGCAACCCGGGCCAGGCGTCTACGTGCTGGCCACGCACGATGACCCCAAGCAGCAGCACTACCTCAACCTCTACAAGCTCGGCGAAGGCCCGCTGTACAGCTTCTACACGCCGTATCACCTGTGCCATTTCGAAGTGCCGCTGTCGGTCGCACGCGTGGTGCTGTTGCGTGATGCGGTGCTGCAGCCGCTGGGCGCACCATTGGTGGAAGTGGTCGCCACCGCCAAGCGTGATCTGGCCGCCGGCGAGACCCTCGATGCCCTCGGCGGCTACCTGACCTACGGCCAGTGCGAACGCGCCGATGTCACCGCCGCAACCGGCCTGCTGCCGATGGGCGTGGCCGAAGGCTGCGTGCTCAAGCGGGCGATCGCCAAGGATCAGGTGCTGACCTATGCCGATGTCGAACTGCCGGCCGGTCGCCTGATCGACCGCCTGCGTGCGGAACAGGCGGCGATGTTCCCGTTGAAGACCGCGGCTGCCGCCTAAGACGTCGTTGTTGGCTGCGCGGAAGCGGCCTCGAAGAACGCCCAGACCGCTTCGGCGGCCTTGGGCATGCGCGCCACGGGACGGAACAGGCGAACTTCGATCGGGATGCGCAGCGTGGACTGCGCCGGTGCGGCATCAACCAGCGTGCCGTCGGCGATATCGCGCGCGGCCAATGAGCGCGGCAACCACGCCACACCGTCGCCGGCCCGCGCCATGGCCAGCAGCGTCGCCGCCAGGTCCGAGGTAAAGACCGGCGTCAGCTTGCGCAGCGGCGCGGCCGCCGGCGCGTGCCCGGCCAGGATGCGGCCCAGCCCGGAATCACTGCTGTAAGCCAGCCACGGTGTGCGCTTGCTGTCCGCACCCAGCCGCCAGCGCGGCTGCCCGCGTGTCGCTGGCGCCGATAGCGGCACCAGCTGGTCCTGCCCCACCACGATGCTGCGGAACTGCGACGCGTCCAGCGACAGCCGCATCTGCGGGTGGTGGTGGCACAGCAGGAACTGCGCACCGCCCTGCACCAGCAGCTGCTCGCAGGCCCGCATGGTGTCGGACACCAGCTTGAACGCGGCCAGCCCCGAAATCTGTGCGTGGCCGCGGATCCATTCGGGAAAGAACGTGAAGGACAGCACGTGCGTGGCGGCAAAGGTCAACGCAGGCGTGGCGCGCCCGGCAATTTCGCGGGTTTCGTTTCGCAGCTGATGCATCTGCCGCACCAGCGCGGTGGCCTGCGTGCGGAAGTGCTCGCCGGCGGGTGTCAGTGCCACGCCGCGCCGCGAGCGCTTGAACAACGGCGTGCCCAGCCACTGCTCCAGCGCGCGGACGCGCCGACTGAACGCCGGTTGCGTCACATGCCGCAGCTCGGCGGCGCGCGAGAAATTCAGCGTCTCCGCCAAGGCGACGCAATCTTCCAGCCAGGTCAGTTCCATGATGCCGATTGTGCATCAGGCTGCTTGGCATTGGCATTGGCCCAAAGCGCAATCGACGCCTAGGTTTGACCGACAGCAGCGAATGTCGCGGGAGGGTCGTCTGACAGGGCCGCTGTATCCATCCAACCCATCTGGCATCAGTGCCAGCATGTCGACGGGAGCGGCGTCCATGCAGCAGGCAGCACGCAAAGGGCTATTGCGACAGCTCTACATCCAGGTGCTGATCGCCATCGTGATCGGTGGCCTGCTCGGCTATTACGGGCCGGAGGTCGGCACCCGGCTGCAGCCGCTGGCCGAAGGCTTCATCAAGCTGATCAAGATGCTGCTGGCGCCGATCATCTTCGGCACGGTCGTGGTGGGCATCGCCAAGATGGGCAGCGTGCGCGACGTGGGGCGTACCGGCATCAAGGCACTCGTGTATTTCGAAGTGCTGTCCACCCTGGCCTTGGTGCTTGGACTGGTGGTGGTCAACGTGCTCAAGCCCGGCGTCGGCATGAACATCGATGCCGGCACGCTCGACGGCGGCGAGATCAGCCAGTACGTGCAGCGTGCACATGAAGGCGGCATCGTGGAGTTTCTGCTGGGCATCATCCCGACCACGCTGGTCGATGCTTTTGCCAAGGGCCATATGCTGCAGGTGATCCTGGTATCGGTGCTGTTTGCCGTGGGCATGCTGCAGTTGGGCGAACGCGGCAAGCCGCTGGTGGAAGTGATCGATACCGGGCTGCAGGCGTTGTTCCGCATGATCAACATGGTCATGCGCCTGGCCCCCATAGGCGCCGGCGCTGGCGTGGCCTACACCATCGGCAAGTACGGCATCGGTACGCTGGCCTCACTGGGCCAACTGATGCTCGGCGTGTATGTGACCTCGGCGGTGTTCGTCTTCGTGATCCTCGGCGCGGTGGCGCGCTGGACCGGCTTTCCCCTGCTGCGGCTGTTGCGCTTCATCAAGGACGAGATCTTCGTCACCTTCGGCACCTGTTCCACCGAAGCGGTGCTGCCGCGGATGATGCTCAAGCTGGAGCAGGCCGGCGTGCGCAAATCCACCGTCGGCCTGGTGCTGCCGACCGGCTATACGTTCAACGCCGATGGCACCAGCATCTATCTGGCGATGGCGGCGGTGTTCGTCGCGCAGGCCACCAACACGCCGCTGCCGATCTACCAGCAGCTGGTGCTGATGGGTGTGCTGCTGCTCACCTCCAAAGGCTCGGCCGGCGTGGCCGGTGCCGGCTTCGTCGCCCTGGCCGCCACGCTGTCGACGCTGCACACCGTGCCGGTGGCCGGCTTGGTGTTGCTGCTGGGCGTGGACCGCTTCATGAATGAGGCGCGCGCGGTGGTGAACCTGATCGGCAATGCCGTCGCCACGCTCGCGGTGGCCAAGTGGGACGGCGCGCTGGACCCCGCAGGCCCGGCAGAGATCATCCGCCGCCAGCGCAGCGGCGAGCCTGCGCCCGCCGCACTGCGCGAACCCTGACGCTTTCTTTCTTCCTTCCATACCTTGGAGCCCTGCCGTGCGCATTCTCGACGTCCTTGAAGTCACCCAGCCCATCGCCTCGCCCATCCGCAACGCGTACATCGATTTTTCCAAGATGACCGCCAGCCTGGTCGCGGTGGTCACCGACCAGGTCCGCGACGGCCGCCGTGTGGTCGGCTACGGCTTCAACTCCAACGGCCGCTACGGCCAGGGCGGCCTGATCCGCGAGCGCTTCCGCGACCGCCTGCTGCAGGCCGAGCCCGATTCCCTGCTCAACGACGGCGGCGACAACCTCGATCCGGGCAAGGCGTGGGCGGCGATGATGTCCAACGAAAAGCCCGGCGGCCACGGCGAGCGCTCGGTCGCGGTCGGCACGTTGGACATGGCGATCTGGGATGCCACCGCCAAAATCGCCGGCCTGCCGCTGTTCCGCCATCTGGCGCAGATGAAGGGCCGCGAGGCCAACCCGCGCGTGTTCGTTTATGCCGCTGGTGGTTACTACTACCCGGGCAAGGACAACAGCGCACTGCGCAAGGAGATGCGCGGCTACCTGGACCGCGGCTACAACGTGGTCAAGATGAAGATCGGCGGCGCGTCCATCGACGAAGACCGCGGCCGCATCGAATCGGTGCTGGAGGAAATCGGCAGCGAAGCGCGCCTGGCGGTGGATGCCAACGGCCGCTTCGACCTGGAGACCGGCATCGCCTACGCCAAGATGCTGCGCGACTATCCGCTGTTCTGGTACGAGGAAATCGGCGACCCACTCGACTACGCGCTGCAGGCCTCGATCTCCGAGTTCTACCCCGGCCCGATGGCCACCGGCGAGAACCTGTTCTCGCACCAGGACGCGCGCAACCTGCTGCGCTACGGCGGCATGCGTCCTGACCGCGACTACCTGCAGTTCGACTGCGCGTTGTCCTACGGGCTGGTCGAGTACCTACGCACGCTGGAGGTGCTGGAGCAGTTTGGCTGGTCGCCGTCGCGCTGCATCCCGCACGGTGGCCACCAGATGTCGCTCAACATTGCCGCGGGCCTGGGCCTGGGCGGCAACGAGAGCTATCCGGACCTGTTCCAGCCTTACGGCGGCTTCCCCGACACGGTGAAGGTGCAAGACGGCCACATCGTCATGCCGGAACTGCCGGGCATCGGCTTCGAGGGCAAGTCCGACCTGATCAAGGTCATGCGCGAACTGGCCGAGTAAGCCTCACCCCGCCCGGCTTATACCGCCGGGCTGGGAAGGCTGGACGACGCCGTGGCGGTGCCGGCCACTTCCTCGTGATGGACTGGCACGCGCGGTGCCGGCGTGCCCTTGGGCAGCTGGAAACCGATCAGCACGCGTCCGGCGGCACTGCTCACGAACACTGAGCCCCCGTGCAGCTGGGTGATGGCGCGCACGATGGCCAGCCCCAGGCCATGGCTGTTGGTGCTGTTGCTGCGTGCCGGATCGGCCCGATAGAACCGATCGAAGATGTGCTTGAGCGTGTGCTCGGTCAGCGGACCGCCGGGACTGTCCACCGTGACCGAGGCGGTCGCCGCCCCGTCGTCGATGCGCACATAGACCGTGCCCCCGTGCTCGCCATGGCGGACCGCGTTGTCCAGCAGGTTGGTCAGCGCCTGGGTGAACAGCGAGCGCTCCACGCAGACGCGTGCATCGCCGAGGATCTCCACCTGCGTGTCGGCGTCTTCCAGCAGCATCTCCATGAAGTCCACGGTGCGCTGGCTCTCTTCGCGCAGCGAGACCTCCACCAGGTCCTGCGCGGTTTCGCCGCGGTCGGCACGTGCTAGGAACAGCATCGAATTGACGATGTTGCGCAGCCGGTCCAGCTCTTCCAGGTTGGATTCCAGCACGCCTTGCAGATCATCGGCCGAGCGCGCACGCGACAGCGCCACCTGTGTTTCGCCGATCAGGTTGCCCAGTGGCGTGCGCAACTCGTGCGCCACGTCGGCGTTGAAGGCCGACAGCTGGAGATAGGCCTGCTCCAGTCGCGAGAGCGCATCGTTGAGCGAGCTCACCAACCCTTCCAGCTCCTCGGGCAGCTGGTCGGTGGGCAGGCGCCGCGCCAGATCGCGGGCATTCAACTTGCGTGCATGCACAGACAGGCGATCCACCGGCGCCAACCCGCGCCGGGCGATGTGCCAACCCAGCGCCGACACCGCGCCGATGGCACCCACCGACAGCACCAGCACGCCGCCGGCAAACAGCCATTCGGCCGCATTGAGTTCACGCAGCCCCGCCGCCACGATCAGCCGCACCACCGGGCGCTCGCCTTCCGGCGGCATCACATGGGTATAGGTCATGTAACGCTGGCCATTGCTCAGCACCGCCTCGCCATAGCCGTCCTGCCCGTTGTGGAACGTGGCGTCGGCCAGGAAGTCGTTTCCGGCGCGATACCGCGAATCCTGGCTGTCGGACAGGAAATACAGGCTGCCATCATCGGGCGTGAAGTCAGACAACTTCTGCCGGAATTGGCCCCAGTCCTCGGCATCGGTGGCGCGATGGCTCAAGCGCTCGATGATGGTCATGCGCGCATGCAGCTCGGCACGCTTGTGGCGCTGCAGCTCGTGCGCCTGGAACAGGAAGATCGCCACAGCCAGCAACGACAACACCACCGTGGCGGCCAGCCCGAACATCAGGCCGAGCCGCTTGGCGATGGAACGCGTGTGCAACGGGGTCAAGACGCCTCCGAAGCCTCTTCCTCACGCAGCTCCAGCACGTAGCCCATGCCGCGCACGGTGTGCAGCAACTTGGCTTCGTTTGGATATTCCAGCTTGGAACGCAGGCGGCGGATGGCCACTTCCACCACATTGGTATTGGTGTCGAAGTTGATGTCCCAGACCGTCTCGGTGATCACCGTCTTGGACAGGATCTGGCTGCGGCGACGCGCCAGCGCGGCCAGCAACGAGAATTCCTTGGCCGTCAGGTTGAGGCGACGACTGCCGCGGGTGGCGCGGCGGGCCACCAGGTCGATGAACAGGTCACCGATCTGGATCTGCGTGGCCTCGTGCGGACGCGCGCGGCGCACGATGGCCTGCAGGCGCGCCAGCAGCTCCAGGAACGAAAAGGGCTTGACCAGATAATCGTCGGCGCCGGCTCCCAGGCCGCGCAGGCGGTCATCCACCTGGTCACGCGCGGTAAGCATGATCACCGGCGTATCGCGCGAGGTCCGCAAGGTCTGCATCACCTGCAGCCCATCCATGCCGGGCAACATGATGTCCAGCACGATCGCGTCGTAGTCGTTGTTCATGGCCAGGCGCAGCCCGTCCACACCGTTATCGGCGTGCTCGACGGAATACCCCTGCTCGGAAAGGCCGCGGCTCAAGTAACCGGCGGTCTTGGCTTCGTCTTCAATGATCAGCAGTCGCATGCGTGCATGTTACGCCGGTCCGGGCGGGCCGGCGTTTTCCCCAAAGCGGTGCGCCACTGACAATCGTGTCATCCATACAGGTCCACCGCTGGCGCGGAAACCTGCGTGCAGGTCAGTAGACGACGCTGAAGCGCTGACGCGAATGCCGCGGCTGCTCGATCTCGTCCAACAGGGCCACGGCGAAGTCCTCGTAGGAAATACGGCTGGTGCCTTCGCCATCGGTCATAAAGGCATCGCCTCCCAGGCGGAAGTGGCCGGTGCGCTCGCCCGGACCGAAAAACGCCGCTGGCGACAGGAAGGTCCAGTCAATATCGGACACCCCACGCAGCTGGTCCAGGAAGGCCGCCCCCGGCAGGGCCTCGGACTTGTACTCGGCCGGAAATTCCGGGGTGTCGACCAGGCGCACGCCCGGCGCCACTTCCAGCGAGCCGGCACCGCCGACCACCGCCAGGCGCGGGATACCGGCGGCACGGGCCGCGGCCAGCACGTGGTCGGCAGTGACTGTATCGAAGCGCGCGGCACTGATCAGCACGTCGTGGCCGGCCAGCTTGGCGCCCAGGCCGGTCGGGTCGGCGGCGACATCGCCTTCGACGAAGGCCACGCCCGGGGGCAGGTCGGTGACGGGCTTGCGTGCCACCACAGTGACGCGATGACCGCGCTGCAGCGATTCGGCCAGGAGACGGCGGCCGACGTTGCCGGTACCGCCGATAAGCGCAATGGAAGACATTGAGAACTCCAATCATGGTTACGAAAAGTAACCCGAGTATGATGCGCATCTGCCTGGCCGCTGCCAAGAAGGGAGCGCAACGTCGCCAGGGGACCTGTCGGTAACCATCTCGAGCCCTGCCCATGAGCCTGCATCGTTCTTCCGCCCCTTACGCCGCCCAGTGCCCGGTGCGCGATGTGCTGGACCGCCTGGGCGACCGCTGGAGCACACTGGTATTGCAGGCGCTGGAACCCGGCCCTTTGCGGTTCTCGGCGCTGCAGCGCCAGGTGGACGATGTCTCCAAGCGCATGCTGGCCAAGACCCTGCGCGGGCTGGAGGAGGATGGGCTGGTGACCCGCACCGTGTATCCCAGCAAGCCGCCGGCGGTGGAATATGCACTGACGTCGCTGGGCCGCAGTTTCGTGCCGCACATCTTTGCGCTGGTGGAATGGGCCGGGGCGCATCACGACGCCATCCGTGTGGCCCGCCTGGCCTATCGGCAACAGTCCGGGGCCGACCAGGCCACCTGAGCCGGCACACCAAAGCAAAAGCGGCGGGTGCTGGGAAGGGCGGCTTACGCCGGCGTGACACGACGCCGGGATGGGCCGCGGCCAGCACACGCCGCTCTTGATTCGATCATCGACGCGAAAGCGGCCCTGCTTGAGTCCGACCTTGGTGGTAGGGATTTGCCTGACGCCTGATGCGAAAGCGGCAGCTGACGCTGTGCGGGCCAAGTGTTGGCCTTCCCGCCGCGAGCTCACCGCAAGGTGATCGCCAGGGATGCGCCGATATCGGCGCGCAGGTGCCACTTCCGCTCAGGGAATCATTGATGAACCTCCGTTCGATGACGGCCGTCGTTCCCGTTGCTTTTGCTTCTGTTGCTTCGATCCATACCGCTGCTGCCGCGACATGCACAAGGACGTCGCCTATGACGCGGCGTTTCGCAAGGTTGCCCTGGCCGTGGCTGCAGGGGGGTTCGGTGCGGTCAACACCAACAAGGACACCGGCATCGTCACTGCCGGCCAGGCCGTGACGATGGGCAACGGCTCGGTTGCGCCGGTCACCGCCATCATCAGTGAGCAGGACGGCGGCGTGATCCGTGTGGAAACCAGCTTCAGCATCACGGGCATGCAGTCCACGTCGGAAGACACCGTCAAGGCTGGGCTGTGCAAGATCGCCGCAGCCCCGGGCAAGTCAGCACCACGCGTCCGTTGCACCTGCAGCGGACGCGCACTTTGATGGCCGGCATGCTTGGCCGGCCTGGCACCGTGGACATGCGCATCGCACCCGCTACGAGCGGCTCACCCCGTGCGCGCTACCCTTGCACCCATGATGTCGAGACACTCCGCCTACTCGCGTGACCACGCCGCGCTGCTGAACACCCTGTCCAATGCACCCCGCCTGCTGTTGATCCAGGATCTGGATGGCGTTTGCATGGGGCTGGTCCGTGATCCGCTGACCCGTCGCCTCGACCGGGGCTATATCGACGCCGCGCGCCAGCTCGACGGCAGTTTTTACGTGCTGACCAACGGCGAGCACATCGGCAGTCGCGGCGTGAATGCCATCGTCGAACAGGCGTTCGTGCCGCCGGAACATCCGCGTGAGCAGGGTTTCTACCTGCCTGGCCTGGCCGCAGGCGGCGTGCAGCTGCAGGATCGACGCGGCGCCGTCTCACACCCGGGTGTCAGCGAGGCCGAGCTGCGGTTCCTGGCCGACGTGCCGGTGCGCGCCACGCGTTTTCTGTCCACGTTGCTGGCCGGTGCCCCGTTCCACCTGGAGCCGCACGAGATCGCCACGCTGGTCGGCACCACGGTGCTGGACAACCCGGCCTCGCCCACACTCAACCTCAATGCACTGCATGCGCGACTGACCCAGGCACCTGCACGGTATGCGGCATTGCAGGAGGCTGTGCAGGCATTCATGCAGACGCTGCTGCATGAGGCTCAGGCTGCGCAGCTGGACGATGCTTTCTTCGTGCATTACGCGCCCAACCTGGGCCGCGATGCCCGGGGCGATGAGCGCATGAAGCCGGCCGATGCCACGCAAGCCGGCACCACCGATTTCCAGTTCATGCTCAAAGGCGCGGTCAAGGAAGTGGGCGTGCTGGTGATCCTCAACCACTATTACTACCGATACACCGGGCGCTGGCCGTTGGGCGCGCATTTCAACGCACGCCAGGCACCCCGTGAAGCCGACGCACTGCTGCAGTTGGCCCTTGCACATTTCGATCCGGCGCTCATGCCGCATCTGGTCGGCGTGGGCGACACGGTGACCAGCCAGTCCCACACGCTGGAGGATGGCACCGAGACGTATCTGCGTGGCGGCAGCGACCGCGGTTTCCTGACACTGGTGCAGCAGCTGGGTGAAGCGCTGGGCACGCCCAGCACCACGGTCTACATCGACAGTAGCGGTGGTGAAGTCCGCCGGCCGGGCATCGACGCCGAGCTGCTTGAGCGCGCACCGCATGCACCTTGGGAGGCGTTTGCCGGCATCACAGATGCAGACGACCCGCTGCAGCTGGACGTGGTGTTCACCGGCGGGCACACGCAGTATGTGGCGTTCTTCCGCACATTGGCCCAGCGGCGCAGCGCACGAACCGCCGGTCCTTAGCCGACCACACGTAGTACGCGCCGTTCCTGCTTGGCGGCATTGCCGGATGTGCCTGGCGCATCACACGGCGAACGCGCGCGCCTTTGATGGACCAGCGCCGATACCGCATCCGGCGACGGTGGCCGTCAGTTCGGCAGCGCCTCGTAAGCGTGGCGCACCGCGTCGGCACCATAGGTGCGCTCCAGTCGCCGGACGATGAAGTGCCCACGCGCCATCGCCTGGAAGTGACTGATGAACAGCGTGTTGAGCGTGGCGCCACTCACGGCACCCACCAGCGGCACGGCCTGGGTGGCGACCTTTTCGCTCACGGTGATGGAGAAGCGCGCCGCCACACGCGACACCAAGGCGATCAGCACCGGTGCGCCATGACTGCTCAAGCCATGGGCCGCCAGGTGTCTCGCCGCGGCGTTGAGCTGCTGGGCCATCGCGGTGCGCACGGCGAAATAGCCCGACTCGCTGCCATCGTCGTCACTGCGGCGGCCCCCATGGGCCAGCACTTCCAGGCACGACAGCGCAGATTCCGGATCGTCCAGGCGCTCGCCTTCGCCGCGGGCGATGTCGGCAATGGAGCGCAGCATGAGCGTGGTCGTGACCGGCAGTTCCACGGCCAGCCCAGGCAACCCGAACAGGCCCCCCGCACCGCCCGTCAACGCCACGGCCAGCTGGTGGCTGCGCGGGGACGCGGGCTTCTTGCCATGCTTGCTCAGCGTCAACAGCGCCGACTTCAACGACAGCGACAGCGCCCGCCGGGTGATGCCCTCGATACGCCGACGCACGAATCCGGGCAGGCGCTTGCTGACCAGATGTTCGATCGGCGCGCCGAGGGTATTGGCGATCTGCGCGGCCAGGCCAGGGTTTTCCAGCAGGCGGTGTGCCTGGGCCAGGTCGGCCATGGCGGTGTCATCCATCACCAGCACGGGCAGTGGTGCGCTCATCGCAATCTCCTCGCCGGCGAAGAGGCGCCGGATGTCACCGATGCTAAGGCAGGCATCGTGAGCGCAGCCTCAGCGCAGCCCGCGCCGGCTCACGGTTGGCTCAGGTCCACCGCGCATTTGGCCATGCCTTCGCCGGTCGCGGACAGCTCGCGGATCGACGGCAGGCCCTGCGCCCTTGCGATGTCCAGCTTACCGGCCGGGCATGCAAAGGTCAGCGGGCCTGCAGCCTTGACCGGCGCGAAGCGCCAGGATGTCGGCTCGATATCGCGCGCGGTCACCGTGCCCCTGGCCTTGAGCCACTCGGCCAGGATCTCGCGACTGCCATCGGGTGCGGCCAGCACGATGTTCTTGCCCTCTAGTCCCGGGAAATCACCGCCGCCGCTGGCGCGGTAGTTGTTGGTGACCACCACGAAGGGTTGCGTCGGGTTCACCGGCTTGCCCTGATAGGTCAACGCGGTGATGCGCCGCCCCAGTGGCTGTGTCACATCGATGACGTAGGCCAGGCCACCCTGGATCTGATCGACGTTGTAGGCCACGTAGCGGCTGTTGATCAGCGCCTGCTCGCCTGTCTTGGCCGTATCGATCCGGTTATAGCGGCCTGCAGAGGTCTCCAGCCAGGCTTTCACCCCGGCGCCATCGGTCATGACCGCGCTGAGCGTGTTCGGATAGAAGTACAGATCCGCGGCACTGCGCAGGGTCAAGGCCCCGGCCGGCACGTCGGTATAGTCGTCACCGCCGCCAAAGCCCGTGCGGAATGGCGCGGCGGCCGACAGCACCGGCACATCGGCCAGCTCCGGGTGCAGCCGTGGCAGCTCACGCAGCACGTAATCGCGCTGGGCCGCGTTGACCACGGCCAGCGCGGTGCTGTCGCCCAGGTCGGTGAAGTAGGTCGAAAAATGCACCTCGCTGCGGCCGATGGGCGTGTTGACGTAGGCCAGGGTCGCCGCATGCGCGCGCGCCACCAGCGGCGCGATGCTCGGCTCGGCCGCCACGCAATCAAGCTTGGTCTTGCAAATCGGACGCACCTCGCTGTGCGTGCCGGGCGCATCGATGACCCAGCGGCCGTCCCTGCGCAGCAGCGCCAGGTCGATCACGCCCAGGTCCTTGCCGAAGAAGCCGCCCATCACCGCCGGCTTGCCGCGGACGAAGCCGCGCACCGCGTCGGTGTCCGGCAGATCCTTGTAGCGGGGCCCCGGGAACTCGGTATGCGAATGCCCCAGCAGCAGCACGTCCAGGCCCTCGAGGCCGGCCAGATGCCAGCCACTGTTTTCCATGTCCGGGGTGTAGGGGCCTGCATTGAGACCGCCATGCAGGATGCCGACCACCAGATCCGGGCGCTGTGCCTGCAGTTCGGGCAGGTACCGCTGCGCGGCTTCCATCACTCCTGCGACCTTCACCTTGCCCTCGAGGTTCTGCTTGTCCCAGGCCAGGATCGGCGGCGGAGTGAAGCCGATGACGCCCAAGCGCAGCGGCACGGTCTGCGTGCGGCCATCGGCGCCGGTGATGGCGATGTCTTTGGTGACGATCTCCCACGGCTTGAACAACGGCGCGTCATCGCGCGCGCTGTAGACGTTGGACAACACGATCGGAAAATCCGGACCCTTGCAGCGCTCGCTGCGGCCGCCATCGACATTCATCGGCGTGCCGGTGACCTGCGAGAGGAACCCCAGCCCGTAATTGAACTCGTGGTTGCCGGCAGTGGCGCCGTCGTAGCCCATCGCATCGAAGGCCTGGTAGATGCCGAGCTTCTCCTCGCATGACACCGGCTGCGCCCTGGCCTGGAAATCGGCCAGCACCGTGCCCTGGATGGTGTCGCCACTGTCGAACAGGAAGCTGTTGGGAAATTCCACCCGCGCCTGGCGGATCAACGTGGCCACGCGCTCGTAGCCCAGCGACGTGTCCTCCTTCTGCTTGTAGTAGTCGTAACTGAGGATGTTGGAATGGACGTCGGTGGTTTCCAGGATCGCCACGCGCGCGCGCGCGCCATCGGCCACCTGGGGGAGCGCTGCGGGCGCGCTGGCGCATCCGGCGAGCGCGGCGGTGGCAAGGGCAAGCAGGGAGCATCGCGGCGACAGCAAGGACATGGCAGACAACGGGGCGTGGTGAGAGCGCGAGACGGTAGCAGATCGGCGCGGCCGGCCAATGTCATCAGTCTCTGTGCATGCCGGCCTTTGCGTTACCGCCCGCACGACCCAGCGCCACCGATCGCCGGGCAAAGCACGGGCGCCGGCAACGGCCAGCAGCACCACCTCCATCGCAACACCGTGCCGCGCTCCCAGGCTTGTAGCCCGCGACGACGCGGATGCACGGTCCACCCCGTTCGCCACGCCCGTCACTGGCTCACTCCATCTGCAAGTGCCGCTTGAAGAAGCGCGTCATCACACGCAGCGCCTGCTGGCTTTCCGGCAAGCGTGCGTTGAGGTGGAAGGCGTGGCCCAACCCGTCCAACACATGCAGGTCCGAGTCGCGGCCTAGATCCACCAGCCGCGCGTGGGTGTACGACGCGTTGCTCAGCTCGGCCGCATGCGTGGCGGTGATGAACAGCGTGGGCGGAAACTGTGCCAGCAAGGCATCGGAAAACACCGGCGATACCAGCGGGTCGCGGAAATCAACGTCGCCGTAATACAGGTCTTCCATGATCGGCAGCGTGCCGTCGGCATGCGGCAGCAGCGCATCGTTGGCCGCCGCGACCACCGTGCGCGAATCGCCGCCGGTCGCGCGATGCGCCAGCCAGCATGTGCTGCGGCACCACTGCGGCGCAGCACCACACGCCGGCGAATGGAGGCCCCCGCATCGCCACGCCCGGGCGCAGGGCTTAAGATGCCGCGCGCAACGTATTCCCCGAGAGGCACTCGCTTTGATCATTCATCCCAAGGTCCGCGGCTTCATCTGCACCACCACGCATCCCACCGGTTGCGAACTGAACGTGCGCGACCAGATTGCGGCCACGCGCGCGCTGGGCGTGCGCACCGACGGCCCGAAGAAAGTCCTGGTGATCGGCGCCTCCAGCGGCTACGGCCTGGCTGCGCGCATCTCCGCCGCATTCGGCTTCGGCGCCGACACGCTGGGCGTGTTCTTCGAAAAGCCGGGCAGCGAGAAGAAGGCCGGCACCGCCGGCTGGTACAACGCGGCCGCCTTCGACAAGTTCGCCAAGGCCGAAGGGCTGTACAGCAAGTCGATCAACGGCGATGCGTTCTCCGACGAGGCGCGCGCCAAGGTGATCGAGCTGATCAAGACCGAGATGGGCGGCCAAGTCGACCTGGTGGTCTACTCACTGGCCTCGCCGGTACGCAAGCTGCCGGGCACCGGTGAGCTGAAGCGCTCGGCGCTCAAGCCAATCGGCGCGCCCTACACCTCTAGCGCCATCGACACCAACAAGGACCAGGTCATCAGTGCCACGCTGGAGCCGGCCACCGAGCAGGAAATCGAAGACACCGTCACCGTGATGGGCGGCCAGGATTGGCAGCTGTGGATCGACGCACTGCAGAATGCCGGCGTGCTGGCCCCGGCCGCCAGGACCGTGGCCTTCAGCTACATCGGCACCGAGATCACCTGGCCGATCTACTGGCACGGCGCGCTGGGCAAGGCGAAGGTCGACCTGGATGCCACCGCGCGTCGCCTTGACGCACAGCTGCAGGCCAGCGGCGGCAGCGCCCACGTCGCCGTGCTCAAGTCGGTGGTGACCCAGGCCAGTGCCGCCATCCCGGTGCTGCCGCTGTACATCGCCATCGCCTTCAAGGTGATGAAGGAACAGGGCCTGCACGAAGGCACCATCGCACAGCTGGACCGCCTGTTCCGCGAGCGCATGTACCGCGCCGACCGTGCGCCGGCCGAGGTCGACGAAGAACACCGCCTGCGCCTGGACGACTGGGAACTCAAGACCGAAGTGCAGGACGCCGCCAAGGCGATCTGGCCGCAGGTCACCACCGAGAACCTGTTCCAGCTCACCGACTACGCCAGCTACAAGCATGAGTTCCTCAAGCTGTTCGGCTTCGAGCGCGATGACGTGGACTACGACGCCGACGTGGACCCGGACGTGAAGTTCGACGTGATCGAACTGTGAGAGGCAGGAGTGAGTGGAGAGAAGTGAGAAGCGAGCGAAAGCAAAACTTGCCCTTGCGCTCTGCTCGCTCCTCTCGGCTCACTCCTAGCCCCGCTGCATGCCCCAGCGCCGCACGGTGATGCGCTCGATACCGGCAAAGATCACCACTTCTACCAGCAGCCCCAGCAGGATCACCAGCGCCAGGCCGGCGAACACGCGATCGGTATACAGCTCATTGCGGTTCTGGAAGATGTACCAGCCCAGCCCGCCCTGGCGGGAGGTCGCGCCGAACACCAGCTCGGCGGCGATCAGCGTGCGCCAGGCGAACGCCCAGCCCACCTTCAGTCCGGACAGGATCGCCGGCAATGCAGCTGGCACCAGCAGCTGCAGCACGTAGCGCGGGCCGCGCAAGCCAAGATTGCGACCGGCCATGCGCAACGTGTCTGGCACGGCCTGGAATCCGGCGTACGTATTGAGCGCCAGCGGCCACAGCACCGAGTGCACCAGCACGAACACCAGGCTGGCATTGCCCAGGCCGAACCACAGCAGGGCCAGCGGCAACAGGGCGATGGCCGGCAACGGATTGAACATGGCCACCAGCGTGCCCAGTACGTCGCGGCCGATCTGCGTGGAGGCCGCCAGCGCGGTCAATGCGAACGCACCGACGATGCCTAGCGCGTAGCCCTGCGCCAGCACGCGCAACGAGGTGGCTACCCGGCGCAGCAGCTCGCCGGAAAGCAAGCCCTCATACAGTGCCCGCGCGGTCTGCAGCACGCCGGGCAGCAGCAGGTCGTTGCCGACCCAGCGTGCGGCGAGCTCCCAGACGATGGCCAGCACCAGCAGCACCAGCGCGCGGCGCAGCCCGGTCGGCGCCTGCCAGCGCCGCGTCTGCGGCGTGGACAGCACGGCCGCATCCACCGTGGGCACGGCGCGCTCGTACTCCGCCCGTACCGGAGGCAGGCGCCGCAGCGGCGTGGCGGTGAGGGTCATGGCGTGACCTCCTGCGCTCCGGCACGCAGCGGCGTGGGCGCATCGGCCGGAAGCTCGAACAGCAGCCGATGGATACGCTGGCTGGCCTGCTGGAAGGCCACGCTGGCCGCACTGTCGGCGTTGAACGCATGCGCGTTCAACTCGGCGCGCACCTGGCCCGGATGCGGCGAGAGCAACAGCACACGGCTGCCGACCACCAAGGCTTCCTCGATCGAATGGGTGACGAACAGCAGGGTGAAGCGCACCTGCTCCCACAACGCCAGCAGCTGCGCCTGCATGCGCTGACGCGTGAGCGCGTCAAGCGCGGCGAAGGGCTCGTCCATCAACAGGATGCGCGGCTGCATCGCCAGCGCGCGGGCAATGGCCACGCGCTGCTTCATGCCGCCGGACAAGGTATGCGGATAGGCCTGCGCAAATGCCAGCAATCCGACCTTGTCCAGCACGTCATCGGCGCGCTCGCGCGCTTCCGCGCGTGACAGCCTGCGCGCAGTACGCAGGCCGAATTCCACGTTCTGCCGCACGTTCTTCCACGGCGCCAGCTGGTCGAACTCCTGGAACACCACGCCCCGGTCCGGGCCGGGCGCGGCCACGGCCGCTCCATCGAGACGGATCTGCCCCTCGCGCGGGGCGATGAAGCCCGCCACTGCCTTGAGCAAGGTGGACTTGCCGCACCCGGACGGCCCCAGCAGCACGAAGCGATCGGCTTCGTGCACATCGAAGCTCACCCGATGCGTGGCGCGCACCACGCGACGCGCGTCGGCGTACTCCAGGCTGACGTTGTCCACCTGCAGCATCGGCGCGGGAAACGGGTGCACGGTCATGTCAGCTGCCGCCTGCGATCAGCGGATCATCGAAGAAGTAATCGCCCACCGCGGCGGGCGCCTGCTTGATCGCCCCCGCCGTGTGCATGAACTTGCCCAGGCCCAGCGTGTTCTCCGGCGCGATCTTGAACTGCACCTGCGGGTCGCGCAGGACCTCCAGTACCTGGGCCTTGTCGCTGCCCGGATTGCGCTGGACGAAGATCTCGGCTGCTTCTTCAGGATGCGCGGCGATGAACTTGGCCGCCTCGTCCAGGCCCGCCAGGAACGCGTGATAGACCTTGGGGTTGTCCTGCCGGAATTTCTCCGTGGCGTACAACACCGTGGCCGAAGACGGCCCGCCCAGCACCTGGTAGGAATCGAGGATGACGTGCGCCTTCGGATTGCGCGCCAGCTCTTGCTGCTGGTACGGCGGCGTGGAGAAATGCGTGTTGACCTCGCTGCCGCCGGAGATGATGGCCGCGGCCGCGTCCGGATGCGGCAATGCCACCTGCTGCGCGTCGAGCTTCAATGCCTGGTCCTGGCCCCAGCGCTGGGCCGAGGCGTACTGCAGGATGCGCGACTGCACCGACACGCCCACCGCCGGCACCGCGATGCGGTCGTTGGCGCCGAGGTCGTCGATGGTGCGCACCGTGTCCGAGGTGCTGATCAGCTGGTACGGGAAATTGCCCAACGAGGCCACGCCGTGCACAGCCTGGCGGCCGCGCGTGCGATCCCAGATGGTGAACAGTGGGCCGGTACCGGCGCCGGCAATATCGATGGCGCCGCCAAGCAACGCGTCGTTGATCGCCGAGCCGCCCGACAGTTGCCGGCTCTCCACCTTCAGTGCGATGCCGTCGGCCTTGGCCTGCTGCTCGATCAGCCCGCGGGCTTCTGCCACGTCCAGCAGCAGGTAGACGATGCCGAACTGCTTGCCGATGCGCAGCGTGGCCTGCTCGCCCTGCGCGCCCTCCTGCGGCGTCTGTGCGCCCTCCCGCTGGCAACCCGCAAGCAAGACCGCCACACAGGTCAGCACGACCAGCAGAGAAGAAGAGAGGCGCGGACGACGCGTGAGGACGGCGGAACGTGGCGGCATGGAGATGGCTCGAAGCAAATGGGAGGAAGCGCGGCGCGGTTGGTCAGAACGGCACGTCGCCTTCGATGGTGGTGCGATAAAGCTTGCGGCGTTCCGTGTCTGGCGTGCCGGCCGCCAAGTGCATCACCGAGCGGTTGTCCCAGAACACCATGTCGTGCGACTGCCACCGGTGGCGATAGACCAGCCCGGGCAGCGTGCTGAGCGCGAACAGCTCGGCCAGCAACGCATCGCTCTCGTCCCGTGGCAGGCCGACGATGCGCGTGGTGAAGTGCTCGCTGACGAACAGCGCGCGGCGGCCGGTCTCCGGATGCGTGCGTACGATGGGGTGTTCCACCGGCACCACCTCGGCGATCTGCTCGGCCGTCAGCGCCGGACGCCACGGGTTGCGCTTGCGCAGCGCCTCGTACTTGGCGAGATAACTATGCTCGGCGCGGCGGCCCTCCACGGCGCTGCGCAGTGCGTGCGGCAGGGTCTCCCAGGCCAGGTGCTGGTTGGCGAACAGGGTGTCGCCGCCTTCGTTGGGCAGCTCCTGTGCATGCAGCAGCGAGCCCAGGCTGGGTTTGTCCTTGTAGGACAGGTCCGAATGCCAGTAATGACCGGCATCGCCCAGGCCGATGGGCTCGCCGTTTTCCTTGATGTTGGATACCACCAGCACTTCCGGCGTGCCTGGCAGCTGGAACTTGCGCAACACATGGATCTGCAGTGGGCCGAAGCGCCGGCTGAAATCGACCTGCTGTGCCGGGGTGATGCGCTGGTCGCGGAACACCAGCACGTGGTGGTCCAGGTGCGCGCGATGGATGCGGGCAAAATCGGCCTGCTCCAGCGGCTGCGACAGGTCCAGCCCGATGACCTCAGCCCCCAGCGGGGCGTCGAACGGAACAATGCGCACCCGTTCCTGCGGGGTGAAGGCCGGGACAGCGGCCGAAGCGAGCGATGCGAAGGCCATGGTCGTGGGGGTGACGTCCAAAGGGGACAGGGCATCGTCACCCTAGGCGCGGTCCGAGCACCTTTGAAATAGCCATCGCGCATGACTTATAAGCAGATGGAATATCAAGCGTGGCTTGGCTCTCCGGCCGATCAGCGGGGTTCTCGGCCGGCGCGCGGCGCACGCGATGAAGCCCGGTCCGGCATGCCCGTTGCGCATGGTGATGCGCCCTGCGCCGCGCCGCTCAGCCTGCTGCGATGCCAGCGGGGCCTACACCACATCGCGGCCTTCCCTGCGGCGTTGTTGCAGCGCCAATCCATTCCACCTGGGCCGCCATGCACCGCTGTGCCGTCCACCCCCGGCTCGGCGCCCCGGGTAGAGAGGACAACGGGCTCAACAGCGACACGCCATGGATCGGCGTGAACCGGACCTTCGGAAAGCACATCGCGATGTGTCCGCCGGGCTTCTATGAAAGTGGCCAGCTGCGCGGGACCCCGCGCTTGGCGATTTTTGCTGCAGGAGGCCGACGCGCCATGCCGACGGCACGCCCGGCCACACCATGGCCGGGGCCTGGCACCGGAACGGCTGATCCCGGTCCTGCCAGCCCTTCGTCAACCACAGACCGCAGTGGCAGCTGCGCGCGCTCGACAGCGCGCCTGGTGATGCGATCAGCGTGGAAGCCTTCGACGAACGCAGCGCCTACCCGCCGGGGCGGGGCGTCCTGCCTTGGAGACCGATGCACGAACGCCGGCAGGGACATGCGCATCACCGCGATCAGGCGAGTTCCAATGCACCGCCGCGGTCGACGGAACCCCCCTGAGGGCGGACCTGACAGGTCTGCCGCGGCGTCAGCGGTTCATGATCTCCAGCGTGTCCACTGCAAGGTTGTAGGAATCCACCGCGTAGTAGTACTGCAGGGGATCCTGCCGCGCCGCGCGGTAATGGGTCACCATCGAGGTGAGATTGGAATCGACCACGTCATAGAGATCCACGCGTGGCAGCGGCGGATCGTTGCTGTCCAGGCGCCGGGCATATTCGGAGCGGAATGCCTTCAGGTCGCCTTCCACATCGGCGATCAGGCCATCGGCCTTGGCCAGTTTGCCCTCGTCCTTGAAATCGTCGGTGGTGTTGAAGAGCTTCAGCGCCTCTTCGGCAGAACCCAGCGCTTCCTTGGTATGCACCTCCATCATCAGGCCATCGGCGCGATAGCGTGCCATGGCCTCTTCGGTGGCCACTTCCGAGGCCGAGCGGATGCGCGCCTCGAACTTCTTCACCGCCCCTTCCACTGCATCGATGCCGGTGATGTAGCGCGGCAGCATGCGCTTGCCCCGGGTGCCCTCATCCTGGTCGTAGCCACGCTGCTCGTTGTACTCGCGCAGCTGGCGCCAGTTCGGCAGATGCTGGTCCAGGGTCGTCAGCAGTTCGTCGGCAGACGCATCCAGCTCGCCCACGCTGCCCGGCATGGAGACCGTGCTGCGAAGCCCGCTGAGCTGGTCCTCGCCGAAGAAGAACCGGTCGTCGGTGCGGATCTTGGTGAAGTCGCCCTGGCGCACCTGCGCGGCCTGTTCGGCACGACGCTTGGCGAAAAATTCACTGTCTTCCGAGATAAAGCCGCGCATGGTGTCGCCGATACGGCCGTACGCCTCCATCTTGTCCAGGCGCGCACTCTCGGGATTGACTGACGACGGCGCACTGGCGGCCGTTGTACTGGCGTCAGGCAACGCTCTGGGCGTGGCCGAAGCCGTCGCGGACGCGGTTGCGGCCGACGGCGAGGGCGTTGGTGTCGCAGAAATACCGTCTCCGGCCTTGTGGCAGGCGACGAGTGACAGGCAGGCCAGGGTCAAGGCCATCGTCAAAGTTGAGGGTGATGGCATCCCATCTCCTTCGTCGTGTCAGGAGAGGTGCGGCGCTTGATCCTCCAGCGCGCTTTCCTCCAGGGGGGACCGGACACGCCGCGAGCGGCGTCTGTGGAGTATGCACCAAGCGACTTGGGTCACAGAAATTTAACGCGACGAACGGGGGTTGACGTTGACCAGGATCTCCATAAGGCGTGTCCCGTGTGTCAGACGTTTTCACCCGTGGCGCCACACACGGAACATTGATCACACCTGGGAGGCATCACCAGAAAGATGAATGAAGCGCGCTGATCGCGCATCTCCCACGCTGTCGACGGCCCGACGCGAGCAGCACGAACGGCCGACCCGCCGCCGCACGCATTCGGCTCCGGCACGGGATCAGTGTTCCATCTTTGCGATTTTGGTAACGGATCGTCCCGCCCGGCACCCTGTTTGCAACGATGGACTGGCTCTAGGCTGGCGACACTTCCAACTGGATCCAACGCCATGTCCAATCCCGTCATTGATGTCATCAAGGTCCGTCGTACGCAGTACGCGCTGGGCAGGACCCTGCCGTCGTCGCAGGACGCCGTGACCACGCTGATACAGGACGCCGTCAAGCATTCGCCGTCCTCTTTCAACTCGCAGAGCTCGCGTGCGGTGATTCTGTATGGCGCGCAGAGCGTGGCGTTCTGGGATCTGGTGAAGGACGAACTGCGCAAGATCGTGCCGGCCGAAGACTTTGCCCAGACCGGGCAGAAGATCGACAGCTTTGCCGCCGGCGCGGGCACCATCCTGTTCTATGAGGACCAGGAGGTGGTGAAGGGACTGCAGGAAAAGTTCCCGCTGTACGCAGACAACTTCCCGGTGTGGTCCGAGCAGGCCAGCGGCATGGCGCAGTTCGCGGTATGGACCGCGCTGGCCAACGCCGGCATCGGCGCCAGCCTGCAGCACTACAACCCGCTGCCCGACGCGGCTGCCGCCGCCAAGTGGTCGCTGCCGGCAAGCTGGAAGCTGCGTGCGCAGATGCCGTTCGGCTCCAACGAAGCACCTTTTGGCGAGAAGACCTTCATCGACGACGGCGAGCGTTTCCGCATCTTCGCCTGAGTTCCACCGCTCAACGCCTGTCCAAAGCACGCGCCCCGATGGAGTGACTGTCGGGGCGTTTGTCTCGTGCCTGCGCCACGACGCGGCGACACGCCAGCTCACCCGATGCATATGCGCGGCGGCGCACCATGCGTGGCGTTCCTCATCGCAACGCAGGAGTCCATGTGTCCCGCATTCTCGTCATTGGTGCCCACGGCCAGGTCGCGCGCCAGCTCACACCGCTGCTGGCGGCCGCTGGGCACCAGGTCACCGGTGTGTTCCGCAACCCCCAGCACCGCGAAGAAGTCGCCGCCGATGGCGCCACACCGCTGGTCCTGGATATCGAGCAGGCCGATGTGGAGACGCTCGCCACGCAGATCGACGGCCATGATGCGGTGGTGTGGTCGGCCGGCGCCGGCGGCGGCAGCCCGGCACGCACCTATGCGGTGGATCGCGACGCGGCGATCCGCTCCATGGACGCGGCCCAGCAGGTGCGAGTGCGCCGCTACGTCATGGTGTCCTACATCGGCGCCGGCACCGACCAGCAGATCCGGCCGGATGACGCGTTCTTCCCCTACGCGCAAGCCAAGGCCGCAGCCGATGGCTACCTGCGCGGGACCGTGCTGGATTGGACCATCCTGGGTCCGGGCCGGCTGACGCAGGACGTGCCGACCGGACATATCGCGCTCAATCCCGGCCGCGAACACCGCGATACCTCGCGCGCCAACGTGGCGCGGATGATCGTCGCGGCGCTGGAGACACCGGGCACCATCGGCAGGACGCTGGACTTTGTCGATGGCCAGACCGATATCGCCACCGCGCTGGCTCAGCTGGGCTGAGGCCATGCCACGGCGTGCGGGCGTCAGATGCCTTGGCCGCCCGACACCTCGATGCGCTGTGCGTTGATCCATCGGTTGGCCGGCGACAGCAGCGTGGCGATCATCGGACCGATGTCATCCGGCACGCCGGCACGGCCCAGTGCGGTCATGTCGGCGAAGCACTTGTTCACCTCCGGGTTGTCGCGCACTGCGCCACCGCCGAAATCGGTCTCGATCGCACCCGGGGCCACGGTGTTGACCGTGATGCCACGGCTCCCCAGTTCCCGTGCCATGTACACGCTGAGCACTTCGACCGCGCCCTTGACCGCGGCATAGGCCGCATACCCGGGGAAGGACACGCGGGTCAGCCCGGATGAAAGATTGACGATGCGGCCGCCATTGGCCAGCAGCGGCAACAACGTCTGGGTCAGGAAGTACACGCCCTTGAAGTGCACATCGACCAGGCCGTCGAACTGCGCCTCGGTGGTGTGTCCGATCAAGGCGGAATCGCCATGGCCGGCGTTGTTGATCAGGTGATCGAACGTCTCGCGTCGCCAGGTCTCCTGCAACACCGCGCGCAGGGTCTCGGCGAAGGATGCGAAGGCGGTGACCTTGCCCGTATCCAGCGGCAGGGCGATGGCCTGGCAGCCCAGCACGTGGATCTGTTCGACCACGGCCTGCGCTTCGCGCGCACCGCTGCGGTAGGTCAGCACCACATCGCCGCCCGCCTGGGCGATGCTCAGTGCGGTGTTGCGGCCCAGCCCGCGGCTGCCGCCGGTCACGAGGGAAATCGTGCGCATGGTGCGCTCCTTTCTGATGGGCCACCACTGTCGTTCCACGGACGCAGGACAGGTTGCCCTAAGCTCGACACTGTTTGCCTGATCCTCCAATCTTGCGGATGCGCGCGGCCGACGGCCGCAGGATGAGGCCATGAACGACACGCTCCTCGACGCCGTGCGACGTCATACCGAAGCCCATGCCGACGGCAGCGGGCTTGCCCAGACACCCATCGCCGGGCTGACGACCATCCGTTCCACGCAACCCACCGAGCTGGTCCACGCCATCTCGCGTCCGCTGGCCTGCCTGGTGCTGCAGGGCAGCAAGCAGGTGACGATGGGCACTCGCACCTTCATCTTCAACGCTGGCGATTCGCTACTGATTACCGCCGACGTACCCACACTGAGCCAGATCACGCGCGCCAGCGCCGCCGCGCCGTACTACTCGCTGGTGCTGGATCTGGACGCAGCCGTCATTGCCGACCTCGTCGCGCAGATGGCGCCGGCCGCGAGCGGCAATGGCCCTGCGGTCCGGGCCGAACCTACCGACAGCGAAGTCAGCGACGCGGCCCTGCGCCTCATGCGGTTGCTTGATCGACCCGCCTCGTTGCCGGTCCTGCGTACCCAGCTGGTGCGAGAGCTGCACTACTGGCTGCTGGCCGGCCGGCACGGCCAGGCCATCCGCCACCTCGGCTGGCCCGAAGGCCACGTGCAACGCATCGCCCGCGCCGTCGCCCTGCTGCGCAACGCGTACACGCAGGCGTTGCCCGTGGATCGCCTTGCTGCGGCCGCCGGCATGAGCGCATCGGCGTTCTACCAGCATTTCCGCAGCGTCACCTCGCTGTCGCCGCTGCAGTTCCAGAAGCAGCTGCGCCTGATCGAAGCGCGTCGCCTGATGCGCGCCGAGGGCGTGACCGCCAGCAGCGCCGCCTTTGCTGTCGGCTACGAGAGTGTCCCGCAGTTCACCCGCGAATACCGGCGCATGTTCGGCCTGCCGCCGGTCCGCGACACGCAGGCCGCCCGCGCCCAAGCGCCTGCCGTCGCATGAGCGACCGTCGATCCTTGGCGATGCACCGTGGCCCGTCGTACCGACGGCGTCCATGCGCCGGTCTTGGCGGTCCAGTGCTCGACGGTGTGCCGGCCCACCGGCTTGCCAGCCAAGCATCCATGTTGATCGGCGTCAGCGTCTCCTCACCCATCGACACCACGTCATGCCCACTCCGCACGGTGGCCTATTCCCGTTGCTCGGTGGCACTGCCCTGTCACGTATCGCCCGCGTCTTGAAACCACCAAAGTCGTGTCGCCTCATGCACCTCGTCATGTGACCCGGTCCCACCCGAATGGATGCAGCGCCTGCCCCCACACCCGACCAGCCAGGTCATCCTCGCCATGCGCTGCACGAGCAGTGCTACGCCGGCGTGGTCGCCCTGGATCGGCAGCTCGGGCGGCAGCCCGACCAGAACAGCACCCGGATGGCCGCCAGCCTGACGACCCTGGCGGCGACGCTTGATTTCAAGCAGGTGGACCACGTGCTGTTGAGCGAACAAGGGCGCAGCGTGCAAGCCGGGCAGAACGTGTTCATCGTGCAGGGCGATCCCAAGGATCCGGCACACCTGCGCGCGCACCTGCCAACCGAGCAGGCCGTCGGGACGTCGGTCGAGGCCTCGTTCCGGCAACTCGCCGCGCTCGATCAGCGGTTGACCCCGTCGCACGGCGCCTCGCCGGTCGTGCAACAGCAGGATGCGCCCGAGCACGGCACCCGCGCGATCGGCGGCTGACCGCCCCTTGCTGCGCACGCTGGCCTGGCACTGGCCACAGTGTTGAGGCCTGCTGCGTCAGGCATCCCACTGCGCCAAGTGCAGCAGCACGCCGGCCGGATCCCAGACATAGGTGACCAGTGCGCCGTACGGCTCATGGCGTGGCGCGGCGACACGGGCGCCTGGGAAGGCGTCACCTTGCAGCACCGTCGCAATCTGCGCGTGACAGGCGCGGGCGTCGGCCACGGTGACGTGCAGCATCAGGTTCTCGGCCCATGCGCGCACATAGGCGCGCTGCAGGTAGAAGCGGTGCGTGCCGTTGCGCATGAGCGCCAGCTGCGGGTCGAGGTAGTCGGTCTGCCAACCGAGGGCTTCATAGAAACCTTGTGACACCGCGAAATCCTGCGCGGGCACGAACACTCGCACGTCCTGGATACCGAGATCGATCATGTCCAGCGCCCCGCCTTGGCAGATGAGGTCTGGAGTATCGAACACGGAATGCCGCGGAGCCAGCACCCGCGCATGCAGGGGCTTTCAACAGCGGTCGCGTCTTATCGGCGCTGCGTGCATGCGATTTCTCAATCCGTTCAAGGTCCGTGCGCAGGTGGGACGCCCTCCATGGCGGGCCCCCTTGGA
>JBEVNH010000143.1:0-26997 GCA_040508175.1 Pseudoxanthomonas sp.
GCGACCATGGTCGAGACGTTCTCGATCGAGCGCCGCAAGATCATGCGCGGGCTCGGCGCCAAGGTGATCCTGACGCCCGCCGCAGAACGGGGCAGCGGCATGGTTCGGCGCGCCGAGGAGCTCGCGGCCAAGCACGGCTGGTTCCTGGCCAGCCAGTTCGCCAACCCGGCCAACCCGGCCTACCACCGCAACACCACCGCGCCGGAGATCCTGCGCGACTTCGCCGGCAAGCGACTGGACTTCTTTGTGACCGGCTGGGGCACAGGCGGCACGCTCACCGGCGTGGGGGAAGTGCTCAAGGTCGCCCGTCCGGAAACCAAGATCATCGCCACCGAACCGGCCGGCGCGGCGCTGTTGAAGGGTGATGAATGGAAGCCGCACAAGATCCAGGGCTGGACCCCGGACTTCGTGCCGGAAGTGCTCAATCGCGAGGTCTACGACGAGTTGTTCACCGTCGACGACGCCCGCGCCATTACGACCTCGCAGCGCTTGGCGGCTGAGGAAGGCATCTTTGTGGGCATCTCAGCCGGTGCCACCGTGGCCACCGCGCTGGAAGTGGCGGAGAAGGCCGTACCCGGCTCGGTGATCCTGGCGATGCTGCCCGATACCGGAGAACGCTACTTCTCCACCCCGCTGTTCGCCGAAGTCAACGAAGGCAGCGACGACGAGTGGCTTGCAGGCTTGCCCTGATCGGGTTTTCAGTTCGCCTTGAACGACATCGGCGCCTTCGCGGCGCCGATGTCGTTTCCAGAGAGTCATTCAAGGCGCGGGCGGCGTACCCCTCGGCCTGAAGCCCGGGCTTAAAGCATCCTCCTTGAGCTTGACGTTCATACCATCGCTTCCAGCCTCGAACTGGAAGCTGCTGAGGCGCCACTGCGCACCGGCGTCATATTGATAGAACTCGAAGCGGGCGGCTTTGTCTGCAAGGACCAATAGATACACCTGCCGTGAGTAGTGCGGACCATAGGATTCATCAAGAATGAGATCGCTCGACCTGACCTCACCGATATCAACCGCGGTCAGCTGCGCCTTCATGGACTCGAACTTGCGTTTATTGTCTGCAGCATGCCCGTCGTCGCCTGCAGCGGTGAGCTGCGAATACAGATAGTCCAGCGCATCCCCCATGCCTTTCTTGCCGAGCAACTCGATGAATTTCTCGGGGGTCTCGTTCGGCGACGCGGCTTGCACAGGTCCACACAGCAACAGACATCCCAACAACCAGAAACGCTTCATTCGAACCACCCTCTTCGTTGAAGAACGGCCACCATCCCAAAGGCTACGTGAAGAAGAATTTCTTAGCGCGCCCTCCGGCTAAAACGCATGGCTCAACGCGAACGTGATGCCTGCCTGCCACGTGGCATCACCACCCCTGGCCGCCCGTGGCGTTGCAGGGTCTCGACCTCGAACGCCGCGAGATCGCATTCCAATTGCCACTGCAGCTGCGCTTTCTCGCTGCCTGCCACCAGGGCACCACATGCGGTATCGATCTCCGCGCGCGTCGCGGCCAACGCCACCGCGCATGCCGCCACTGGCGTGTGGCCATCGGCTTGCCACAGGCTTGCGCCCGGGATGAACGCGTACGTCAGTCCATTGCGCGCGATCTGCTTGAGCGTGGCGTAATCCAGACCTTGCTCCTGCACGGCGCGCTGGTACTCGTGCGTCATGTCGCCCCGCGAAACCCCTGCGTCATCGGTGGACAGCACCACCGGCACGCCGGCCTGCAGATACATCCACAGCGGATGATCGGCACCGCTCACACCCAGGATGCCGTCGTTGCTGCTGAGGTTGATCTCGACCGCCACGCGCTTGCGCGCCATGTCCTGCAACAGCGCGTCAGGGTCGTCCTCGTAGCCGATATCCACGCCATGGCCGATGCGCCGCGCCCCGGTGGAGACCGCCTCACGGATGTGGAAGCGCAGCGCCGGCGGCGGCACCAGACCCAGGGTGAGTTCACCGGCGTGCAAGGCCAGCGGCACCGTGGGATACACCGAGGAAAGTTCCCGAAACATGGCCATGTGCAAGCGGTAGTCGGCCAAGGCGACAGGATGGTCTTCCGGCGCGACGATGTTCAATGCCGCCATGCGCTGCGGATCCGCCGCGACCAGCGCATACCCCATGACCATCTGCCCGAACACCACCTGCGGCGGCAGCACGCGTAGCGCGTAGGGCATGTAGCGATAGCGCACCTTGCAGGCCGGGCTGGCGTCGGCCTGTCGGCAGCGCAGCAGGCTGCGCACCTGCGCGTCCAGCGCTGCCAGTTCCTGGCGTGCCTGTGCCACCAGCGTCGGCAGCTCGGCCTGCAAAGGCGCCAGGTTGGCTTCCAGGTCCTGCGCATTCCAAGGACGTTCTGCCGCCGCCTTCGCCAGCAGCGACGATTGCGAGGGGTTGGTCATGATCTCCACGTAAGACACGCGGTCGCGGACCGCCTGCTCCAGCGTCGCAGCGACCTGTTCGGCCTTGCGGTGATCCAGCGCGCCGAAACGCGCGAAGGTGGCGAAGAACTGGTCATGACCGGAGGCCGCGCCCTGTCCGTGCGTGTAGTTGCGCATGGACAGCGCATCGACAGTGGCGGCATAGAGCGCCGCATCGCGCGCCGCCAGTCCTCGCACGGCCACCTGTCCATCCCCGCAGGGCGCCGGGGACAGGCTGTGGTCCTCGGCGCGGGCGACGCAGAGGTCGTCTTCCGCCGCCCAGCGCAGCAAGTCCTCTGCGTAAATGCTGCCTCCCAGGTGATGATGCAGATCCCCACCCTTGGGCATCGCCTGCAGGAAGGCCCGCAGCTGCGGGCCCGCGCCGCGCAGGTCATCCATGACCGCCGCGACCTGCACGTCACGCGTGACGTGGCTCCCTTGCCGCGCAACGGCCGGCACGACGATTCCCGCCCAGGCCAGCACGACCAGGACCCACGATGTCCTCAGCATCCGATACACGACGTCCCCTGTACTTCGACCCAAACATGTCGACCCTGTCAGCAGGATCGTCCTTATCCCTGTCGGCGCGCACGCCGAGCCCCCGCGCCTCGCACGGTAAGATAGACCGTCATCGATCGGCCATGCAGCAGGAAGACGTGTCGGAAAATAGGATGTCCACTGACGCCACGCGCAACGACAAGGTGCCCCTGCTGGTGCGCACCCTGTCCCCTACGCACTTCACCGTCGCAATGTTCGCCTCGTTCGGGCTACAGCGGGTACTGCCCATCCCGATGCCGCCTCCGGAGATGCAGGCACACCTCCAGGCCATTGGCACCGTGCTGGCACAGCTGGGGCTGGCCATGACCATCGTCTGCTTCGCGATGTTCGCCTGGCGCCGGACCACCTTCATCCCGGAACGCGCGCCATCGCGCCTGGTGATCCAGGGGCCGTACCGCGTCACCCGCAACCCGATGTACGTCAGCCTGGTGCTGAGCTACGTGGGCCTGGCAGGCATCCTGTTGCAGCCCTGGGCCCTCGTGCTGATGCCGCTTCCCTTGCTGGCCTTGCAGCGCGTGTTGATCCCCTATGAGGAAGCGCGGCTGCGTGCCGAATTCGGCGATGCCTACGATCGCTATTGCCAGCGCGTGCGTCGCTGGCTCTGAAACAGCGTCGGCCATCGAGGTCTTGCAACGCGCCAGCACGATGCCTCGCTCGCAGCACGGCGCCGATGGCCGCGCCTGCACCGTGCCGCGCTCGCCCTGCACAGCAGACGCGCGGAAACAGTGAATCGCCGATGGCCTCTTCCCTCGCATCAACGGCTCGAACAACGGCGTCACCGCCTCGTTGGAAAGCAGCACGTCCTGATGCGCACCGCGCCATGCACAGCTGCTTTGCAATGGATGACGCAATCACGTGGTCCCGCGCCATCGGACATCGCCATCCCGGTCCGATCCATGTGCGCTCGGCCGCACACACCCCACGACATCGGGATGTGCACGCCGGGCACTGGACGGATGTTGCACGTGTGACCCGCAGATCATGCGTGCAAGCGGCGCCATCCCGCGCTTAGGATGTGCAACGCAGCGGCCGCCGCCGCGCGCCATCCCGCTCTTCGAGAACACCAATGCCCCTGCATGCGCAGCGTTCGCCCCTGTCCCTGCCGCGTCCTTCGCACTGGCTCTTCCTGCTGTGCCTGTCCCTGCCTTCGCTGCAGGCGGCGGCGCTGGACACGGGCGCGTTGCAATCCCGACTGGAGATGTTGCGCCAGCAGGCGCATGCGCCGGGTGCATCGGCCGCCATCATGGTCAAGGGTGAGCTGGTCTACAGCGGCGGCGCGGGACTGGCCGATGTGGAGAACCAGGTACCGATGACCGGCGCCAGCGTGCACAACATCGGCTCGGTCTCCAAGGTCGTGGCGGTCGTTGGCCTGATGCAGCTGGTGGAGCAGAAGAAGCTGGCGCTGGATGCCCAGATCCAGACCTATGCGCCATGGTTCCCGCGCAAGCAGGCCCCCATCACCGTGCGCCAGATCCTCACCCATACCTCGGGCATCCGCCATTACAAGGATGGCGAGTTCGGTGAGGGCGACGTGCTGATGTACCGGCAATGGAACGACATCCAGGCCGCATCGCAGCGTTGGAAGGACGATCCGCTGCTGTTCGCTCCCGGCCGCTACTGGAACTACTCCTCTTACGCGACCAACCTGCTGCAGGCGGCGGTCGAACAGGCCAGCGGCCAGACATTGGAAGACTATCTGCGGGCGCACGTGTGGCAGCCGGCCGGCATGACGGGGACGCAGTTTGATGTGCCCGCGCGCATCGTGCCGCATCGGGCGCATGCCTACGAATACGACGCAGCCACCGGCGCACTGACCAACACGCCGCAGGAGAACGTCAGCTACAAGTTCGTCGGCGGCGGCGTCATCGCCAGCGACGAGGACATGGTGCGTTTCGGCCATGCGCTCAACACCGGCAAGCTGCTGGGCCAGCGCGCCATCGCCGAGATGTATCGCCCACAGTTGAAGCAGGACATCGAAGGGCTTCCGAACAAGGACGGCAGCCCTGGCCGCAAGCCGCCGGTGCAGGCGCTGATCTGGCGCGTGCAGACCGATGCCGCCGGCCGCACGTACATGGGCCACAGCGGCAGCGTCAAAGGCACGTATTCCTACCTGGCCAACTACGACAAGCAGGATGTCGTGGTGGCGCTGCACGTCAACGCGCAAGGCGGCGACGCCGACCTGAAAACCGCCGCCGAAGCACTGGCCGCCGCCGTCCTTGCCGGCCGCTGATCCTCTCCTCTCTCGCCCCTCACCGAGACCCTCATGAGCACCGACACACCCACGCGCGTCCTGTCCCTGCGCAAGCCCTACCTGCTGTTCCTCGGCGAGGAAACGCTGCCGGTCAAGGCAAAGACCGCCTACGGCCTGCGCGACTGGGTCCCGGAAGCCTGCATCGGCCAGATCCGCATGCCCGACGGCACGGTGGACCTGGGCCTGCCGACGATGACACCGAAAGCGGCGGCCGCCGCCGGTGCAGGTTCGCTGGTGATCGGCGTCACCCCGCGTGGCGGGCATATCCAACCGGGCTGGCACGGCCTCCTGCTTGAAGCGGTGGAGGCAGGCCTGGACATCGTCAGCGGCCTGCACAATCCGCTGGAAACCGTGCCCGGCCTTGCCGAGGCGGCGACCAAGGCTGGCGTGGCGCTGGTGGACGTGCGCCGCCCGCCCGCGGATCTGCCGCGCGCCACCGGCAAGAAGCGCAGCGGCAAGCGCGCCCTGACTGTCGGGACCGACTGTGCACTCGGCAAGAAGTACACCGCGCTGGCCGTGGCCAAGGCGCTGCGGGCGGCCGGCGTGTCGGCAGACTTCCGCGCCACCGGCCAGACCGGGGTGATGATTGCCGGGCAAGGCATCGCCATCGATGCGGTCATCGCCGATTTCATCGCCGGCGCGGCCGAATGCCTTTCGCCCGACAACGCGCCCGAGCACTGGGACGTCATCGAGGGCCAGGGCGCGCTGTTCCATCCGGCGTTTTCCGGCGTCACACTCGGCTTGCTGCACGGCTCGCAGCCCGATGCGTTGATCCTGTGCCACGACGCCACGCGCAGCCACGTCATGAGCTGGCCCGACTATCCCCTGCCCTCACTCACCGACGCCGCGCGCCTGTACGAACAGTCCGCGCACCTGACCAACCCGGCCGCGCGCGTGGTCGCCATCAGTTTGAATACTTCGGCCCTGGACGACGATGCGGCGGAACGCGCCTTGGACGCGGCCAGCGCCGAACTCGGGGTGCCCGCGTTCGACCCGCTGCGTACCTCGCTCGACGGCGTGGTGGCGGCCCTGCTGGCGTGACAGCATCGCAGCGCACGTTGCAGATCCGCACGCATGCCTGGCCGCTGAAGGAACCCTTCGCCATTGCCCGCGGCGTGCGCGACAGCGCGCGCGTGGTGATCGTCGAGCTGCAACAGGGCGATGCCATGGGCCGCGGCGAAGCCGGCGGCGTGGCCTATCACGGCGAGACGCCGGAGACCATGCACGCGCAACTCGAACGCGTGCGTGACGCGGTAGAAGGCGGCTGCGGCCGACATGACCTGCTGGCGCTGCTGCCGCCAGGCGGTGCGCGTCATGCGGTCGATGCCGCGCTGTGGGATCTGGAAGCAAAATCCAGCGGGCTACCCGCGTGGCAGCGTGCCGGGATCGAACGTTGGCAGCCGATCGCCTCGGCGGTCACCATCGGCATGCGCGACCTCGTCGCGTATGAAGTCGCCGCGCGCGAACGCGCCGGATTTCCCTGGCTCAAGGTCAAGGTGGGAGCCGATGATCCAGTACCGGCCATCGCCGCCGTCCGTCGCGGCGCCCCGCAGGCGCGTCTGATCGTGGACGCCAACCAGGCCTGGACCGTGGAAGCGTTGAAGCGTCACGCCGCCGCACTGGCGCCCTTTCGGATTGACCTGCTGGAACAACCGGTGCCCGCTGGACAGGACGCCGCACTGGAACATGTCGACTGCCCGATCGCGTTGTGCGCGGACGAGGCGTTCTCGACTTTGGCCGATCTGCCGGACATCGCGCGCCGCTACCAGTTCGTCAACATCAAGCTGGACAAGGCCGGCGGCCTGACCAGCGCCCTGGAATTGGCCAGCGCTGCGCGTGAGGCCGGCCTGCGCCTGATGGTCGGCTGCATGCTGGGGGGCTCGGTATCCATCGCACCGGCAGCCGTGTTGGCACAACGCTGCGAAGTCTGCGATCTGGATGGCCCCTGGCTACAAGCGCGGGATTGGCCGCACGGAGTGACCTATGACGGCGGCCTGATGCAGTTGCCGACACCCGCGCTCTGGGGATAGCGACGCAGTGCCTGCCATGGCCACTGCCGTGACCTTCGCCTCAGCTTTTGATCTCGGCCGGATCGGATGCGTCCAAGGCGCCGGCGTAACACGGGTGGACCGGATGACGAGTCGCCGCCTGCATTGGGCGGCGCTCGCCCCTGCCTGGTTGCCGTGCTCGGCGTGCTTGCCGGCTCAAGGAATCAGGTGCGACACGCCAGATCCCGGACCGCGTTGAAACAACACCCGGAGACATCCGATCTGGATCCAAATGCCGGAGGACGGCGAAGGCAAGTCATCACCAATGAAAAAAGCCCGGGCATGACGCACCGGGCTTTCCTGTTTCATCGCCATGGCGAGAAGCGAATCAGCCTTCCCACTTGCCCTGCGCCGCCAGACCATTCTCCTTGGCGCGCTCCAGCACGATGGACTGCGCCTTGGCGGAGTTACCCTTCATGTCCTTGGCCCAGTGCGCCAATGCCGCCTGCTGCATCGCGCGGCCGTAGGAAAAGCTCAGCGGCCAGGGCAGGTTGCCGATGCGGTTCATCGCATCCAGGTGCGCGGTCGAGTCCTCGTCGGACTGGCCGCCAGACAGGAACACGATGCCCGGCAGGATCGCCGGTACGGTGCTCTTGAGGCACATGATGGTGGACTCGGCCACTTCCTCCACGTCAGCTTCCTCATCGCTGCCCTTGCCCGGCAGGATCATCGATGCCTTCAGGATGGTGCCTTCCAGCAGCACGCCCTGCTCGTGCAGCGCGCCGAACAGCGAGCGCAGCGTGGCCTCGGTGACTTCGTAGCAGGTCTGGATATCATGGTCGCCGTCCATCAGCACTTCCGGCTCGACCATCGGCACCAGGCCCTGTTCCTGGCACAACGCCGCGTAGCGGGCCAGCGCATGCGCATTGGCTTCGATGCAGGTGCCGGACGGAATGTCCTCGCCGATATTGATGACCGCGCGCCACTTGGCAAACCGCGCGCCCAGCTTGTAGTACTCCTTCAGGCGCTCGCGCAGGCCATCCAGGCCCTCGGTCACCAGCTCGCCCGGGCAGCCAGCCAGTGCCGTGGTGCCCTTGTCGACCTTGATGCCCGGGATGATGCCCTGGCTGGCCATGTACTTGGCGAACGGCACGCCCTCCTTGGTGGACTGGCGCAGGGTCTCGTCGAACAGGATCGCGCCGGAGATGTGCTGGCTCAGCTTGGGCGTGGTCAGCAGCAGCTCGCGGTAGGCGCGGCGGTTCTCTTCGGTGCTTTCGATGCCGACGCTGGCAAAACGCTTGCCGATCGTCGCGGTGGACTCGTCGATGGCGATGATGCCCTTGCCGCGGGCGACCAGGGCCTGTGCGGTTTCGGCAAGCTGTTCAATGCTCATAGCGTTCTGTCATGCGGGAGATGGGAGCGCGCGATTATAGCCCGCACCCACCCCACCCCCATCGCGCGCCCAGGCAACGTTCCGGGGTTGGCATCACATCAGGTGGCGATGACAGCCGTGGGATTGATGCTGATCTGCAAGGCACTCAACAATCCGCTCCAGTAGGCCGGGTCGCTGGCCTGCTCGCGCACGGACAGTTCGACATGACGACGCAGGCCCGGCAGGCGCCAGGACATCTCGCGGACCACCAGGTGCAGTTCCGAGACGATTTCAGGATCAGCCTGAAGGCCGCCTTCGTGATTGCCCAGGGCCGTCAGCGCACCGGACGCGTGCAGGGCCATTTCGAACTGCACCGATTGCAGGCGCAGGCGCGAGGCCAGGCGACGCTCGCTGTCGCTCAGATTCGAGAGGCCTTCCAGCAGGGCCGCCTCCTTGCGCGAGCGCTGCAGGCCTTGCAGGACATCGCTGGCGATCTTCTCCAGCTGCGGCAGGTCCACGTCAATCTGCAGGTCCACCATGCCCACGCGCAGGCGCTCGCTCACCGCGGCCATGGCATCCCGCGGGAACTGGCCCGGAATCAAGCGCAGCGCCAGCAGCGAGCGCACCTCGGCGTGGTGACCGCTGATCAAGACGCCGGCCAGCATGTCGGCGGTAAACAGCAGGCGCCCGAGCGGGGAAATGCGGTGCTCGATCAGGCCACCGGGAAAACCGGTGCCGTCCAGGCGCTCGTGGTGTTCGCGGATGGCCAGGATGGCGTGCTCGGAATACACCCCGGCATCACGCAGCAGCGCGGCGCTGACGATGGGATGCACGCAGGTGCTGCGCCACTGGTCGAAGCTCAGCTTGCGGTTGTCGCCTTTCAGCGTCGGGTCCAAGTACAGCTCGCCCAGGTCGCGCATCAGGCCGGCCTGCAGCGCATCGAGCATCACGCTTTCAGTCTTGCCCAGCATGGCCGCCAGGGCCGCGCCCACCATGCCGGTGGCCAGCGCGTTGCGCAACGCGAGCCGATCGTTCACGGCCAGGGTGGACAGCATCGTGCCCGGTGCACCAGCCAGGCGCACGCGCCCGAACAGCGCCAGCACCTGCTGCGCATTGCGTCCAACCAGCTTGGCCAGCGGCTCGCACTCGCTCAGCAGCGCACGCGCCGCATCAGCCAGCTCGATCACGGTCAGGCCATTGCGGAAAGCCAGTGCCGATTCCAGCGGCTGTGCCAGACGACGCGCCAGCAGGCGCTCGCGGATCTCAGCGGTGACCGGCTGGCCCTGCGTCCACAGCACCCGCCCCTTGTCGTCGCGGATGTCTTCGCTGGCCACCAGGTCCCGCACCGGCGCAGCTTCGATCAGCTGGTCGATGCAGTGGATGTTGGGCCGCTGCGACAGCGCCAACGCTTCTTGTTCCAGCCCATCCACCTTCGCCATGGCCCCCATTGCAGCTCCCCGGACAACGCGTCACCGCCGCGGTCCGATGTGGACCACGGCCTACGTATTCAGTAACGACAGGGAACGCAGAAACTTGAAGCAGAACAATGGATTGGCTGTCACAGTTCGCCAAGGCCACTGGCACGCCCATCCGCGCCGACTTCCAGCAGGCGCAGGGTGTTGGTGGCGCCGTGGGTTTCCATGTGCTCACCGCTGGTGAAGACGACCTTGTCGCCCGGTTCCAGGGAATTGATCTGCACCAGCAGATGGATGCTGGCACGCGCGGCCTCGCGCGGGACCATGCCGCGGCTGTCGAAGGCGATCGGATAGACGCCGCGCATCATCGCCATGCGACGACGGGCACCGTCATGACGCGAGAACGCGTACACCGGGACCGAGGACCGGAAGCGCGACAGGAAGCCGGCGGTGCCGCCAGACTCGGTCAGCGCGACCACGCCGCCGAGGCCGATGTGCTCGGACAGGAACATGGTGGCCATGGCGATGGCGTGGTCGGCGCGTTGCAGATTGCGCTGGGCGGCTTCGAAATCCGTGTCCATCTCGAACGAACGTTCCGCGCCGACACAGATGCGCGCCATGGCTTCCACCGCACGCACCGGGTAGGTGCCGGCAGCGGTCTCGGCCGAGAGCATCACCGCGTCGGTGCCGTCGATGACTGCGTTGGCCACGTCCATGACTTCGGCACGGGTGGGCAGCGGGCTTTCCACCATCGACTGCAGCATCTGCGTGGCGGTGATGACCACTTTGTTCTGTTCGATCGACTCACGGATGATCTGCTTCTGCAGGCCCGGCAGCTCGGCATCGCCGATTTCCACGCCCAGGTCGCCGCGGGCCACCATCACCACGTCGCTGGCGCCGACGATTTCCTTGAGGTTCTCGATCGCCTCGGTGCGCTCGATCTTGGAGACCAGGAAAGCGTCGCTGCCGTGCTTGCGGGCAATGCTGCGAGCCTCTTCCATGTCGGCCGCGTTGCGACAGAAGGACACGGCGATGAAGTCCACGCCGATATCGGCCGCGATGGCGATCAGCTCGCGGTCGCGGTCGCTCAATGCGCCCAGTGACAGGCCACCGCCCTGCTTGTTCAAACCCTTGCGGTCGGACAGCACGCCGTCGTTGAGCACTTCGGTGATGATGCGCTCGCCTTCGACCGCAGTGACGCGCAGCTGCATCATGCCGTCGTCCAGCAGCAGCACGTCGTTGGGCGCGACATCGCCGGGCAGGCCCAGGTAGCTGACGCCCACCTGGGTGGTATCACCGGCCGGTGCGCTGTTGCTGGCGATCAGGTCGAAGCGCTCGCCGGTCTTCAACTGCACCTTGCCAGTGGTGAAGCGCTCGATGCGGATCTTCGGACCCGGCAGGTCGGCCAGGATGCCCACTTCCTGCCCCAGCTTGGCGGCGACGGCGCGCACGGCCTCGGCGCGGACGCGCTGGTCTTGAGGATCGCCATGGGAGAAATTCAGGCGGACCACGTTCACGCCGGCCTGGATGATGCCTTCCAGAACGCCGGGGGCGTCCGTTGCCGGGCCCAGGGTGGCAAGGATTTTGGTGCGGCGCTGGCGTGTCTTGGTCATGGTCTTCCCTCCGAAGGCGCGCAACCTAGCACAGCTGTCCGGCGGCGCTAGTCGCATGTCCGTCAAGGCGATGTGCACGGCCACGCAGGAACAGGAAACCCGGCAAAAAAGCCGGGTTTCTCGTCAGGCCAGCCACATCGTGCCGGTATCCAACTGGTACTGCTTTGGTCTACCTAACTCGCTGATTTTGCTGCTGCAATGCAGCGCAACTGGTCTTGTCCTGGTCTTATTCCAGGGAACCGATGGCATCCCACAGCATCTGCGGTGCTTCCACGATCCGACCCGCACCTGCCTGCGTGAGTTCCTGCGCATCGCCGAATCCCCACAGCACCCCGATGCTGCGCATGCCGTGTTGCCCGGCACCTTCGATGTCCATGCGACGGTCGCCAATCATCACGCAATCGCCCGCTTGGACGTCGAGCCGCCGCAGTGCCTCGGCGATCAGGTCGACCTTGAAGCGACGACGGCCATCATCGCTGGCGCCCACGATCTCCTCGAAGCAGATCCCGAACGGCAGGCTCGCGAGAATCTGCCGCGCCGAGCGCTCGTTCTTGGAGGTCACCACCGCCAACCGATGACCGGCTTCCTTCAGCGCCTGGATCAGCTCGGCCATGCGCGGATAGACCGAGTGCTCCTGCCAGCCAAGCGTGTCATAGCGCTGGCGATACAACGCCAGCGCCTGCTCGACCTGCTCGGGCGTGTCGAACACAGCCTGGAAGCTGTCACGCATCGGCGGGCCGATCCAGCTGCGCAAGGTCTGGGCCGGCGGCACCGGCAGTCCCATCGCGGCGTAGACGTGCTGAATGCCGTTGATGATCCCGGGCTCGGAATCGATCAACGTGCCATCCAGATCGAAGAACAGCGTCGGCAGGCTCACGCCGCGCGGGCTTCAAGCGCCGCTACGGCCGGCAGCGTCTTGCCTTCCAGGAACTCCAGGAACGCGCCGCCGCCGGTAGAGATGTAGCTGACCTGGTCGGCAATCCCGTACTTGTCCACGGCCGCCAGGGTGTCGCCCCCGCCGGCGATGGAAAAGCCCGGCGCTGCGGCGATCGCGCGCGCCAGCGTCTCGGTGCCCTTGCCGAAGGCGTCAAACTCGAACACGCCAACCGGGCCATTCCACACCACGGTGCCGGCCTTGGCGATCAACGCGGCATAGGCCTGCGCCGTCTGCGGGCCGATATCCAGGATCAGGTCATCGGCTTCGACCGCATCAACGGCCTTCACGGTTGCAGGTGCGTCGGGCAGGAACTGCTTGGCCACCACCACGTCGGTTGGCAGTGGGATGTCCGCGCCGCGCGCCTTGGCGTCGGCAACGATCTGCCTGGCCGTGTCGATCAGGTCCGGCTCGCACAGCGACTTGCCCACGCCATAACCCGCTGCAGCGATGAAAGTATTGGCGATGCCGCCGCCGACGATCAGCTGATCCACCTTGCCCACCAGGCTGGACAGCAATTCCAACTTGGTCGACACCTTGCTGCCGGCCACGATGGCCAGCAGCGGACGGGCCGGGGCGGCCAGCGCCCTGTCCAGCGCGTCGAGCTCGGCCATCAGCAGCGGCCCGCCGGCGGCCACCGGGGCGAACTTGATCACGCCATGCGTGGAGGCCTGGGCGCGGTGCGCCGTCCCGAAGGCATCCATGACGAATACGTCGCACAGCGCCGCGTATCGTTTGGACAGTGCCTCGTCGTCCTTGCCCTCGCCCACGTTCATGCGGCAGTTCTCCAGCAACACCACTTGGCCTGGGGCCACATCCACGCCGTCCACCCAGTCACGCACCAGCTTGACCTCCACGCCCAGCAGCGCGGTCAGGCGCTCGGCGACCGGGGCAAGCGAATCCTCCTCGCTCCAGGCGCCCTCCTTCGGACGTCCCAGATGCGAGGTCACCATCACCGCCGCGCCCTTCTCCAGCGCCGCCTTGATGGTCGGCACCGAGGCGAGGATGCGCTGTTCGGAGGTGATCTGACCCTTGTCGATCGGCACGTTGAGATCCTGGCGGATCAGCACGCGCTTGCCGGACAGGTCGAGATCGGTCATGCGGAGGATGGGCATCGGGGGAGTTCCGTCACGAATTGGGAACCCCATTGTCCCGACTGACCGTCAATGCGGCAAACACGCTGGCCGCCCGGCCTCCGGGTCCTGCTGGCGCGCGCCCACCAGCGCCTGTCAGCGCAAGGCCGGACGCCGCAGCAGCGACAGCGCGAACACCGCCACCAGGGCCGCTCCGCCAATCAACACGCCCCACAGCAGCCAGGCTTTCCAGTTCATGGGCGTAGAGGCCGGAATCAAGGCGTCGGAGCCGGCCAGCGTATGGGTATCGCCAAGCCGCGCCTGCGGTGGCTCCCACTGCGTGCCCCGGCTCTGGCGGACCTGCGAGAGCAGGTCATCCAGCGGTGCCGACGCGCGTCGCGCCCGGGCGCTGCCGGCCACCAGCGAGAACGGCGCAGCGCCCTGCGCAAGAAACACCACTTCCTCCGGGAGATAACCCAGGCGCAGCGGCGGCGCCGTCTGCGGCGCGCCGTTGATCGGCAACAGCCGCCATTGGCGATCGCGCTTGACCACGCTCAAGGCCTGCGGCGAGGACCGCTCCTTCGCACCATCCAGCGTCAGCTCGAACGCCACCCACGATGGCGTGGCGTCGTGCCAGCGGTCGTCTTCGTCCTCGCGCGACTGCAGGCGCCAGCGCTGGGTGCTGTTGTCCTGCATCTGCAGGTCCACCCGCTGGAATGGAAAGCGGCCACGGGCCGCGTATTCGAACGCGACCTGGCCCTTTTCGTCGGTGACGGCGCGGCCTTGAAGGGTCTGCCATTTCCAGTCGCGCGCGACGATGGCCGGCGCCAGCTCTACCTGGACGCCGGTGACCGGCAAGGTGGCCTGCGCCTGCATCGGCACCAGGCGCAGATAGCGGGCGCTGCGGCTCAAGGCGATGCGCGATTGGCGCAGGCGTTCACCGCCCTGGCGCAGATCCAGCAAGGGCGCCTCATCGGCCAGCAGCGCCCAATTGCGCAGGTCTTCGCTGCCTTCCACCCGGTAGCGCTGCTGCAAGGGCTGCGACAGCGGCGCCCAATCCAGCTGCAGCGCCTGCACCACGCCCTGCACATGCGTGGTGTCTACCAGCCAACCGCCCTGGGACTCGAGGTCCGGCCCTTGCCCGACCTGGGCGGTGATCGCCCGGATACTGCCATCGACATTGCGCTGGCTGATCAGGGAAATGTCCTGCGGCCCGGACGTGGCCCGCTGCGGCAGGGCGAACCAGGGCACCTGCGCCAGCGCCGCGCGCGCCAGCGCATCGCGCGGAGGCCCCTGCAGCACTGCGGGCACGGTCTGGCCCTGCGCATTGAGGACATCCAGATCCAATACCTCGGGCGACTGCACCTGCCAGTAAACCGCCTCGTCCAGCTCGACGCGGTAGGCGCCGGCATCCTTGACCGGCAGCGACAGCGACCATTGCCGGGCATAGTCCTCCGCTGGCACGGCCAAGCCGGAACCGGCAACCAGCAACAGGCCTAGACCAACGGCACGCAAGGCCTTGAGGGTGGGCGGAGCCTTCATGGGGGGGTGTCCTCCGTGGACGCGCGCGGGGGCGCGGGGGCCAGATAGCCCACCACCGTACAGAGCAATCCATACGCGATGAACGAACCGATCCCCCAAAGATTGCCCAGATGCTGCCGATCGACCATGACCAATTTGGCCAACACCACCGCCATCAGCACGGCACCGGACAGCCACAGCGTGCGTTGGGCACGACGCGAACCGGACACCCATCCCACCACCCCCAGGATGCTCCAGACCACTGTCAGGCTGGTCTGGGCCAGGCTGGATGCCAGTAGCGACGGCGTCCATGGCAACTCACCCCAGTGATGGACGCTGCGCAGTGTGAGGCTGGTCACCAGCACGAAGCCGGCGGTCGCCATCAACACCACGCGCGGACGCTGCAGCCAGCCCACGGCCTGATCGGACCAGGCCAGGCGCGCGACCAACAACAGGACGATCAGCTGCAGCAGTTCCATGGGATTGAGCAGCGGGCACCACGGCAACGGCGCGCTGCCGCCAGATGAGCACAACGCCACGCACCACCACACGCCTACCACCGACAGCACGATGGCCAGCAGCACCGGACGTGCGCGATCAAACACCGCCCCGAGCGGGAACGTCAGCCACCGCCAACGCAATACCGCCACGCCCAGCAGCAGGCACCAGGGCGCGCCGATCCAGGCCATCGCCCAGCCATCGGCCAGGGTGAACTGCCGCGCGACGAAGTGCCCCAACAGTGAGATCGCCAACGGCCACACCAGCCACCACGCGCCCTGGGCCAGGCCGCCCACGACGTCGCCGCTGCGGCGCAGGCACACCAGGCTGCGTGTGCCCAGCAGCGCGTAAACCGCCCAGGCCCAGAGCCCGGCGCCTGCGAACGGCTGCACGTGCACATCGACCTGCGCCAGCGCCAGGGGCGCGGCCAAGGCCAGGCCTGCGGTGGTGGTCAACACCAGCAGGCGTGCCGGGAATCGCGCCTGCACCTCGGCCGCGATCCAGGCCGTCAATGCCGCCAGCGTCAGCAATGCATCAGCGCGCGATGCCCAAGGGACAAACGCCTCCACTTCGGACACGCCATTGGCACACCACCAGGCCAAGGCCCACAGATACCAGCCACCTGCGTAGACATCCTGCCCGGCACGGCGATAACTGGCCGCACTGGCAAAGCCGCCGAGCGTGATCAACAGCAGGGCCATGAAGGCGGGATTGAGCAGCGCGCGCCCGGCCGCGTGTGGATCGGCCAGCGCCAGCGCGATCGCAGCACCAAGCTGCAACAGCAGGCCCCCCAGCTGCGGCAGGCGTCGTTGCTGCCGCAGGCCCAGCCAGACCAGGGCGGCACCCTCCAGCGCGAACACGCCGGACGTCGCCCGCGCCGACAGCGCCAGCGGCACGGCGAGCGTGGCAAAGCCAACCGCCAGCACCGCATAGGCCTCGGTCAGCAGCGGATGGCGCAGGCGGCGCTGCGCGATGAGGGCCAGCACCACATAGATCACCGCCACACCCAACGCGCACATCGCCAAGGCCATGGCGCGCCCCTGCATCAACCCGGCCTGCAGCGAGAACGCCACCAGCGGCGTGCCGAAGACCAGCGCGCCGTCCAGCAGGCGGCCGCGTTGCGGCGCGGCCTTGCGCACGTACAGCAGGGGAATCAGCAGATAGAACGCAAAGAACAGCGCCAGGAACGGCTGCGTCGTCGCGTAATGCGCAGGCTGGTACTGCAATGCGCCCCAGAATGTGCCGATGCCAAAGGTGAAAGCAAACCCGAGCAGGTTCAGCTCACGCCAGGGTCGCCACCACGCCATTGCCAGGATGGCCGCGTTCAACACCGCGTAGTAGGAGAACAACGCGACATGATTCCCTTCGCCGGTGGACAGCCAGATCGGCGCGAGAAAACCCGCCGTCAATGCCAGGATCGCCAAGGCGCGCGCGTTCTGCAGCACCGCCAGCATGCCGGCGCCGGCCACCAGCACCACACTCACCGCCAAGGCCAGCCCGGCAGGGATCAGCCCGTATTGCCTGAAAGCGCCAAACGCGATCAGCAGCAGGATGCCGATCATGCCGCCCTGCAGACTCAGCGCGAAGGCGCGGTGACTTCCGCGTTTGCGCCAGCCCACGACCAGTCCCGCGAGCGCCGCTGCCGACATGCCGGCCAGCCGCAGCTCGATCGGCACGCGCAGCCAGCCCTGGTCGCTGGCGTACTTCACCAACGCGGCCACCCCGGCAAACAACACCAGCATGCCGATCTTCACCGGCACGTTGCCTTCGGTGAACCAGCGCCGGACGGATGCCAGCCCCCGCGACAGCAGCATCGGCTCCGCTTCGATGGGCGGCCCCGTGCGGACAGGCGATGCCGGCGGTGCAGGCAACGGCGCGGATGCCTCATCACGCGCCGCAGGCATATCCGGCAGCGGGGGCGGCGCAGCGACCGGCGCGATGACCGGCGCCGGTGTCTGCGGCACCACGTCTGGCGCAACCGCGGCAGGTCCCGGTGGCGGCACGCGGCTGGCGCGGGCATCGAACGATGCCGATGCGGCGCTTGCAGACGCACTCCGTGCCGCAGCAGCCGCGGCATGGTGCAGGGACGAGACCGTCGCTTCCAGTGCGCCCACGCGCGCGCGCAGGCGGGATACCGAGACCAGCAGGATCACCAGCAACACCGGAACGGCCAGCACCACCAGTCCCAGCAGGACCACGATCCCGATCACGTCATCCATTCAAGCCGTCCCCAAGGCGCCGTTGGCGCGTCCATTGAGGCGCGATGCTACCCGTTCACCCCGGCCCATGACGAAGAAGCCCCGCGTCAGCGGGGCTTCTTCAAGTGCGTGGGATGACATCGACCACACAGGCGACACATCACCTCGATGCCGCTCCACGGTTACTGCATGTCAAACGCGCTCACCACACCGTTGTCCAGCTGGATCGTCAGCGTGGCCGCATCGCTGGAGGTCGCCTCAGCCTCTTCTGGCTGGCCCAGTCGCGAAGACAGGCGATCCGCAGCATTGGCCTGCCCCTGCGCCTTGGAAGCACGGACGCGGTTTTCGTAGCCCACGTCCTTGCCGGTCAAGTCCGACACATCCGTGGCCACGCTGGCCAGCGAGGCCATCATGCTGCCCAGGCCACCGGACTTCTTCTGCTTCTGCGCGACTTTCGGCGCGCCCTTCACATAAACCAGCGTTTCCGATGCGCCCCCGGAGGAACTGAGCTTGGCCTTCTTGGAGGTGGGCTCGCCAAAACTTTCCAGCACCTGCGCCTTGGTCGTCTTGCCAACGGCCAGATTGGTCTGGATGAAGCTGACATCATAAATATCAGCACCCTGCGCGACGGCGTTGCCGGAGATCGCGGCGAAAGCCAACAGGCACGATGCGACCCAACGATGCTTGGTCATAAGTCTTCCCTAACGTAATGGATGATCCGGCGCCCCAGAGAATCCTTCGGCCGGTGTCACATTTTTACACGGCATTGCGAAGCCATGGAAGTGCTCCAGTTGCAGGAATCCTCTATCAAAAAGGGCGCCGAAGCGCCCTTTTCCCTGAACAGGTGAAGCGTGCTGGATTACTTGCCCGCCACCACGCGCACCATTTCCAGGCACTTGTTGGAATAGCCCCATTCGTTGTCGTACCAGGACACCAGCTTGACGAAGGTGGAATCCAGGGCGATGCCGGCTTCGGCGTCGAAAATCGAGGTGCGGGTGTCGCCGCGGAAATCGGTCGCCACCACCTTGTCCTCGGTGTAGCCCAGGATGCCCTTCAGGGCGCCTTCGGACTGGGCCTTGATCTCGGCCTTGATCTCCTCGTACGTGGCCGGCTTCTCGAGCTCCGCGGTCAAGTCGACCACCGATACGTCCGAGGTCGGCACGCGGAAACTCATGCCCGTCAGCTTCTTGTTCAACTCCGGGATCACCACGCCCACGGCCTTGGCCGCGCCGGTGGAGGACGGAATGATGTTTTCCAGGATGCCGCGGCCGCCGCGCCAGTCCTTGTTGGACGGGCCGTCGACAGTCTTCTGCGTGGCGGTCGCCGCATGCACGGTGGTCATCAGCCCGCGCTTGATGCCCCACTTGTCATTGATGACCTTGGCCAACGGCGCCAGGCAGTTGGTGGTGCACGAGGCGTTGGAGATGATTGCCTCGCCCTTGTAGGTCTTGTCGTTGACGCCGAACACGAACATCGGCGTGTCGTCCTTGGACGGGGCCGACAGGATCACCTTCTTGGCGCCCGCATCGATGTGCTTCTGCGCGCCTTCCTTGGTGAGGAAGATGCCGGTGGATTCGATGACGACCTCGGCGCCGACCTCATCCCACTTCAGCGCGGACGGATCGCGCTCGGCGGTCAGGCGGATCTTCTTGCCGTTGACGATCAGCTGCCCACCCTCGACCGACACCTCGCCCTCGAAGCGACCATGCACCGAGTCGTACTTGAGCATGTAGGCGAGGTAGTCGGGCTCCAGCAGGTCGTTGATGGCCACGACCTGGATGTCGTCGCCGAAATTCTGCACAGCCGAACGAAGCACGTTGCGTCCGATGCGGCCGAAACCGTTGATGCCTACCTTGATCGTCATCTAAACCACTCCTGCGTAGCGCGGGGCTTGGAAAGGGAGCGCGATTCTAGCAGGGCGAACGTGACCGATCCGTTGTGCGCCAGGGCGCTGCAGCCGCGCTGCGGCGGGCGTTTGCGGTGCAGTGGCGTTTCCTCCTGCATGCATGGCCGAGGCCCGCCTCACACCCGAGTTTGCATCGGCAGGCCGGCGCTTGATCAGGATCAAGGCGGGCACCGCTCCGCGGCCGGACACTGCGCGCCGTCTCCACAACCTGGCACACCGCCATGCATCGCACCCTGCTCAAGACCACGCTCGTCCTCGCACTTCCGGCGCTTGCCTGCCCTGCCTTCGCCCAGTCGCGCGGCGAGTGGGCGGTGGCGCTGGGGGCCCATCAGGTCAACCCGAGATCGGACAGCGGCACGCTGGCGGGCGGCACCCTGCCCGTTCGAGTGGACAGCAGCGTGCGTCCCACCGTGTCGCTGGAATACTTCGTGGCCGACAACCTCGGCGTGGAAGTGCTGGCCGCGCTGCCGTTCCAACACGGCATCCAGATCCGCGGGCTGGGCACTGTCGGCAGCACCCGGCAGCTGCCGCCGACGGTCTCGCTGCAGTACCACTTCAATCATCAAGGCCAGGTCTCGCCATTCCTGGGCGCCGGCGTGAACTACACCACGTTCTTCAGCGAAGACACGCGCGGCGCACTGGCCGGCAGTACGCTGGCGTTGGGCGATTCGTGGGGATTGGCAGCGCATGCCGGCCTGGATTTCAAGCTGGGAACGCGGGGTGCACTGCGGGTGGACGTGCGCTGGATGGACATCGACAGCGCCGTGCGGCTGGACGGGACACGACTGGGCACGGCGCATCTTGATCCATGGATCTACGGCGCCGCCTATGTGCAGATGTTCTGACACTCAAAGGCGCCAGGGTCGCCATCAGGTGCCGGGCCGGACGCGGCCACGCTGCGTCTCGGCTAAAATCGCCGGATGATCCGTTCCATTCTTGCTTCGGCAGCGCTGCTGCTGGTGACCGGCCCGGCCCTTGCCTGGGGTTCGCTGGGTCACCGCCTGGTGGCCGATCTGGCCTGGACCGACATGACGCCCAAGGCCAAAGCCGAGGCCGCCAAACTCCTGAAGGGCGAAGCCGATCCGACCTTGAGCGGCATCGCCAGCTGGGCAGACGAGCTGCGCCGCAGCGACCCGTCACTGGGGCGCAGAAGCGCCAGCTGGCATTACGTCAACATCGCCGAGGAAGGTTGCCAGTACGAAGCCAACCGCGACTGCCGCGACGGCAACTGCGTGGTCGAAGCCATCCGTCGGCAAAGCGCGATCCTGGCCGACCGCAAGCGCAGCAAGGCCGAACGCCTGCAGGCATTGAAGTTCGTCGTGCATTTCGTCGGTGACGTGCACCAGCCGCTGCATGCCGGGTATGGCCACGACAAGGGCGGCGGCGACCGTCAGATCAACTTTGAAGGCCGTGGCACCAACCTGCACGCGGTGTGGGATAGCGGCCTGCTGCGCACCGCCAAGCTGGATGAACCGGCCTACCTGGCGCGCCTACGTGCGATGCCGGCGCCTTCCGACACCACCGTTGCCGCGCCGTCGCGCCCGCAACCGGTCGCCTGGGCCGAAGCCTCCTGCGCCACTGCAACCAGTCCTGGCTTCTATCCGCCGCGCGCCAGCATCGGCCAGGACTACGTACAGAAATGGCGCCCCATCGCCGAGGCGCAGCTACGCCTGGGCGGCGTGCACCTGGCCACCGTACTCAACGACGCGCTGGGTCGCTGAAGCCGGCGAAGACTTGATCGCGGTTCAGTCGATCCTCTGGCTGCGCACCCAGCGCACGATGTCCGCCGCCGGCATCACGCCGGACTGCCGTGCAATCTCGCGTCCGCGCTGCACCAGCACCATCGTCGGAATACTGCGGATGCCATAGCGCGTGGACAGCGCGGGTTCGGCATCGGTATCAATCTTGCCCAGCCGCATCTGCGGTTCCAGCTGCGCAGCGGCCAGCTGGAACTGTGGCGCCATGGTCTTGCATGGCCCGCACCAGGCAGCCCAGAAATCCACGAGCAAGGGCAGGTCCGAGCGCTCACCATGCAACGCAAAGGAGGCGGCGCTCAACGTCAGCGGCGCCTTGGCGAACAGCAGTGCCTTGCATCGGCCACAGGTGGGACCCTCGCGCAGACGCGCATGTGGAACGCGATTGAGCGCATCGCAATGCGGACACGCCACCAATACGGGCGCTTGCATGCTCAACTCCAATGCCAGCAGAAGCGTGCAGCATAGGCGGCGGTTGGCGCGGCGTCACCCGCGGCCCCCTGCGGTGCGCGCCCGTCCCCCTTCGATGCGCTTCCATGGCAGGCTTGTCCTTCCACAGATCTTTCAGACATTCCCGTGAACCTGCGTAACCTCTGCGCCGGCGCCTGCCCGCCGTACATCACGCCCCTCCTGCAGGCTGTGACACCTGTTAGCACGCAGCAGATCGATTTGAGTACGCAAGCGTGGGCCGGCCTTGCCCGTTATGACGTCCAGGCGCCGGTGCGCGGACATGCACTGGCGTGCAACGGCGTTTCCCTGGCCGCGCTGCTGCACAAGGCCGGCGCCACGTCCAACGTGCCGCTGCGCGGCAAGCGACTTTGGAGGCGTTCGTGGGCATCCGGGCACGCGATGGCAACCGGGTCGTGTTTTCGTTGGCGGAACTGGACGCCACGCTCGGCAATCGCGCCGTGCTGCCGGTGGACCGCTGCGACAACACCGCGCTGTCAGTTGAAGATGGCCCCCTGCGACTCATCGTGCCGCAGGACAGCCGGCCTGCGCGCTGGATCCGCCAGGTGCAGACGCTGACCGTCCACTCACCCTGATCCGCGCATCCTGCGGATGACATCCCGAAGGAATCCACCATGTCGTTGACCTCATTGTTGCAGCGGGCCTTGCTGGCCAGCGCATTCGTCCTGGGGGGTGCGCCGCAGGCACAGGCCGCCGAGCCCGTGACCGTGTTCGCCGCCGCCAGCCTGAAGGAATCCATGGATGCCGCGGCGGCGCGGTACGAACGACAGACCGGCACGCCCGTACGCGTGTCCTACGCCGCCAGCTCCACCCTGGCACGCCAGATCGAACAGGGCGCGCCGGCCGATGTGTTCTTCTCGGCCGATCTGGAATGGATGGACTACCTCACCGAACGCAACAAGGTGGACACCGCCACCCAACGCAATCTGCTGGGCAACACGCTGGTGCTGGTCGCGCCGAAGTCGAGCAAGGCCAGCGTGGACCTGCGCAAGCCAGGCGCATTGAAATCCGCGCTGGGCAGCGGCCGCCTGGCGATGGGCCAGGTGTCCAGCGTACCGGCCGGCAAGTATGGCAAGGCCGCGTTGGAGTCGCTGACACTGTGGGATGGCGTCAAGGCGCAGCTGGCCGAAGCGGACAGCGTGCGCGCGGCACTGTTGCTGGTCTCACGTGGCGAAGCGCCCCTGGGCATCGTCTACGGCTCCGACGCCAAGGCAGATCCAAACGTACGCGTGGTTGCGACCTTTCCCGCCGACAGCCATCCCGCCATCGTCTATCCGGTCGCTGCACTGAGCGGCGCGCAGGCAGGCACGGACGTCTTCGTGCGCTGGCTCGGCTCGGTACAGGCCAAGCCGATCTTCGAACAACGCGGTTTCACGCTGCAGGACTGATCTCCCCTTGCCTGCGTTCTCCGATGAAGAACTCACCGCGATCGTCCTCAGCCTGAAGATCGCGCTGTGGGCGGCGCTGGCCAGCCTGCCGGCCGGGGTCGCCGTCGGGTGGTTGCTGGCCCGCCGGCACTTCCCTGGCAAGGCATTGCTGGATGCGCTGGTGCACCTGCCGCTGGTATTGCCACCGGTGGTGATGGGTTACGCGCTGCTGGTGACGCTGGGTACGCAAGGACCTGTGGGCGCCTGGTTGCTGGAACACACCGGTTTCCAGTTCGCCTTTCGCTGGACCGGTGCCGCACTGGCCTGCGCGGTGATGGGCTTTCCGTTGATGGTGCGCTCGATCCGCCTCTCCATCGAGGCCGTGGACGCGCGTTACGAGCAGGCCGCCGCCACCCTCGGCGCCTCACCGCTGCGCGTGTTCTTCACCATCACCCTGCCATTGGCATGGCCAGGCGTGGTCGCCGGCGCGGTGCTAGCGTTCGCCAAAGCGCTGGGTGAGTTCGGCGCCACCATCACCTTCGTCTCCAACATCCCTGGCGAGACCCGCACGCTGTCCTCGGCCATCTACGGCTTGTTGCAGGTGCCCGGCGGCGAAGCCGGCATCTGGCGCCTGGCGGCGGTCTCGGTGTGCATTTCGCTGGCCGCGTTGATGGCCTCGGACTGGCTGGTACGCCGCCAGCGCCAACGGCAGGGCGACCACTGATGCTGCACGTCGACATCAGGCTGCGGCGTGGGCATTTCCAACGCGACGTGCGCATTGTGGAAGATGCACAGGTGATCGCACTGACCGGCACGTCCGGGGCTGGCAAGAGCAGCGTGCTGCACGCCATCGCCGGCCTGCTGAAGCCCAACGATGGAAGGATCGAAGTGGACGGACGCGTGCTGTTCGACCGTGCGCGCCGCATCGACCTTGCACCGCATCGCCGCCGGATCGGCTACGTGTTCCAGGATGCCCGCCTGTTCCCGCATCTGGATGTGGCCACCAACCTGCGCTACGGTCGGCACCCGCGCGAGGGCGCGGTGCGTTTCGGCTTCGATGAAGTCGTCGAACTGCTGGGCATCGCGCCGCTGCTGGCTCGCCCCACCCCCAACCTGTCCGGCGGTGAAGCCCAGCGCGTGGCCATCGGCCGTGCCCTGCTGTCGCAGCCCGCCTTGCTGTTGCTGGACGAGCCGCTGTCGGCCCTGGATCCCGCACGACGCGGCGAGCTGATTCCCTATCTGCAGCGCCTGCGCGAGGAAGCGCGGCTGCCCATGCTGTACGTCAGTCATCAACCCGATGAAGTGCAGCAGCTGGCCGACGTGGTGCACGCGCTGACCTGATCTCGACAGCCGCTGATGCCCGCCATTGCCTGCTGGCGGGCCGCCGCATGGAGCGGCAGATGAAACCTATCGCAAGGGGGCGCAGCGCACGCGGCGCCGGCGGTTCAAGCCCGAGATGCTTGACGGCGTTTCAGCGGGCCCGCGGCACTGCATGACACTGGGCGACGCTGCCTTTCCATTATCGTCCGCCGATCCCGCCACGCTCGACCCGCACGCGCCCCTGTTCGACTTCAAAGGTGAAGGCGTACATCAGCGTTACCGGCACCGGCGCGATGGACTGCGCGCCGTCGCAGTGGACTGGATCGGCGGGTGGCCGGTCCGCTGCGAAACGACACAGGGCCGCTGGAACGAAGCGCCACTGCCGCACTTTCTCCAGCGTGGCCGTCACCAGATCCGCGTTGTCGGGTTGGCCGCCCGCGGCGCATTCGGCGCGGTCATCCAGCACCTCCGCACGCTGTACCGCCCCGACCGCATCGACGATGACCCGCGCGCACACCGTCGTGGGCGCCAGCCTCTGCCGTGGCGAGTCGGCCGGCAGCGCCGGATTCGCCGCGTCCTGAGGCTGCGGCATGCGAAACACCTCGGAAGGCGAAAGCGTGTAGCGCGCAACCTTGCCCGCCCCACCCGCGCCTTCGGGCGCGAGCATGCGCTGATCCACATTGGTGTTGCGGGTCAGTGTGTCCTCGGGCTGCGCCACCGGGTGGGTCGCGCAGCCTGAAACCAGCAGGAAAAGTGCCGCGCACGAAACGGGGAAGGGGCGCATCAACGATCCGCCATGAGGCCGGCCCGCGCTGTGCCAGGCTGCACGCCGGGCTGGGGCGCGGCGTCAGGGCGTACAGCCGTTGCAGGCCTGCTGATGCCACAGCGGCGCCGGATTTCTCCGGTGTTGTCATGCTGTTCCAGCAGCGCGACATCACACTTCAGGCCAGAGGCCACCTGTTTGCCGTGCTCCTCGGTGAACCAGCCATAGTCACCACGATTAAGGGCCGCCTGCGTGCCTCCCGCGGGCGTGTCGTCCAGCGCGAAATCGACCGGCACGCGCACGCGGCCGGCAACAGCGGCGCCATTGTTCATGGCCGGGTTGAAGGTCCAGCCACGCACGGCCTTGAGCACGGCCGCATCGAACACGCCGGCGGGCCGCGATGTTTCGATGGTGGCTGCGGCGACGCTGCCGTCCGGTGCCACATCGACCAGCAGGACGACGCGGCCTTCAACGCGCGCGTTGGCCGCCTCCTCGGGATAGGACGGCGGCTTCAACGTCGAGAACGGCTTCTGGCTCGCCTCGCGCGTGGTCTCAATGGCATTGGCCGACACGGATGGCGTCCCGTCCTTGGCGGTGTCGATCCTGACGTCCCCCTTCAGAACGGAGGTCGTGCTGTCGGCATCGTCGGGGGCTGGCCGCGGCATCTCTTGCTTGGCCAGCACGCGCGCGGCGACCTGCATCCTAAGCGTGGATCCGGCGTCACCATCGTCTACTTCGATGGCCGCGTCGCTATCCAGGTTGAACTGCAGCTTCGGCGAGGACACCAGCCTGTCGTTGTCACGCAGATGCCCCTCCAACGCCACGCGTCCTTCGCCCGCCGGTGTCAGCGTGAATTCACCGGACCACGTATGCCCCTGCTTCGCTGCCACCATGAAGCCGAAAGGCTCGCCCGGATAGGTGTGGACTTCGAACGGATTTTCCGCCCCATCGAGATCAAGCTGGAAGCGCACGCCATACAGGGTCTCCTTGGTTGTGACGGCGGGTGCGCCTGGCTGCTGTGCCCAAGCCGCATAACCACTCACCGCAAACAGCGCCAGCAACAGCGCGGAGGACAGGCCGGTCTGCCACCGGCGGGGGCTGGGACGTTTCAGCATGGCGATCCGCTCCTTGATCGGATGGGTGTGCCAGTGACAGCCCACTGGCAAGGCGAAATCGTCGAGCTGGGTCTTGAGCATGGCTTGCGCATACGCGCGCCGTGCCCGCGGATGGCGCTGCAGCACGCGCGCATCACAGGCCAACTCCTGATCGTGTCGATAGTGTTTGACCGCCAGGTGCAGCAGTGGGTTAAACCAGTACACGCAGCGCAGCAGCGCGACGGCGACGTTGCACGGCAGATCACCGCCCGCGATGTGCTGGCGCTCGTGCGCCACCACCAGGGCGCGCTCGCCGGCGTCGTATCGATGGAGAAAATCGGCCGGCAACACGATGCGCGGGCGCAGCACCCCGGTCACCGCCGGCAAGCCAACGCTGGTCGCCGCCACGCGCAAGCCGTGGGCCCGCACGCGCAGCGGGCCCAACCGGCGCAGGAACCGACGCTGCTGCCACAGTTGCAGGCCCGCCACAGAC
>JBEVNH010000145.1:0-8538 GCA_040508175.1 Pseudoxanthomonas sp.
CTCAGGATCCCAACGTGGCCAATATCAAGTCCGCCAAGAAGCGCGCCAAGCAGACCGTCGTGCGCAACGCGCGCAACGTCGCCCAGCGCTCCATGCTGCGCACCGCCGTCAAGAAAGTCATCAAGGCGCTGGACGCCAACGACGCCGCTGGCGCCGAGTCCGCCTTCGCCACCGCTCAGCCGATCCTGGATCGCTTCAGCGCTCGTGGCCTGATTCACAAGAACAAGGCTGCGCGTCATAAGAGCCGCCTCACCGCACGCATCAAGGCCCTCAAGGCCGCTTGACGGGTTACTGACGGCGTAGGCAACGAAGAACCCGGCGTAAGCCGGGTTTTTTGTTGCCTGCCGCCCAGTAGCCGCACCTGCGCGCCATGCACGCAACAAGACGCGCGCGCAGGCACGCAGCATCGCCACCTCGTCCTGCGTGACAGCATGCCGCAGGTCGATCAAAGGCCATGGCACCCGAGCCACACCCCCACCTTTCACGCAGGCGCGCCGGCCGCACCTGCGCGCCAGGATCAAGCTCCCGGCACGCGATGCGTGAGCATCCGGATGGCATTCCACGCGACGCGACTCAGCCGGCGTGGTCGGCCGCTTCGGCCGCATCCTCACGCTGGCGATCAAAGAAAGCCATGACGTCCTTCATGATCGGGAACGTGCCGTCGCGCGAGATTGCCGAGGTCATGTACCACGGCCCGGTCCAGCCGAGCTCGGCCACGACCGCCTTGGCGCGCTCGGCCGCCTCGTCCTCGAACATCAAGTCCGCCTTGTTGAGTACCAGCCAGCGCGGCTTGTCCAGCAGCTCCGGATCATGCTTTTCCAGCTCGCGCTCCAGCGCGCGCACCTGCTCGGCCGGCGATGCGGTCACGCCGGTGTCGGCAAACTCTTCGTCCACAGGCGCCATGTCCACCAAGTGCAAGAGCAGGCGCGTGCGCTGCAGATGGCGCAGGAACTGCGTGCCCAGGCCGGCACCGTCGGCCGCGCCCTCGATCAGGCCCGGCACGTCGGCGATCACGAAGCTGCGATGCGCCTCGACGCTGACCACGCCCAGGTTGGGATACAGGGTGGTGAACGGGTAATCGGCGACCTTCGGCGTCGCCGCCGACACCGCACGGATCAGCGTGCTCGTGCCGGCATTCGGGAAGCCCAGCAGGCCGACGTCGGCCAGCACCTTCAACTACAGCGTCAGCAGGCGCGCCTCACCCTCTTCCCCCCCGGTGGCCTGGCGCGGCGAGCGGTTCACCGAACTCTTGAAATGCATGTTGCCCAAGCCGCCCTTGCCACCCTTGGCGACCAACAGGCGCTCGCCATGCCGGGTCATGTCGCCGATGACTTCATCGGTCTCGACATTCATCACCACCGTCCCCACCGGCACGCGCACGACCTTGTCGTCGCCGGCCTTGCCGTACATCTGGCGACCCATGCCGTTCTCGCCACGCTGCGCCTTGAAGCTGCGCTCGTGGCGGAAGTCGATCAGCGTATTGAGGTTCTCGTCGGCCACCAACCAGACGCTGCCGCCGCCGCCGCCGTCGCCGCCGTCCGGACCACCCAGCGGAATGAATTTTTCGCGCCGGAAGCCGACGCAGCCATTGCCGCCGTTGCCGGCAGTGACCTGGATTTCAGCTTCGTCTACGAGTTTCATGAAAGTGACCGGAGCAAGGAAAACGGATGGAAGGAATGCCAGTGTACGCACCGGCCAGATGCCCGCTGAGCGGACGTATGATTGAAGTGCCTGCACAAACGAAAAACCCCGCCGAGGCGGGGCTTTCCGATCAAGCGGGCATTCCCGTCAGGTGTTGGCGAAGCCTCAGGCCTCGGCCACCACGCTCACGGTGCGACGCTTCTGCGCGCCCTTGGTCGAGAACTCGACCTTGCCGTCGACCAACGCGAACAGCGTGTGGTCGCGACCCAGGCCGACGCCCGGGCCCGGATGGAACTGCGTGCCGCGCTGGCGGACGATGATGTTGCCGGCATCGATCGCCTGGCCACCATAGATCTTCACGCCCAGCATCTTCGGGTTGGAGTCGCGGCCGTTGCGCGAGGAACCTACGCCCTTTTTGTGTGCCATGAGTTCTGCTCCTTACTTCTTGCTGCCACCGGCGATGCCAGTGATCTCGATTTCGGTGTAGTACTGCCGGTGTCCCTGCTGCTTCATGTGGTGCTTGCGGCGGCGGAACTTGATGATGCGGACCTTGTCGGCACGCCCCTGCGACTTGACCGTCGCGGTGACGGTGGCGCCCTTCAGCGCGTCGCCCAGGGTGATGCCATTGTCGTCGCCCAGCATCAGCAGGGTGTCGAAGGTGATGTCTTTACCGACTTCGGCGTCCAGCTTCTCGACGCGCAGGGTTTCGCCCTGCATTACGCGATACTGCTTGCCGCCCGTGACCAGAATTGCGTACATGGGTGCTTCCTATGGTGTTGGCTTTTCGTAGTTATTCTCATGCCTGCCGCCCATCGAGGGGCGGACAGAAGCGGAATCATAGCCGGATCAGTGACTTGGAGCAAGTCACTTCCTCTCCCGACCTGAACAGGACTCGGCCGACGCCATACGCTGCCCGGCAGGACACAGGGCGCCCGTGTCGCTCTTCCAAAACGTGTCAATTGCCCCCATACAGGGGACTCGCTAGGCTGACCGATTCGCGTCGTGTCCACACCGCCGGCGCTCCCCTTTCCTGCACAGGCCAGACCCCCCCAGGCATGGACAGTATCCGCATCCGCGGCGCACGCACGCACAATCTCAAGAACATCGACCTCGACCTGCCGCGCGACAAGTTGATCGTGATCACCGGCCTGTCCGGCTCCGGCAAATCGTCGCTGGCTTTCGACACGATCTACGCCGAGGGCCAGCGCCGTTACGTGGAGTCGCTGTCGGCTTATGCACGCCAGTTCCTCAGCGTCATGGAGAAACCCGACGTCGATCACATCGAAGGCCTGTCGCCGGCCATCTCGATCGAACAGAAGTCGACCTCGCACAACCCGCGCTCGACCGTCGGCACGATCACCGAGATCTACGACTATCTGCGCCTGCTGTACGCCCGCGTCGGCAGCCCGCGCTGCCCGGACCACGGCTACCCGCTGGAAGCGCAGACCGTCAGCCAGATGGTTGACCACGTGCTGACCCTGGACGCCGACCAGCGCTACATGCTCCTGGCCCCGGTGATCCGCGAGCGCAAGGGCGAGCACGCCCAGGTCTTCGATCAGCTGCGCGCGCAGGGCTATGTGCGCGTGCGCGTGGACGGCGAGCTGTACGAGATCGACGCGGTGCCGCCGCTGGCGCTGCGTGTCAAGCACACCATCGAGGCGGTGATCGACCGCTTCAAGCCGCGCGAAGACATCAAGCAGCGCCTGGCCGAAAGTTTCGAGACCGCCCTGAAGCTGGGCGACGGCATGGTCGCGGTGATGTCGCTGGATGATCCGGCGGCCACCCCGCAGCTGTTTTCCTCCAAGTATTCCTGCCCGGTCTGCGATTACTCGCTGCCCGAGCTGGAGCCTCGCCTGTTCTCCTTCAACTCGCCGGTGGGCGCCTGCCCCAAGTGCGACGGCCTGGGCGTGGCCCAGTTCTTCGATCCTGCGCGCGTGGTGGTGCATCCGGAGCTGTCGCTGTCAGCGGGCGCCGTGCGCGGCTGGGACCGTCGCAACGCGTATTACTTCCAGCTGATCGCCTCGTTGGCCAAGCACTACAAGTTCGACGTGGATGCGCCGTGGATGCTGCTGCCGGACAAAGTGCAGCAGGCGGTGCTGTACGGCAGTGGCACCGAGCTGATCACCTTTACCTATCTCACCGAATCCGGTGGCCGCAACCAGCGCAAGCACAAGTTCGAAGGCATCGTGCCGAACCTGGAGCGTCGCTACCGCGAGACCGAATCTTCGGCAGTGCGCGAAGAACTGTCCAAGTACATCAGCGAGCAGGCATGCCCGGATTGTGGCGGCGCGCGCTTGAACCGCGCGGCGCGCAACGTGTTCGTCGCTGACAAGCCCTTGCCGGAAATCGCGGTGCTGCCGGTCGACCAGGCGTTGGCATTTTTCACCGGCATGAAGCTGGCCGGCTGGCGCGGCGAGATCGCCACCAAGATCGTCAAGGAAATCGGCGAGCGGCTGGGCTTCCTGATCGACGTCGGTCTGGATTACCTCACCCTGGAACGCAAGGCCGACACGCTGTCCGGTGGCGAAGCCCAGCGTATCCGCCTGGCCAGCCAGATCGGCGCCGGCCTGGTCGGCGTGATGTACGTACTCGATGAGCCCTCCATCGGCCTGCACCAGCGCGACAACGAGCGACTGCTCGGCACCCTTACCCGCCTGCGCGACCTGGGCAACACGGTGATCGTGGTCGAGCACGACGAGGACGCCATCCGCGCGGCCGACTATGTGCTGGATATCGGGCCGGGGGCTGGCGTGCACGGTGGCGAGATCGTCGGCCAGGGCACGGTCGAGGACCTACTCAAGTCGCCGCGCTCGTTGACCGGCCAGTATCTGTCGGGCAAGCGCAAGATCGAGGTGCCCAAGACGCGCCACAAGCCCAACCCGAAGATGACGCTCAAGCTGACCGGGGCCAAGGGCAATAACCTCAAAGGTGTTGATCTGGAAATCGGCGCAGGCCTGTTGACCTGCATCACCGGCGTCTCCGGCTCGGGCAAGTCGACCCTGATCAACGACACACTGTATTCGCTCAGTGCAAATGCGATCAACGGCGCGTCGCATCCGGTGGCGCCGTTCGGCGAAGTGCACGGACTGGATCTGTTCGACAAGGTCGTGGACATCGACCAGTCGCCGATCGGCCGCACGCCGCGCTCGAACCCTGCGACCTATACCGGCCTGTTCACCCCGCTACGCGAGCTCTATGCCCAGGTACCGGAGTCGCGCGCACGCGGCTATTCGCCAGGACGTTTCAGCTTCAACGTGCGCGGTGGCCGCTGCGAAGCCTGCCAGGGTGATGGCCTGATCAAGGTCGAGATGCACTTCCTCCCCGATGTGTACGTACCCTGCGATGTCTGCCACGGCAAGCGCTACAACCGCGAGACGCTGGAGATCCTCTACAAGGGCTTCAACATCAACGACGTGCTGGAAATGACGGTCGAGGATGCGTTGAAGCTGTTCGAGCCCGTGCCGTCGATCGCACGCAAGCTGGAAACGCTGGTCGATGTCGGCCTGAGCTACGTCAAACTGGGCCAGAGCGCGACCACGCTCTCCGGCGGCGAGGCGCAGCGCGTCAAGCTGTCCAAGGAACTCTCGCGCCGCGACACCGGGCGCACGTTGTACATCCTGGACGAGCCGACCACCGGCTTGCACTTCCACGACATCGAACACCTGCTGGCCGTGCTGCACAAGCTGCGCGATGACGGCAACACCATCGTGGTGATCGAACACAATCTGGACGTGATCAAGACTGCCGATCAGGTGGTCGATCTTGGACCGGATGGCGGACACCGTGGCGGCACCATCATCGCCACCGGCACGCCGGAGGAGATCGCCGCCAACCCCGCGTCGCACACCGGCCGCTTCCTGGCCAAGCTGCTGCCGACCACGGCCAAGGCCACCAAGCCGGCAGCGATGGCCAAGAGCGAGGTACTGCCACCACGCATGGCCGCCAAAGTCGCGGCCAAGCAGGCGGCGGTGAAAAGAAAAATCAAGAAGAAGGTGTCTTCATGAGCAATGCCAGCCCCCCCACCGACGCGCCCCATCCCGTCTTGACCCGCATCCCGATCAGCCTGCGCTGGCGCGACATGGATGCCTACGGCCACGTCAACAACGCCAAGTACATTTCCTACCTGGAAGAGGCGCGCGTGCGCTGGCTGCATGCCGTCATGAAAGGCGCCCGCATGGGCAGCGGCATCTCGCCGGTGGTGGCCAACACCAACGTCAACTACCGGCGTTCGATCACCTGGCCGGGCGAGATCATGGTGGAACTGTTCGTCGAGCGCCTGGGCAATTCCAGCGTCACCATTGGCCACCGCATCACCGATGTGGAAGACGAAAGCGTGCTGTATTCGGATGGCAACGTGGTGGTGGTGTGGATCGACACGGCCACCGGCAAAAGCGCGCCGATTCCCGACGCCGTGCGCGACGCCAGCCGCTGACCTTCATCCCCGCGGGCCGGCGCTCCACGCACCAGTCGACACGGCCCGCTTATGATGCGGTGATCCCGCAGCGGAGGGGCCGCATGTCACTGATCGAAACCCAAGACCACGCACACGACGTGCGCGAATTGCGCCTGGCGCGCGCGCCGGTCAACGCACTCGATGCCACGCTCTGCCAGGCACTGGTGGTGGCGCTGGACCAAGCCGCTTCCGAGGGGGCACGCGGCGTGGTGCTGTCCGGCGCGCCGGGCGTCTTCTCCGGCGGCATGGACGTCCCGTGGCTGCTGTCACTGGGCAGCGACCAGACAGCCGTCCTTGCAGGCTGGGAAAGCTTCTTCAATGTCGTGCGCGCGCTTGCCAGCGCACCGCTGCCGGTGGTCGCCGCCCTAACGGGACACGCGCCCGCTGGCGGATGTGTCGTAGCACTGTGCTGCGACTACCGGGTGATGGCGGCCAGCCGGGACGCCGCAAAGCCTTTCACGATCGGCCTCAACGAAACCCAAGTGGGCCTGGTCGCACCGGAAGGCATCCAACGCCTGCTGCGCCGTGCGGTGGGTGAGCATCGCGCGGCCTGGCTGTTGATGCAGGGCGAACTGGTGAGTGCCGAGCAGGCCCACGCCATCGGTCTTGTGGATGAGCTGCTCGACATCGAGGCGGTCGTACCGCGCAGCGTGGCCTGGCTGCAGACACTGTTGGCGCGCCCGTCGGCGGCCATGCTGCAGACACGCCGGATCGCGCGCGCCGCACTGGTGGAGGCGCTCCATCCCGATCAGATCCAGCTGGAGCGCTTCGTGGAGGCGTGGACCCGCGAGGAGACCCAGCAGGCGCTGCAGGCCATGGTGGCCCGGGTCAGGAAGCGCTGACCGCCACCGGGCGCGCCGGATCGCTGATCCAGCCGCTCCACGAGCCGGCATAGACGCGCGCGCCCCGCAGCCCGGCGTACTCGAAGGCCAGCAGCAGATGGCAGGCGGTGACGCCCGAACCACACATCAGGACCAGCTCGGCAGGGTCGCGCGCGCCCACCAAAGGCTGCAGTCCCTGCCGCAGCGCGGCTGGAGAGAGGAATTTCCCGGCCTCCAGGTTGCGCGCATAGGGATGATTGACTGCGCCGGGCACATGGCCTGCGACCTTGTCCATGTGCTCGGCCTGACCGGAGAAACGCTCGGGTGCGCGCGCATCGACCAGCCAGCCAGCCGCATCGTCCAACCGCGCCAGCACCTGGCCGGCATCGACAATCTCTGCTGCATCGAACGTCGCCGGATACGGCGGAAGCGGCTGCAGCGTCGGCATTTCGTCCGTTTCCTCGCCCAAGATTGCGCGCCACGCCACAAGGCCGCCGTCCAGGACCGCGACGCGCGTGTGACCCAGCAGCCTGAGCATCCACCACAGGCGCGCGGCCGCCATGCTGCCATCGCCAGCGTCATAGACCACCACCTGATGATCCGGCCCGATGCCCCACGCGCCCAACTTCGCAGCGAACGCTCCCGCGTCCGGCAAGGGGTGTCGCCCCTCGCCCGGCCCGGACAAGTCCGCAAGATCGCGGTTGAGATCCGCATGCGGCGCACGGGGCAGATGCGACTGCGCATGGGCCCGTGCACCGGCAGTTGGGTCGGTCAGGACGAACCGGGCGTCGAGCAGCTGCAGCTGCGGGTCGGCCAGGTGGGTCTGCAGGGTGGCGGCATCGACGAGCGTGGTCCAGTTCATGCGGTCGCCTCCAGGCGCTGGCGCAGGTTGTAGAGGATGGACGCAGTCGCGCCCCAGATGCGCTGGCCAGGCCAGTCGTATTCCAGCACCGTGCGCGGCCGGCCTTTCCAGTCATAAGCCACGTGACGCAGCGTCTGGTGATCCATCAGATACGACAGCGGCACTTCAAACACTTCAGCAACCTCACCCGGGTTGGGAAAGGCCACATAGCCTGGATCGACCACCGCCACCACAGGCACCACGCGGAACCCGCTGACCGTCACGAAGGGGTCCAGGTAGCCCAAGGGCTGCAACTGCCGTGGGGGGATTGCGATCTCTTCGCCGGTTTCGCGAATGGCCGCTGCGATGACATCCGCATCGCCAGGATCCACCCGCCCACCAGGGAAACTCACCTGCCCGGCGTGGTTGCGCAGCCCATCGTTGCGGCGTGTCAGCAGCACGGTAGTGCCCTCCCCGCGCGGCACCAGACCAGCCAGCACCGCCGCATGCACTGGCTCGCCGGCCGGCATCAGATCCGCCAGCTCGGCCAGATTCCAGGCATCGCCACGGGGCAGGCCATCCAGCGGATGCAAAGCGCGGGACAAAGCCTCCAGCTCAGGCAGTTCGGTGTGTAAATCGGCGCGCATCGGCACTCGTCCTGGCAGCTCCTCCTGCATGATGCGCAGCCGCTGCGCATTGTCCAGCTGCGACCAGCGACCAATCTCCCCCCCTGTCCGCAGGCACCCCACGCACAGGCCATCGGCTCCCAGCCGGCAGAGTCC
>JBEVNH010000194.1:0-17504 GCA_040508175.1 Pseudoxanthomonas sp.
CCGCCGATCCCTAGATTGTTTCCACCGCAACATCACGGCCCTGCGGGCCACCCCATACGAGGACCAGACAATGAGCAAGCGTGATGCCGTATTTCCCGAAGGTCGCCAAGCGCTGTACGAGAAGCACCGTTATTCGCCCGCCGTGCGTTCCAGCGGCTTCCTGTTCGTCTCCGGCCAAGTCGGCAGCCGCGACGATGGCTCACCCGAACCGGATTTTGAAGCTCAGGTGCGCCTGGCGTTCAACAATCTCAAGACGACCTTGGAGGCGGCCGGGTGCGGATTCGACGATATCGTCGACCTGACCTCCTACCACACCGATCCGGAGAATCAATTCGATACGGTGTTGAAGGTCAAGGATGAGGTGTTTCCGGAGAAGCCCTATCCGACCTGGACGGCCATTGGAATCAATTGGCTTGCGGGGTTCGACTTCGAGATCAAGGTGGTTGCGAAGTTGCCAGATAAGTCAGAGGGCTGAAGCGACATCCCGGCGTGATGCGCCATGATGCGTTTCATGCGCAGAGCGCTGGAGCTAGCCCCGGCGTTTTGCGTGGACGTTGCCTCCCGACATTGCGAAACGCCGAGGCATTTTTCTTCCAAACCATGTCAGCAAGCCGACCACGCATGCGGCGTAGCCGAAGGCACTCATGACGTAGGCCACCGGGTCACGCGCCCATGTGAGCCAGCGGCCACCGTTTCGCTGGAAAGACCAGACGTCGCTTCCCTATAGCACAAGCAGAACCTAGACCCAGCAGAAGACGAAGGAAGCCCGCCAGACCCAGCGCAACAGCTCCCACCGCAATGAGGCTGCGCCACCCACGCTCGGCTACAGTTCCGTGGCGCCTGGCGTACATCCCCCCAATGAGGAAGCCGACGCCCGCAACGGCAGGCATAGCGATTGCAAACACCGAGAAGATCCCGACCGCGATGGCAAGCCCTCTTGGCACGGATAGGACCGGCGCACAAAGTGCGAATGCCGCGATGCCCAGGGTCGAGGCAAGGAGCCACTTGCAGCAATACACGACATACCGGAAGCGATAATCCGCCAAGGATTCATTGTATCTCTGGACCGGTCCTACCTCGTACTCCACTTCCTCTGGAAACATTCCTGCATTCCGTTCCCGCATATAAATGGGCGGCTATTCCGCCCCGGACAGCAGCAACAGCGAAGCCAGCGCCAGCGACAGGTTCTCCACATCGACCGGCTTGTCCAGCGCGACGCTTTCATCAAGCGAATGCGAGCGCCGGCTGTCGAAGCCGGACCCCAACGTGATCGCCGGGATCCCCAGGCTCATCGGCAGGTTGGCATCGGTCGAACTGGCGCCCAGCTTGACCTCCTTGCCGCCCGCCTGTGCAACTGCACGCGCGATCTGCACCAGATCCGTATCTTCCGCAGTGCGGCCAACCGGGCGATCACCCATCAACTTTGCCTCGAACGCCACCTTGCCTTCCTTGGTATCGCGCGCAGCGTTCTCCGCCGCCACGGCGGGCTGCAGCAAGGCGAGGAAGTCGCTGCGTAGCTGTTCCAGTTCCTGCTTGCCTGCCGAGCGCATGTCCACGGTCATGGCGACGGTGTGCGGAATGGAGTTGACCGAGGTGCCTCCTTCCAGCACGCCGACGTTGTAGGTGGTCTTGGGCGACTTGGGCACCTGGAGGCGCCCCATGCCGCTGATCGCCTGTCCCATCGCATAGGCCGGGTTGACCAGACCAAAACTGCCGTAGCTGTGTCCGCCGGGCCCGGTGAAGCTGACCTGGTAGCGCAACGAGCCAACGCCACCGTTGGTGATGCGACCAGCACGGCCCGGCTCATAGGAAATGAAGGCCGAAATGCGGTCCTTGTACTTGCCCTGGGTAAACAAATGGCGCACGCCCCGCAGATTTCCTGGGCCTTCCTCGCCGACATTGCCGACGAACAGGATGTCGGCCTTGTGACGATAGCCGGCCGCATCCATCGCACGCAGATACGCCAGCAGCGCGCTCAGTCCGCTGGTGTCATCGCCGATGCCCGGCGCCAGCAGCGTGTTGCCCTCGCGCGTGACCTTGATGGGCGTGTCTTCCGGAAACACCGTGTCCAGATGCGCGGCGACCACGATCAACGGACCGCCGCCGGTGCCGCGGCGCAGGCCCATTGCGTTGCCTTCGGCGTCGAGCTCCGCATCGCTCAGGCCATGTGCCTTCAGCAGCGTCAGATAAGCCTGGGCGCGCGCCTGTTCCTTGAAGGGCGGGGCCGGAATCTCGGTCAGCGCCACCAGGTCGTCGATCGTGCGGTCGTAGTCGCGGTCCAGCGCGGCACGCGCCTGGGCGAACTTCGCGCTGGCCAGCAACGCCTTGGCATCCACATCGCGCGAGGCAGCGCGTGAGAACACGGGCAATGCAACCATCAATCCAAGTAACAACACAACGACGTGCTTCATCATTCATTCCTGTCCAGGGGGGAGACGGTCTTGCATCGCAGCCGGGCAGTCGCACCGGCCAGGCTCTGGCTTACTTCGACTCGATCGTAGGTTCGTTGACCGGCGCATTTTTTACATAGGTGTCGAACCAGCTAAGCATCTCGTAGACCAACTGCTGGTTGGATTCCAGCGCGGTGTACCAGTGCGGCTCGTACGGCAGCATCACCAGGCGCGTCGTGCCGCCGTTGCCGCGAATGGCCTGGTAGAGCTTGCGCGACTGGAACGGCTCGGTGCCCGGGTTAGCATCGTCCTCGCCATGCACCAGCAGCAAGGGCAGCTTGATCTTGTCGGCATAGAAGAACGGCGAGGCCTTCAGGTACACATCCTGCGCCTGCCACACCGAACGACGCTCGTTCTGGAAGCCGAACGGGGTGAAGGTCTTGTTGTACGAGCCGCTGGTCGCCACGCCCGCCTTGAACAGGTCGGTATGCGCGATCAGGTTGGCGGTCATCAGGCCGCCATGGCTGTGCCCGGTGACGCCGATACGGTTGCGGTCCACCACGCCCAGTTCCACCGCCTTGTCCACCGCAGCCTTGGCATCGGCGGTGAGCTGTTCCAGGTAGGTGTCGTAGGCGGTCCTGGGATCGCCGACGATGGGAAACGACGCGTTGTCGATGATCGCGTAGCCGGCCAGCAGCATCAGGCGGTAATTGACCAGCCGGGTGAACGTCTGCTGCGAACCGGACACCTGCCCGGCCTGCGCGCTGTTGGCGAAGTCGGCCGGATACGCATACAGGATCGCCGGCAGGCGCTGGCCTTCGGTGTAGCCCGGCGGCGTGTACAGCGTGAACGACAGGTCCACGCCGTCCACCCGCTTGTAGGTCACCAGGCGCTTCTTGATCTGGCGCACTTCCGGCGTCGGATCGGCCAGGTGAGTCAGCGCCGTCGAGGTGGACGCGAACGTCGCTTCGCCCTTTTCCGCTGCGGTCGCAGGCGCGCCCAGCGTGCGCACGAAGGCATTCGGCGGGTCCACGACCGACTGATGCCAGGTCAGGAACTTCTCCGGTGTCTCGCTGAAACCCAGGAACTGCTCGTAGGCATCGGCGCTGCTGCGGAACAAGCGCTCGGTTTTGAACGAGGCCAGGTCCAGCCGATCCAGGAACGGACGATCGCCCTGCGGCGAGGCGCCCTGCCCGCGCAGGAACACGGTGTCGCCTTCCTGTCGCACGACAGGAGCGCCATTGGGCAGCGTGCGATACACGAACATGCCCGGATCTTCGTACTGCTCGTCACTGGACAGGTCCCACAGCAGGCGGCCAGGCTGCTTGGGCTTGTCGATGTTGACCACGTGCGTCTGCCGCCAATGGCGGTTGTCGTCATTCTCGAACAGGAAGGCCACGTCCGGCTGCGCGGTCCAGGCCAAGCCATCGAAGCGCTGCTTGGTGCGGGCGACCTCGATCGGCTTGCCAGTGAACGGCGCCTTCTGCATCAGCACGCGATCGCGGTGTGGTACCTCGACTTTCCAGTCGCCGCGGTCCAGCGCTTCGGCCCACACCAACGTGGCCGCATCGGTCGCGCGCCAGTCGAAATCACGCGGGCCTTCCGGCACGCCGTGGACTGGCACGCGCTCGGCCAGCGGCAGCTTGGCCAGGGTCTTGACCTTGTTGCTGGCCAGGTCCAGCACCGCCACGTCGTTGGCAAAACGCTGGTAGGTCACCGCATGCGAGTACGGGGCCTGGATGGCCTCGGTCAGCACGTGGCGGCCATCGGGCGCGGCGTTGACACCGTTGTAGATCGCCGGCGTGCCGACGTCGCGCACGACGCCGCTGGCCACATCCACCACCGCCAGCTGCGAGGTGCCGTAATAGGCGAACAAGGCTTCATCGTGCTCACTGCTCAACAGGTCGCGCGCTTCGTACGTGCTGCTTTCGCCGGTGCTACCCAGCGACTGCTGGCCATCCGGGCCCGGTGCGTCATCGGCTGGCGCCGCGCCCTGCTGCTGCGGCACGCGCTTGACCAGCAGCGACTTGCTGCCTTCCAGCCACTGCACGGCACTGCCGAAGATCGGATTCAACTGCACGCCTGGCACCTGATGCACCTGGCCACTGGCGGCATCGCCGACCCACAGTTCAACCGATGTCGCCGAGACGTTCTCGAAGACGAAGCGCGTGCCATCGGGCGACCAGCGCGCCGGGCCCGGACAGGCATTGGCCGGCAGCGGCACCTTGGTGTCTTTGCCGCTGGCAATCTCCACCACAGTGAACTCGGCCACGCAGGCCGGGATGCCGTAACCAGCGCGCGTATCGTGACGGCTGCGGTTCTGCGGCTCCAGGCGCACACCGGCCAGCTTGAGATACGGCCGCGCCACGCGCTCGATGGACGGATAGGTCTGCAGGGTCGTCAGCAACACACGCTGCCCGCTCGGGTCGACGCTGGCCGTCGGCGGCGGCGGTGCCTTGAGCACTTTCAACAGCTGCTCCGGCGGCGCGTCGTAGCCGGCGAATGCAGGCGAGGTCATCGCGGCCGTTCCGATCACGGCGGTCAGTGCGGCGGACCAGAACCGCGGTCGTGGTTGCATCGTCTTCAACATCGTTCATCCCCATCGATCAAGCACATGCGCGGCGACATCGTGCCGGCCACGCCCTGCCCGACTCTAGCACCGGCCTCCGGCGCGGCCCTGGGCCATCGGTCAGGGTTCAAGCTTCGGCACAGAACGACATGACCCCACTGGCTGCGTTCGGCTAGGCTTGCGCGATGCCTGCCGCACCGCTCACCTTGAAGACCGTCATCGCCACGCGCTACGTCACGCCCTTGCGTGAGGGCGGATCGCTGCCTGCCGTGGTCGAGGGCGATGACGACGGCCTGTATGTCCTCAAGTTCCGCGGCGCCGGCCAGGGGCCGAAGGCACTAGTGGCCGAACTGGTGGCCGGTGAACTCGCGCGCGCACTGGCGCTGCCGATGCCCGAGCTGGCGCTGGTCGAACTCGATGTCGAACTGGCCCGCACCGAGCCGGACCCCGAGATCCAGGACCTGATCCGCGCCAGTGAAGGCCTCAACCTCGGCATGGATTACCTGCCCGGCGCGCTCAACTACGACCCGGCCGCCGTCCCCGTCGATGCCGGGCTGGCCTCGCGCATCGTCTGGTTCGACGCCTTCATCAGCAATGTCGACCGCACCGCGCGCAATCCCAACCTGATGGTCTGGCACCGCAAGCCCTGGTTGATCGACCACGGTGCGGCGCTGTATTTCCATCACGACTGGGCCAACGCCGGCACCGCGTGCGAGAAGCCTTTCGTGCTGATCCGCGACCACGTACTGCTGCCTTTTGCCACGCAGATCGCACAGATCGATGCCGGCATGGCGCAGGGGCTGACCGATGGCGTGATCGAAGACATCGTCGCCGCCGTTCCCGAAAGCTGGCTGCAGGGCGAGCCGGCATTCGCCGATGTCGCTGCGCATCGCCGTGCCTACATCGATTACCTCAAGCGGCGCCGCGACACGCGTGCCGCCTTCGTGCAGGAGGCCATCCGTGCCCACGCTGCACACGTATGACTACGCCATCATCCGCGTGGTGCCGCGGGTGGAACGCGAAGAGTTCATCAACGTCGGGGTGATCGTGTCCTGCCCGGGCGCACGTCATCTGCAGGCGGCCATCGAGATCGACCCGGCGCGTCTGCACGCATTCGCGCCGACGCTGGATCCGGACGCCGTGCAGCCCTGGCTGGAAGCCATCGTCGCCATCTGCCGCGGCGATGCCAGCGCCGGTCCGGTCGCGCAGCTGCCCGCACGTGCGCGCTTCCATTTCCTCACAGCCAAGCGCAGCGCGGTGGTGCAGGTCTCACCGACCCATGTCGGCCGCACCACCCGCCCGGAACACCTCGTCGAGCACCTGCTGGAACGCATGGTGCGCGTGCCGCGTTGAGTGGCGCGGCTGCGTGCTAGATTTCGCCGACCTCCTACGCACGCCCCGCCGCCTTGCACCAGGTCACCTGCACCGAAGAACGCCACGCCGACGCGATCCTGGCGATCTTCAACGACGCCATCGTCCATTCCACCGCACTGTATGACTACGTCGAGCGGCCCCGCAGCGCGATGACCGCGTGGTTTGCCGACAAGCAAGCCAATGGCCACCCGGTGATCGGACTGGAAGACGACGATGGCGCACTGATGGGCTTTGCCACCTATGGCCCGTTCCGCCCACGTCCGGCCAACAAGTACACGATGGAGCACTCGGTGTACGTAGCGCCCGCGCATCGCGGCAAGGGCCTGGGGCGCGTGCTGTTGCAAGCCATCGTCGCCCAGGCCGAACGCCGCGACATCCATACCCTGGTAGGCGGTATCGACCTGGGCAATGCGGTCAGCATTGCCCTGCACGAATCGCTGGGCTTCGAGCGGGCCGGCGTGATCCGCCACGCGGGCTTCAAGTTCGGGCGCTGGCTGGATCTGGTGTTCTACCAGCGTCTGCTAAGCGGCCCGGCACGTCCAGTCGACGGCTGACTGCGCCGCCGCACGCTTCCCGGCCGTGCCGGCGCGCGAGGTGGGCGCTGTCCTTTGCCTCCTCGATGGTTGGTTGCGCCCCCCCCGGGCTGCGTCGTGGTGCTTGACAGACATCACCAACGACGCCCATGCGTGGTTCGATCACGCGCCACGCTGCGTCCCGGCAGCGTGACGCATTGCGTCATCCCGCAAAGATCACCATAATTGACGCAGATGCGACGCGTTCGCATTTGAAGGCATTTCCCGGTTCTGATCGCGCGCATGCCCCTTGCGGGGCATCGTCCCTGGGCGTTCGGCTGGGCGATGAACTGAATCGATTTAATCCAGGAAATCCCATGACGCCCCATCGCCCTTGCCTGCGCGGATCCCGTTCGCCGGTCCTCCGTCCCCGCCTGCTTTGCAGCGTGCTGTCTGTCACGCTGATGGTCATGTCCGCGCCTGCCGTGGCGCAGTCCAGTCCCAACGCTGACGAGGAAGCGACGACGCTCGACGCGCTGCGGGTGAAGGGACAGCGCGGCGCGAACACCGAAGGATCCGGCACCTACGGTGCGCAGGCCACTACCGTGTTCAAGGGTCTGCAAAGCGTGCGCCAGACGCCGCAGCCGGTCACCGTGATCTCGCGGCAGATGCTGGATGACCGCGTGCTGCTGGACATGCACGACGTGCTGCAGAACACGCCGGGCGTCACGGTCGATTACGTCGACAGCGAGCGCGTCAACTATTTCTCGCGCGGCTTCCAGATCGACAACCTGCAGATCGACGGCATGCTGATCGACCAGGGCGGCTCGTTGTTCATCCAGCCCGATACCAGCGTACTCGACCGCGTCGAAGTACTGCGCGGCGCGGCCGGCCTGCTGCGTGGTGCGGGCAACCCGTCGGCCACGGTCAATCTGGTGCGCAAGCGTCCGACCGACACCTTCCGTGGTTCGGCCGGATTGTCGCTGGGCTCATGGGATCGCCGTCGCATCGAAGGCGACATCGGTGGACCTTTGAACAAGGCGGGCACGCTGCGTGGCCGCATCGTCGCCACCTACGACGAGCGCGACTTCTTCCAGCACGCCAAGCAGGAAGAACGTCACACGGTCTATGGCGTGTTGGAAGCCGACCTGACCGACAACACGCTGCTGACTTTCAGTCTGCAGCAGTCGGATCTCTACGCCACCGGCGCCTGGGGCAACCTGCCGCCGGATCGCGACGGCAGCCAGCTCGATTTCGCGCGCAGCACCTACTTCGGCGCCGACTGGAATCGCTGGAACCGTTACAACCAGCAGGTATTCATCGGCCTGGAGCACCGCTTCGACAACGCCTGGAGCCTGCGTCTGAATGCCGCGCACAACCGCTTCGGCTACATCGGTGACTTCAAGCAGACCTCGTTCTCGTTCCCGCGCGTGCGCTATGCCGACCCGTATCTGGCCGATGTCTCCACCGCCGTCTACAGCAACGGCGGCAGCCACCAGAATGTGATCAACCTGACCGGCGATGGCCCGTTCGAACTGTTCGGCCGGCGCCATCACCTCACCGTGGGCGTGGAAGGCCGCAATGTGGCCACCAACAACACCTCGGGTTACTTCAACATCGCGCCGATGACCGGCGTGGATCTGCGCCAGTGGGATCCGTACACCAGCTATCCCGAGCCGCTCGACCTGACCGGCGCCACCTACTACGCCGGCATCGACAACAGCGTGCGCCAGGAAGCGGTCTTCGCACTGGCACGCCTGTCGCTGGCCGATCCGCTGACGGCAATGGTGGGCGCGCGCGCCAACTGGTACGACTACACCGTGCCCACCAATCCGGGCAGCAGCTACAGCATCGACCATGAAGTCACGCCCTACGCCGGCCTGGTGTACGACATCAGCAAGCACCTCAGCGTCTACACCAGCTACAGCGAGATCTTTACCCCGCAGGCCGGCTACACCGCCGATGGCGGCCAGCTGGCCCCGATCACGGGCGAGGACTACGAGGCCGGCGTCAAGGGCGAGTTTTTCGGTGGCCGCCTGAATGGTGCGCTGTCGCTGTTCCGCATCAACAATGTCGGCCGCGCCATGGACGATGCCGACACGCCGAACCCGTGCCTGCCGTACTACCCGTCCGGCTTCTGCAAGATGGCCGGCGGCAAGACGCGCAGCGAGGGCTGGGAACTGGAGCTGTCCGGCGACCTGACACCGAACTGGCAGGTGATGGCCGGCTACACCAACACCAAGACCGAGTACCTGCGTGATCCGTCGGCGGCCAATGTCGGCAAGCCGATCCGCGAACTGGACCCGCGCCATCTACTGCGCGTGTTCTCCAGTTATCGCCTGCCGGGCGTGCTGCGCGACGTGCGTCTAGGCGGCGGCGTACAGGCGCAGAGCGAAACCCGCGCCACCAGCGGACAACTGGTGGCACACCAGTCCGGCTACGCGGTGTGGAACCTGATGGCCAGCTACGACCTGAGCGACAACGTGCGCCTGCAGCTCAATGCCAACAACGTGTTCGACAAGGTCTATTACAGCAAGGTCAACCCGAGTGGCTGGAGCAACTATTACGGCAACCCGCGCAACCTGATGTTCTCCGTCCAGGCGCGTTTCTAAGCGCACGGATCTACCGTATCTCCACGCGCCGGTGTGGGGAACGCGATGCGCCAATGCGCGAAGGGGCCCTGGTGGGCCCCTTGGTCTGCCTAGCCTGCCGCGCCGGCGCTTACTTCGCCGGCAGGAACTTCAGGTCCGAGGGCGATTTGACCGGCACGGTCTGCACGACTTCGCCGATCTTGCCGCTCTTCGCGTCCCGCCGCATGATCACCACGGCGTTGCTGAGCTGGTTGGCAACCAGCAGGTAGCGGCCATCCGGCGACAGCGCAAACTCGCGCGGATGATCGCCCTCCACGCTGCGGCGCTGCACCTGGGTCAGCTGTCCGCTGCGCTCCTCGACAGCAAACACCACCAGATGATTGTCGGTGCCGCGATTGGAGACATAGAGGAAGCGACCATCGGCGGAAAGATGCAGCGCGGCGGAAGCCTTGCCACCCGCCAGGCCTTGCGGCGCGAGATCGACGCTTTGCTGCTCGACCAGTTGCCCATCGCGCACGGCAAATCCGACCACCTGTCCGGACATCTCCAACGTCAACCAGGCGTGGCGTCCATCGGCACTGAAGACCAGGTGTCGGGGGCCGGAGCCCGGCGGCAGCACCACTTCCGGCTGGCGCTTGTCGCGGGTGAGCGGTGCTTCAGGTTGCGTGGCATCGTAGCGGTAGACGTAGATCCGGTCGGCACCGAGGTCCTGCGCATAGACCGTCTTGCCATCCGGCGACACCACCGCCGAATGCACGTGCGCGGCCTGCTGGCGCTCGGCATTCACGCGACTGGCGTGATGCGTCTTGACCTGTACCGCCGGCTTGAGCTGCTCGCCCTCGACCGGCAGCACGACCAAGGTGCCGCCCGGATCGGCCGCACCGGAGTAGTTAGCGACAAACAAGAAGCGTCCGTCGCGGCTGAGCGCCGCATGCGTGGGCTCATTGCCCAGGGAGTTGACCTGACTGGTCTGCTGCAGCGTGCGCGCGGCCGGATCGACCCGGAACGCACTGGCCCGGCCGATGGGGTCGCGCTGTCCGGGACCGTTCTCGTTCACGGCATACACCTTGCGGCCGTCCGGCGTGACCACCAGCCAGGAAGGATTCTCGGCCGACACGACCTGGCGCGGCGCCGCAGCCAGTTTTCCGCTGTCCGCATCGAAATCGAACACCTGGATCCCGCCACTGCCGCTGGCCGTATACGTGCCGACCAGCAGTGTCTGCGGTGAAACAGGCGGAACCACGCCTGCGGACAGGCCGCTGGCTGCACACAACAAGATTGGACCTAACAAGACGACGCTCCCGGATCGTTTGAACAGGTCGGCAAGTATCGGGGTTTTCGTGTTGTCTGGCTGACAAGCCACTCAGCGGGTCGAATCGCGGCAGGCATCCTCGATCAATGCCCGGTGTGCGGCCACACCCGCCATGGCACCGGCCGCCACGGCCAACGGTACGCTCTGCATGGCGGTGGCCATGTCGCCGGCGGCGAACACGCCCGGCACGCTGGTCTGGCGCGTGTCGTCCACCTTGACGTAGTGGCCCAAAGGGCCATCCACGAGGGAGCATCCCAACTGCGCGGCAAGGTCACTCTGCAGTTCGATGCCGGGTACGGTGAACATGGCCGCCAACGGGATCTGACGCCCATCGTGCAAACGCGCGTACTGCAGGTTCGCGCCAACCCCGTGTAGTGAGGCCACCGGGGTATGTTCAAGTTGCACGCCGAGCGCTTTCAGCCGGCCTTCCTGCGTGCTATCCGGCGCAAAGCGGCCCTGGCTGAAGTAGATCGTCGGGCCCCATTCGGACACGACCTCGGCCTGGTGCGGGCTCATCGCACTGTTGGCCAGGACGCCCAGCGGCTGCCCGGCGACTTCGTAGCCATGGCAGTACGGACAGTGCAGCACGCTCCGGCCCCAGCGCGCCGCAAGGCCTTCCACGTCCGGCAAGACGTCTCGAATGCCACTGGCGAGGATCAGCTTGCGTCCGCTGACGGACTCGCCCGCGTCCAGCGTGATGAGAAACCCGTCGGCGTTGCGTTCGGCCCTGCGCGCCAGCCCGATGTGCAGGCCCACCGACGGATAGGCCATGACCTGCGCCACCGCCTCACCCAGCAGTTGTGCCGGCGGCTTGCCGTCATGGCCGATCAGGCCGTGGGCGTGGTCAGCGAAGCGGTTGCGCGGACGGCCGCCATCGATCACCAGCACGCGTTTGCGGGCGCGCCCGAGCATCAGCGCCGCGGACAGGCCGGCGAAACTGCCACCCACAATGACGACGTCATACGGCGCGCGGTGGGAAAGGGTCATGTCGGCACTCCTGGAGGAAATATGGAGTCGCCATATTACGTAACTTTATTTGTTACTCAAATAAACGTGACTTTGCACGATGCATTCGCGGGGCGAAAGCCTTCAGATATCGCGTTATAAAAGGGATGACCGCCTGAAAGGCCTTCGCCACCGGCGGCCGTGCGCTCAGGCCGAATGTGCCTTGGCCGTCCTACGATCCCAGCCGCCCTTGCGGCACAGGACATCGAACTGCGCGGCCAGGTCGGCCAGGCTCACCTCACCCAGCCGGGCAAGCAGTAGGGACTGCGCCTGCTGGAGTGCGTCGTCGATCGCCGCGTTGACGACCTTTTCCACGCCGCACTCGGGATTTGGCTGCTCATGGCCCAGCGCGAACAATTTGGCGCCGCCGACCGCGCGATGCACATCCAACAGCGTGACCTGGGCCAGGTCGCAATCGATCAGCCAGCCGCCGCCGTGGCCACCGCCCGATCGCACGTAGCCAGCCTCACGCAGGCCAGCCATCGTGCGGCGGACCACGACCGCGTTGGTGCCGAGCATGTGCGCGATCTGGTCCGAGGTGAACGGCCCGTCCTGTCGCGCCATGTGCAACAACACATGCAGCATGCGGGAAAGGCGGCTGTCGGTTCTCATCGCGCGGGCGTGGATCGGTCAGGCGGGGCGTCGCAGGCTAGCACAGCGCCCACACACGAACGGCCGCATCGCAGCGGCCGTTCGTGATGGTCCTGCGACAGGGTTACTGCTGCACGTACAGCGTGTTGAACACAAACTTGTAGGTGCCCTGCGACTGTCCGCGCCACTGGGGGCGAAAGCCGTACAGATACACCTTGCCCTCGCCCTGCTGCACTTCCACCGCCGCGCCCTTGCCCTGGATACGTTCGGGCGAGAGCAGCACGCCGCTTAGCAAGGGATTGCCATCGGCGGCATAGCGCGCCAGCACCTGGCCCTGGAAGCCGGCCTTGGGCTCGAACGCCGGACCACGCTCGAACATCGCGGTCGGATGCTGCGGAAGGCCGCTGGTGGCGGCACTGCCCTGCCCCAGATCCAGCTTGAGCAGTGCACCGGAGCAGAAAAATTCTTCCGGCTTGAGTCCGCCCAGCACGTTGCTCACCGGCAGATCGAGCAGTTCGATCGCCGCATCGGCCGCCTTGTTGAAGGTCACCAGCGTGCCGCCGGCCGCGACAAAAGCCTTCAACGCGGCCACACCGTCCTTGCCGATACCGCCGGTGTACTCCGCGGTGGTGACGCCTTCGGCAAGGCCATCGGTCAAGGCCTGCGCCGCGGTCTGTCCGCGCCCGCCCAGGTCGGGGATCACCAGCACGTCGAACCTGTCGGCCAGCCCGCCGGCCTGCATATCCTTGTTGTAAAGCGTGGTCGGCGCGTAGTGGTACTGCTCCAGCAGCCAGCGCGTCCAGCCTTCGTCGTAATTGCCGCCGCCATAGGCGCGGTACAGGCCGATGCGCGCCTTGGCTAGCGCTTTGCCGACGGGTGCCTTGTTTAGTGCCACGGCGGTGACGCCGGTGTCCGCAGCGATCCGTTCCATCTGCGCGCGCGCCAGGCCGCTGACGATGAAGGCATCGGCTTCGCTGCCGTTGACGGTCTTGACCGCCGCCCCTGCCACGCTGACCTGCGCGCCCTGCGCCAGGGCCTGGTTGATCGCCGCGAAGCTGGCATTGACTGCACGGCTCAGCGCGAAGACTTCGCCCTTGCCCTGCACGCTGCCCTTGGCCTGCGCGGAAGACAGCGGCTTGAGCGCGTCACGCAGCGCCTTGGGCAGTGCATCGCTGACTGGCACGGCGTCGATGCCGAACTGTAGCGGCAGCGTCCAGCCGGTGGTGTCGTAGGGCAGCGTCACCGGCTTGCCGGTATCGCCGTTGAGCACCACGTCCGGGTACTTCTGGCGCTCGAACAATTCCTGCACCAGGCCGGCGAACGGCTGGTCCATCGGGATGACGTAGGAGCCGGCGGAAAAGCGTTTGCCGCCCGCGCTGAAGGCACTGTCCGTCTGGCTGACTTCCACGCCCTGCTGGATCAGCTTCTGCGCCAGCAACGCCGCGGTCGGCGTATCGGCCTGGCCGGCGGGAATGACCCACGCACGCGGCGCATCGCCCGCACTGAACCGGGCAATGGTGTCACGCGCGGCCTGGTAGCGGTTCAACAGCAGCTGCGGGCGGTACTTGACCGCGGTTTCCAGCGTGGACAGCGAGGCGGTCAGCATGTAATCCACCGAATCCTTCAACTGCCACAGCCCCCCCTTCCACGGGTTGGGATACATCACCTGCGCCTTGAGGTCCTGGAATTCCTGCGGAAATTCCTTGACGTCATACACGCGCGGCGTGGCCGAATCGTGCGCGGTCTCGGTGAAGTAGGCGATGGTATGGCGGAAGGCCATCGTGTAATCCAGGAAACCCGGATACCAGTTGTCGAAGCGCGCCTGCGCGATCGCGCCGGGTTTTCCCTCCAGCTCGAAGCGCGACATCATGTTGATGCCGATGTTGGTGGTCCACTGGCGGATGCGCGGATTGATGTTGGAGCTGATCGGGTCGGCAAAGGGCGGCATCCAGATGCGCGCGGGGAAGGGCGCGGACTGGTGCTGCGAATACCAGATGGCCGGCGCGTATTCCTGCTCGGCCGCGAACACCACCTGGCTCTCCTTCATGTTGAGCATGTAACCGTCGCGGTTGTTGTCGTGGCCCACGTATTCCTGGTACAGCCACGGCAGCGCCGGATCGCGGTGCAGCGTCTGCGGGCGGCCATCGACGATCTCCGCCTTGGCCGGACCCTTGGACGCATCGGCATGGTCGCGGTACCAATGCACCACCATGTCCTGGCCATCGGGATTGAGCGTGGGCCACAGCACCAGGATCACGTTGTCCAGGATCGCCGCGGTGTCCGGATCGTCCTGCGTGGACAGCAGATGGTGGGCCAGTGCCAGCGGCAGCTGGTGATCGGAGACCTCGCTGGAATGCATGCCGCCGTCGATGTGCACGATGATCTTCGACGTCGCCGCCAGCTGCTTGGCCTCGGCCTCGCTGACGCCGCGCGAATCAGCCAGCTTCTTCGAAACGGCCTTGTATTCCTCGAACCTGGCCAGGTTTTGCGGCGAGGAAATCACCGCGTACTCCATCGTGCGGCCCTGTGTGGTCTTGCCGGCCTGGACCAGCTTGATGCGGTCCGAGGCCTGCGCCAGCGCGTGGAAGTACTTGATGGAATCGCCGTAGTCGGCCAGGTAATAGTCATCGCCCGGCGCGTGGCCCAACACGTCTTTTGGTGAAGGCACGGCGGCCTGCGCCAGGCCGGTGGACATGACCAGCGCCAGCGCGAGGGCGGCACGCAGGCCTGAAGCTTTGAGTTTCCGCATGAAAATTCCTTGCAGGTCACCGGCCGCTGCAACAGCAGCCGGCGGTGGACATCAGAAGTTATACGACACGGTCACGCCATAGGTGCGTGGACGCAGGCTGGTCGCGGACTCGAACGGTGGCGTGGACGAACGCGTGTACTGGTTCAACGCCACCTCGTCGGTCAGGTTCTGCACGTACAGATAGGCGTCCCACTTGCCGTCGGCGCTTTCCACGCCGGTGCGCAGGTTCACTGTGGTGTAGGAATCCTTGTAGGTGTTGTAGGTGCCACGGAACAGCGAGTAGCTGCCGCCGACATAGGTGCCGTCCAGGCGCACCATGCCGTCCAGGTTCGCGCCCATCGGGAAGCGGTAGGCGGCCGCCATCATGCCGCTGGTGCGCGGAATGTCCGGCACCGGGTCGCCGGTGCGCCCGGCACCACTGACCACCTCGCTGATCTGGTCCTGGGTCAGCTTGGCGTCGATGTAGTTGTAGTTGGCCGACAGCTCCAGGCCGGAGACCGGGCGCCAGATGGCTTCCAGCTCGGCGCCACGCATGCGCGCGGCACCGGCATTGGACAGGAACGAGAAGGCGCCGTTGAGCGTGCGGCCGCGCACCTGCATGTCATCCCAGTCGATCTGGTACAGGGCAGCGTTGAGGAACAGCGAGCGATCCAGCCAGGACGTCTTGGCGCCGATCTCGTAGTTCCACAGCTTGTCGGAGGAATAGCCCGTCAGATCCTCGGACAGGCCGATCACCTGGTTGGCACCGCCAGGGCGGAAGCCGTCCGCTGCGGTGACGTACACCATGGCCGCATCGCTCAGGGCGTAGTCGATGGTGAACTTGCGCAGGAATCCGTGCTCGCCGGCGTCGACGCTGGTCAACGGGCGCAGGCCGGCACCGATCATGTCCCACGGGATATCGGTGACGCCGGTGACGGTCTTGTCGTAGTCGTACCAGCGCAAGCCCGCGGTGACGTTGAGCTTGTCTGAGGCATGCCAGGTCGCCTCGCCAAAGACGGCTTTCTGCTTGAGCTTGTCCCAGATCTGGCGGCGGTAGAACAGGTCCCACGGCGTGATGATGATGCCGGTGGCCGGGTCGGCCAGCGTGTCCTGGCTGGCGATATGGTTATCGCGGTTCTGGCTGAAGACGCCGACCGTCCAGTCGATGAAATCGCTGTCCGGGGAGGTCAGCCGGACCTCGCTGGTGCGGTCGCGGGTGACGCCGTCGTGGATCAGCGCCGCCGGTGTCTGGCTGTCGACGTAGGCGTACCAGTCGTTGAGCTGCGCGGTGTTGCAGCTGGCCACGCCGGTCTGCGAGGCGCACTGCCCGGCCGTGCGATAGGTCTGGATGTAGTAGCTGTCGTCGCTGATGTAGGTCGAGGCGCGGTTCTGGTAGGACGTGTTGGCCGTCAACGTGGCGAACCCGAGGTCCCAGTTGAGCGTGGCCGAGGAAATCTCGTTGGTGTCGTCGTACGGCAGCTTGACCTGCGAGCGCTGCACGTAATCGCCGAAGGCCGGCACCCAGCTCGGTGAGAACGCATCGGTGGTGCCGCGCGAATGGCTCAGGTCGACAGTGACATCTTCGCTGGGCGTGATGCGCAGCTGCAGCTTCGCACCGCGCGCCTGGCCGGAGTTGATGTTGTCGATGCCTAGATAGGTGTTGTCGACGAAGCCGCCGAAATCGCGGTTGTAGGCGGTCAGGCGCGCGGCCAGCACGTCCTTGGCGATGGGCACGTTGAGCATCAGCTGCTGGCTGTTGCTGGGGTCGCCGCCTTCGGTGGCTTCATAGCCCAGCTGCACCTTGCCTTCCAGTTCCTGGGTGGGCTTGGCGTAGAGCACGCGGATCGCGCCGCCCATCGAGCTGGCCCCGTACAGCGTGCCCTGCGGGCCGCGCAGTACTTCGATGCGATCCACGTCGAACAGTTCCAGATCCGGCGAACGGCCGCCAGCATCGCTGCTGACGCCGACCGAACCGGCAATCGGGGTCTCGTCGTAGTACACACCGACCGTCGCCTCGCCCGAGGAGTTGATGCCGCGCAGGCTGATGCGGTTGGCCCCTGGCCCGTTGTACTGGATGCGCAGGCCCGGGACCTGGGCGGCGTAGTCCTTGATGTCCACCGCGCCCAGATCATCGAGCTGCTCGGCGGTGATGGCGCTGATGGCCATCGGCGTTTTCTCGATCAGCGTGGTGCGCTTGGCGGCGGTGACGGAAATCGCGTCCAGCGTGGACGGTGTCTTGGCCTTGCTCGTGTCGGTGTCCTGGGCCTGGGCCAGCGGCATGGCACCGAAACCGGCGATCAACATGCACAGATACAGCGTGTTCGGTGCAGGCCGCACGCGTGACGTGGGGGAGACAGCGGTCCTGGGGGGTATCCAGCGCGGGGGGTGCGCTGTGCGATGGCACCCTCCCCGGCCACATCGCGGTCGCGTCC